>CAZLBF010000068.1:0-17244 GCA_964557495.1 uncultured Myxococcales bacterium | reverse complement strand
TCCGGGCCGCCTCGACGCGGGGATCGGCGTTGGCGCGGGCGCGGACGTCGCGCGGAAAAACGGTGAGCGCTGCGGCGGAGCCGCCGATCACACTCGCGAAGGATCCCTCGAGCGCGCTGACGTGCATCTGGTCGTTCAGCTCCCGGGAGAAGACCACGTACGCGCCACCGTGGTAGCGGGAGACGACCGTGAACAGGAACTTGCCCTCGAAGCGGACCACGGCGCGCGCGATCTCGGCACCGTACTCGAGAATCCCCCGGCGCATCGACTCCGGAGACCCGTCGAAGCCCGACAGATTCGCCAGGATCAGGACCGGTCGGTTGCCGCTCGCAGCGTTGATCGCGCGCGCGACCTTCTTGGAGGAGAGCGGGAAGAGCGTGCCCGCGGTCCAGGCGTCGGGGCCGTCGTTGGGCACGGAGCCGATCCGCGGCAGAGGACGGCTCTCGATGCCGACCAGGGCGACCGCGTGCCCTCCCAGGTGGGCGTCCCAGACGATGGCGGTGTCGGCGCCGACCCAGTCGCGCCAGCGCTCGAGCCAGCCGGCGTCGTGGTCGACGAGAGCTCCCATCAGCTCCCGCATCGCGAACGGCCGCTTGCGCTCGGCGTTGGACTCGAGCGAGAAGACCTCGCCGACCTTCCCGAACCCCTCGTCTCCCCGATACGGGTACTCCACCACGTCGCGATCGTGCGGGTCGCGGGTCTGGAAGCGGCGCGGACGCGGCTCGCCCTGCGCTCGAAAGGTGTGCGCGTAGTGGTCGAGCAGGATCGCGTAGGCATCCGAGAGGTCCCGCGCCTGGTAGTGCGCCTGGCCGGAGATCCCCATGATGCGCTCGTACCCTCCGATGCCGACCTCGTCCTCGGCGGCGACGCCGCCGGAGACCTCGAGTGCGGCCCGACCGGTGAGCACCATCGAGGCGTTCGAGAGCATGATCAGGATGCCACGCGACTGCAGTCCCATGGTCGAGAGTGCGTCGAAGTAGCTCTGGGCGCCGACGTTCACGCCGGTCAGGATCAGGTTGATCTCTCCGCCCGAGTCGGTGAACGTCACGATCCGTCGCACGACGCGCGCGGTGGCGTCGAGGTTCTCGGTCCCGGTCTCCATCGCGATGCGTGCCCCGGAAGAGAGCGCGACCCACTCCACCGGCATCCCGTCCCGCTCCGCCAGATCGATTGCCGCTGCGATGCGGTCGCACTCGGGACTGGCGAGCGCCCCCATTCCGAAGGTCGGGTCGCTGACGATCAGCACGCGGCGCACGCCCTCGGGATACTTCTCGGTGGGCGTCGTGATCACACCGATCACCACGCCGCAGGTATTGCCGCCGGGGGGCCGGCCCACGGGCTCCGCGTGCTCTCGGACGAGGTCGTACTCGAGGAAGTGCCCCGGTCCCGTCGGCGCTCCGATGCGGGCGGACGCGGACTCGGGCGCCGCGGTGAAGAGCCGCACGATCTCGAAGGGGTAGACGAGGCCGCGGGCGCGGGCGGCGGCGACGCGCCGCTCGTACTCCGTGGCGGGCGCGAGCGGCTGCGGGTGGGGCGTGCGGAGCTCGAACTCGACGCGGCTGCCGGTCGGGTTCCCGGTCAGGACCTCGACGGGCAGCTGCTCCGCGTCGGATCGATCGGCGTCCAGCACGACCAGGCGCACGATGACCTTCTCGAGCCCGAGGTTGCCCGTCTCGGGAGCCAGGCGCCGCACCGCCTCGCCGACGAGTGACTGCCCCAGCACGATCGGCGACCGAACGAACAGGTAGAGCCGATTCCAGTTCAGGCGGTGAGTCGGGTCGCGCTCCGACTGAATCGAGCGCATCGCCTCGATCGCCGCGTGGAAGCGCTGCTCGAAGACGGCCAGGTCGGGGTCCAGGGGTGCACCCGGGATGGCCTCGGTGATCTCGGCGAAGCAGAAGATCCGCTGGTCACCCGGCTGCCGGCGGGCGCGACCGTAGAACGCGCAGATGCCGGGCAGGCTCTCGATCGGCTCGAGCTCGAAGTTGTCGAGCCGCCAGAGCTCGAGCCGGCGAGCGACGTCGAGCGGAATGCCGAGCTCGCGAGCGCGCACCGCGAGCGCGCTCGGATCGGGTGGAGGGAGCGAGCCCGCATCCAGGTCGACGCTGGCGGGCGACGGTGGCTCCCACTCGGCCTCCGGCGCGCGATCGAAGAGCGCGAAGCGAGCCTGCGCCGCAAGATCGGCGACGCCCGTCGTGACCGTCCCGCGCAGCAGGATCAGCCGGTCGAGCGCCTCGGCGAGATTCGGGTAGCGATCGAACGCCTGGCCCCGATCGCCGAGCCGGATCAGCAGATGCAGCAGCGCCGCCAGCACCCGGTTGCGCAGCTCCTTCGTGGTGCGAGTCGCGTGGAGTCGCAACACCGCCCGCTGGAGTGGGTCAATCGCCTCGAGCGAGGCGATGTTGTAGTGGGCCAGTGCACGACGCACCTGCACGAGAAATTCCTCATCGATCCCGGCGCCCTCGACCCAGAGCCGACGCAGGTACATTGCCATGCGCGCGTCGTTCGACGGGCCGAGCTCGGAGGTCCGGGTTCGCGAGGGGGTCCGCGAGAAGAGCGTCTCGATGTCGGCGAAGATCGGCACCTCGCGGGCCAGCTGTGCCAGCTCCGCGAGGAACGGCTCCGGAATCTCACCGATGCCCGCCTCGAGCGACTGGATCACGCTCTCCGCGCGCGCCGGGTTCACGTCGTAGCCCATCGCGATCCGGCTCACCTCGAGGCGCAGCGCCCCCACCGCCTCAGCGCGCGTCGCCGGCGATGCGGAGAGTGCCAGGCCGAAGTCCCAGAGCTCCGTGTCCGGGTCCCGGAACGCCTCGAGCGCATCGGGTACGAGCTCGAGCTCGAGCTCTTCCCGCGTGCGGTCGGCGGCGGCCGCGCCTCCCTCGGGGCTGGGCTCGATCACCAGAATCACGTCGCCCGCCGCGACGCGCTCGCCGGGACGCAGCAGCACCTCGCGAACCACGCCAGAGACCGGCGCGAAGAAGGCCGTCTCGGTCTTCATCGCCTCCAGCAGGCCGAGCCGCTGGCCCGCCGTCACGGTTTCACCGGGACGCGTCGAGATCTCGATCAGGAGCGCTGGCGCCGGCGCGCGCACCTTGCCGCCGACGTCGCGCTCGACGCGGTGCAGTCGACCGTCGAGCTCGATCCGAAGCTCGACGTCCGACTCGCTGAAGAGAACCGCCCGCCGACGCTCGCCGACCTCGAGCAGCCGGGCGAACGGACCCTGCTCCAGGAGCCGGACCTGAACCACGCGCTCGCCGAGGTAGGCCCGATAGGTCCAGCCCCCGACCGCGAAGACCGTGAAGCGATAGGGAACCCCCGCATAGACCAGGTCGATCTCCCGCCCGGTCGACGGGGGAATCTGGCGCGGCCTCCCCCGAGCCGCCTCGACGTAGAAGTTGAGTCGCACGGCCGCGCGCTCTCGCTGGTACGTCAGGATCGCAGCGACGAGCAGGGCGTCGATCTCTGGAGCCGGTCCGGTGGCGAGCCCGGCGCGGTCGAGCCAGCCGGTGTCGCAGCTTCCGTCCCTGAAGTCGGGGTGGGCCAGGATGTCGAGCAGGAACCCCTTGTTGGTCATCCCTCCCTCGATCACCAGGCGCACTTCCGACACCGCGCGGACCAGCCGCGCGCGCGCCTCCTCGCGCGTGGAGCCCGCGGCGATGATCTTCGCCAGCATCGAGTCGAACTCGCCGGGGATCGTCTCCCCGGCGGCGATTCCCGAGTCGACGCGGATTCCGGGCCCCGAGGGAAGATCGAGCAGGGCGATGTGTCCGGGTGTCGGAACGAATCCGGCGGCCGGATCCTCGGCACAGATCCGCGCCTCGATCGCGTGTCCGCGCTCGGCGGGTGCCGCTTCCGGAAGGTGTTCGCCGCGCGCGATCCGGATCTGCGCCTTGACCAGATCGAAGTCGGACCGCATCTCGGTCACACCGTGCTCGACCTGAAGCCGCGGATTGACCTCGAGAAAGCAGTAGCGCGGCTCGGAGGTCAGCAGGTACTCGACCGTGGCGACACCCGTGTAGCGCATCTGCTCGAGGAGTCGAATCGAGGCGGCGCACATCTCTTCCCGAAGCTCTTCGGGGAGCCACGGGGGCGGCGTCTCCTCGATCACCTTCTGGTGTCGACGCTGCACGGAGCAATCGCGCACACCGAGTGCGAGCACCCGACCGTGGGAGTCGGCCGCCATCTGGACCTCGACGTGTCGCGCACCCTCGAGACAGCTCTCGAGGAACAGCGCACCGTCACCGAAGGCGTGCAGCGCTTCGGAGGCCGCACTCCGGAAGGCGGCCTCGAGCTCGTCGGTCGACTCCACCCGGCGGATCCCGCGCCCGCCGCCACCCGCGGTGGCCTTGATCATGAGTGGATATCCGAGCTTCTCTGCGGCGCGCTTCAGCTCGTCCGATTCGACCGGTCCGCCGCTCCAGGGCGTGACCGGTACGCCGGCCGCCTCGGCGAGCTTCTTCGACATGATCTTGTCGCCGAGGGCGCGCATCGTCTCGGCGCGGGGTCCCAGGAAGACGAGGCCGGCCGACTCGAGTCGCTCGACAAAGCTCGGATCCTCGGCGAGGAATCCCCAGCCGGGCCAGACGGCGTCCGCGCGGACGGCGCGCAGCGCGGCCATCACGCGATCCTGGTCGAGATAGGCGGGGCGCAGGTCGCCGCCGTTGGAGCGACGCAGCGCCGCACCGAGCGACAGGCGCTCGTCCGCCTCGCGCACGTACGTCGAGCGCTGGTCGGGATCGGTGAACAGGGCGATCCCGACGAGGCTCGAGCCCTCCTCCGCGCGGAGCTCGCGAATCGCGCGCAGGCAGCGCCGCGCGGGCTCTCCCCGGTTCAAGACCGCGATGCGTTCGATCCGGCTCGTCGGCTCCGAAGACTTCGGCAAATTCTCCCCACCCGACGCTCCCGGCCCGAACGAAGCTGGCCCGAGAGCGGCCTTCATGGTACTCCACCCTCCGACGATGTCCGAGGCCCATGCGCCACAGCAGCCGGAGGGCTCGCAGCAGAGCTCCGACGCGGAGCGGAACCTCCGCTTCAACTTCTCCCTGCTCGTGCTCCACGGGCTTCTCGGCCAGACCGGTTTCCGGCTGGTGCAGGCTCCGACCTTTCTGCCCCACTTCGTCGGTCTGGTGGCCGGAAACGCCAGCGCCGTCGGGGTCCTGCGAGCCGTTCAGAGCTTCGGCATGTTCCTATCGCCGATCCTGTCGGCCCGCATCGTGGAGCGCCGCGCGCGCGCCAAGTGGCTCGGTGTGCTGTTCGGCGGAGCGATGCGTCTCCAGGTCCTGTTCCTCGCGCTGGTCGCGCTGCTGGTTCCCGCCGACGAGGCGCTGCTGCTGATCTGGCTCGCCGTGGGACTGCTCGGGCTCGCCCTGGGGATGCAGGGGGTCGTCTTCCAGTTCGTGATCTCCAAGACGATCCCCGTGACCCGGCGCGGCGTGCTGCTGGGCCTGCGGACTTCGGCCGCCGGGATCGCGCTGTTGGGCGTCGCCTTCGTCGGCGGCTACCTGGTGGAGACCGCCGGCTTCCCCGCGGGCTACGGCTACACGTTCCTGCTGGGCTTCGTGCTGACGAGCCTGGGACTCGTCGCCTTCGCATGCCTGCGCGAGCCCGACTCCATGGAAGTCCACGAGGGAACTCCCCTCGCTCAGCGACTGCGCACGCTTCCCGCGCTGCTCCGCGCCGAGCCGGACTTCCGACACTTCGTCGTCGCGCGCTTCCTGGGCACGGCCTCGCGCGGCGCGATGCCGATGTACATCCTCTTCATCGGACGAGAGCTGAGCATCGGCGGCGAGCAGCTCGGGCTCTTCTCGGCCACCTTCTTCGTGGCGAACTCCTTCAGCGGCTTGGGCTGGGGACTTCTCGCCGATCGCATCGGCTTCAAGGGCGTCTTCGAGGCTGCACTGCTCACCTGGGCGGCCGGAAGCGCGCTGATCCTTCTGGTCCCCGTCAGCACCCTGGCGTACGCCGGGATCTACGTTCTGGTCGGTGCGGGGATCAGCGGCTTCATGCTGTCCGGGCAGAACCTCGTGCTCGAGTTCGGCACCCAGCGCGACCGAGCCATGCGCATCGCCATCTCGAACTCGGGCTCGGAGTTCGTGGGCAGCTTCGCCTTCCTGGTGGCGGGCCTGCTCGCCGACCTCGCCACGCTCCAGCTGGTGTTCGGGCTCTCGATCGTCTTCCAGCTCGCCGCCATCGCGCTCATGCGCCGAGTCCGCGAGCCGCGCGTGCACGTCGCCCCGACCATAGAGGACTAGGGGCGTCTCTCGGCGCTAGGAGAGGAAGTCGCGCAGCAGGGCGTGCAGGCGGTCGGGCGCCTCGACCATCGGGGCGTGGGCCGCACCGTCGATCACCGCGAGTCGCGCCTCGGGAATCGCCACGCAGAGTGCCTCTGCACTTGCGGGGGGCGTGAGGATGTCCTCGCTCCCCACGACCACCAGCGCCGGCTGCTCCAGCTTCGCGATGTCGTCGCCGCGCGTGCCGAGCCAGTCCGCCAGTGCGGCCAGCTGGCGCCGGAGCGTTCGTGGCGGAACGCGGGCCGCCACGCCCAGCATGGCGCGAATGGCGTGCTCGGTTCCCTCGGCATCGGCGAGGAACGCGCGCCCGAAGAGCCACGGCGCCATGGCCCGCAACCGGGCGTCGGCGTCCGCCGCCTCGGCGACGCGAACGATGGAGTCGAGCGCAGCGAGCAGGCGCGGATCGGGCTCGACCGCCGGACTGATCAGAACCAGTCGCTCGACGCGTTCCGGGAATGCGATGGCCGCCTCGAGCGCAACGGCGGAGCCGAGGCTCGACCCGATCAGAACGGCCCGCTCGATCGAGAGCGCGTCCAAGAGCCCGAGCACGTCGCGCGCGAGGCGATCGACGGAGAGCGGCTCGTCTCCCGGGTCCGTGCTCGCCCCGGTTCCGCGTGGGTCGGGCGCGATCACGCGTCGGTCGAGTGCGAGGTCGCGAAGCTGCAGGTTCCAGCCGCTCCGGTCGAGACCGAAGCCGATCAGCAGGGCCACGGGTGGGTCACCCGCGCCCTGCTCCGCGTAGCCGATGCGCGCCTCGCCGAGCGCGATGCGCGACCCCAGCTCCCCGACGGCTCGTCGCACATCCTCCTCGCCGATTCGCCCTCCGGATCCCGTCCCCTCGATTCCGGCGAGGTCGATCCCCTCGAGCCGGGCGAGCCGCTTCGCACGGGGCGACGCGCGTACCCGGTCGCCGCTCGGCACCTGCGCGCGTTCTCTGCCTTCTGCGCGCGCCGCGCGGGCAGATTTTCGGGCGGTAGCCTGCTGCGCTTCGAGGTCGGCGAGGAACGCGTCGACGTCGAGCGGCTCGTCGGAGGTCTCGGTCAACACCGCGAGCACCTGGCCGCAGGGCACGGTCTCGCCCTGGGGCACGACGTGTTTCCGCAGGACACCGTCGTCGGAGGCCTCGACCTCGAACTCCACCTTCTCCGACTCGATCACGAGCACGATCTCGCCGCGGCGCACCGACTCCCCCTCGCTGGAGCGCCACTCGAGGACGGTCCCCTCCTGCATGGTGAGCCCCAGCTTCGGCATCACGAGCGTCGTCGGCATGGTAGGATCGCGAGCCTATCACGGAGAGGAACCAGAATGCGGCTCGACCGAGAGATGCTGCGCGAGGCGTACCGTCGCATGAGGACGATCCGGGTCTTCGAGGAGAAGCTCGCGGAGCTCTCGCTGGCCGGGAAGCTACCCGGCTTCCTGCACCTGTACGCGGGTGAGGAAGCGACCGCCGTCGGCGTCTGCATGCACCTCCGCGACGACGACTTCCTGTGCAGCACGCACCGCGGCCACGGTCACTGCATCGCCAAGGGGGTCGACATCGACGGCATGATGGCGGAGCTCTTCGGCAAGAGCACCGGCCTGTGCAAGGGCAAGGGGGGCTCGATGCACATCGCCGACCTCGATCGCGGCATGATCGGCGCCAACGGCATCGTCGGGGCCGGCATCCCCCTCGCCACCGGTGCAGCGCTTACCGCCCAGACGCGCGGCAGCGGCCAGATTGCCGTGGCGTTCTTCGGAGACGGTGCGGCGAACGAGGGGAGCTTCCACGAGAGCCTCAACCTGGCCTCGATCTGGAAGCTCCCGGCGCTGTACGTGGTCGAGAACAACGGCTACGGCGAGGCGACGCCCGCCGAGTACGCCATGAACATCACCGACATCGCCGACCGTGCAGCGAGCTACGGCATCCCGGGCGTGATCGCGGATGGCATGGACTTCCTGGACGTGTACGAGAAGGCGGGCGAGGCGATCGAGCGGGCGCGCGCGGGAGAGGGCCCCACCCTCCTGGAGTGCAAGACCTATCGATACTTCGGTCACTACGTGGGAGATCCGCTGACGTACCGGACCAAGGAGGAGACCGAGGAGGTGCGCCAGACGCGCGATCCACTCGAGCTCCTCGAACGGAGCGTGGTCGAAGAGCTCGAGCTCTGCGATGCCGACGCTCTACGCGAGATCGATGCCGCGGCGGTCGCCGCCGTCGAAGCGGCGGTCGCCTTCGCCGAATCGAGCGACCCCCCGGACCCCCGAGAGGTCACCACCGACGTCTACGTGTCGTACCCGGAGTCGAGCTGATGCGAGAGATCTTCTACAGCCAGGCCCTCAACGAGGCGATGTCGATCGCGATGACGAGTGACCCGAACGTGATCCTGATCGGAGAGGACCTCGCGGGCGGCGAGGGCCGCGAGGACCAGGGCATCGAGGAGGCCTGGGGCGGAATCATGGGCGTGACCAAGGGGCTGCGCACGCGGTTCGGGCCCGACCGCGTACGGGACACGCCGATCTCCGAGATGGGCTTCATCGGCGCCAGCGTGGGCGCGGCCGCGACCGGCCTTCGCCCCGTCGTCGAGCTCATGTTCATGGACTTCATCGGCGTTGCGCTCGACCCGCTGCTGAATCAGGCCGCCAAGCTCCGCTACATGTTCGGCGGCAAGGCTCGCGTCCCGCTCGTGGTCCGCACGATCATCGGGGGTGGCGTTCGCGCGGCGGCGCAGCACTCGCAGACCCTGTACGGCCTGACGACCGCAATCCCCGGCCTGAAGACCGTTGCCCCGTCGTGCCCCGAGGATGCCAAGGGCATGCTGCTCGCGGCAATCCGAGACGACGATCCCGTCATCTTCTGCGAGCACAAGGTTCTCTACTTCACCAAGGGGCCCTGCCCCGAGGGGGACTACGAGATCCCGATCGGTAAGGCCCGCATCGCGCGCGAAGGCAGCGACGTCACCATCGTCGCCGTTGCGCGCATGGTCGACTTCGCGCTCCAGGCAGCGGAGCAGCTCTCCGAAGACGGGATCTCGGTCGAGATCGTGGACCCGCGCAGCCTCTCGCCCCTCGACGAGGACGCGATCCTGGGCTCGCTCGAGAAGACCGGTCGACTGGTGGTCGTCGACGAGTCGACTCCGAGGTGCAGCTTCGCGACCGACGTCGCCGCACTGGCCGCAGATCGGGGCTTCGACCTGCTCGACGCACCGGTCAAGCGCGTCACCGCACCGCACTCCCCGGTCCCCTTCAGCCCGACGCTGGAGGACGCCTACCTCCCGAGCCCGGCCCACGTGATCGACGCCGTGCGAGAGGTGATCGGCTGATGCCGACGGCCGCCGCCGCGCCCTCATCTCCACCGGCCGATCTACGGCAGCTCCCGCAAGCGCCGCGGTAGCGGCGCGCGCAGCGAGACGCAGTCGAGCGAAGCCCGGCAGGCCGGCTTTGCCCGCCGATACCCGGCGAGACGTTACTTGGCCGGGATCGCGCCCGGGAAGACCCGGCCGAAGACGAGGAAGCAGAGAAAGAAGAGGCCGACGAACCCGGCGCTGATGCCGAGCTCGACCGCGCCGAAGAGCGTGACGGGCGCTCCCGCCAGGACGGCCTCCGGATCCACCAGCGACGGAGTGATCAGGATGTAGCGCTCGAGCCAGAAGCCGAGCAGCGAGCCCGCGCTGACCGCAGCCAGAATGCTGGGCGTCTTCTTCGGCCGCTGGCCCAGCAACACCCAGAACGGGATCACCCAGACCAGGATCCAGGTGACCAGCGTGATCCGCGCGTAGGGCTCGGCGACACGCTCCCAGAAGCCCGTCATGTACCAGGTGTCCTGCAGGAACTGGCTTCCGAGACGCGAGGCGATGAACTCGGTCTCCTCCGGAATGTTCCCGTACCAGATCACCAGGTATTGCGACCAGAACAGGTACATCCAGAAGATCGAGAAGGCGAAGATCATCTTGCCCAGGTCATGCTGGCGCTTCGTCGTCAGACCGACGTCGGTCTGCGTCGAGTTTCGGAGGATCAGGCAGACCAGAGCCGTCAGAGACACGGCCGAGAGGAAGCCGCCCCAGGCGTAGTAGGCCGGGAACATCGTGCTCACCCAGTGCGGGGAGAGCGACATGACCAGGTCGACTGCGAGGACGCTGTAGACGAGCACGTAGGAGAGCGCCACCACGGCGGCCAGCTTGCGTCCGCGCCGCTCCGAGAGCGCGCGCTCCGCCTCCTCGCCGCGCCACCCGGCGGTCCAGGAGGCGTAGAGCCCCTTCCGCCAGCCGCTGGCCTCCTCTCGCGCACGGCCGAGGGCCGGTCGCAGAGCGATGTACAGGTACAGCAGCGAGACGAGCGTGATGAAGAGCAGTCCGAGCGCGTCGCGACCGAACGTGAAGCCCTCGCTGTACCACCACTCCTTGCCATGCACCGGCTCGGCGAGCCACGCACCGAAGAGGTGATCGCGCCCGAGCCAGATCACGCCGAAGAGGATCAGCGACACGGGGATGAACGCCGCGAACGAGTCGACGACCCGACCCACCGGACCGGGCCAGGTCGCGTTCGTTAGCCGGAAGGCGCAGGAGAGGACCAGAGCGCCTTGCGCGAGGGCTGCCCAGAGCAGCCAGTTGTGCAGGAAGACGCGGTAGGTCCGGTCGGCGTCGAGCCCCAGCCCGACGAGGAAGGTGATCACGCCGAGCGCGGCGAGCGCCGCGAAGACCAGCGCGCTGGTGCGAGGCAGGGATCTCGGCTTTGCGTAGTCGCTCATGGGTCAGCTCGCTGGCCGCGTCTGCGCCTGTGCCTGCGGGGCCGGGGCCGGGGGCGCCTGCGGGAGCTTGGGTATCAGGACCCGCAGGTAGTTGACGATGTGCCAGCGGTCCTGCGACTGGATCTGCGGGTAGCCGGGCATACCGGGCTTCCCGTAGCGGATCTTGGTGAAGAGGAAGCCGTCGGTGTAGATGGGCACCGCCGCCAGCGGGAGCGGGGGCATGCCGCTCTCCAGCAGCCGCTTCGCGACGGGGACCTCCGCCGGCTTCGCCATGCCGTCGAAGCCGTGGCAGACGGCGCAGTAGACCTCGAAGAGCGCCTTGCCGCGCGCGGTGGAGACCTCGCTCGTCGGAATCGGGTTCGGGAGAGTCATCCCCGCGGGCATGAAGGCGGGCATCGGACTGTCGATGCGAGGCTCGATCCCGCCGAGCGGCACCGTTCCGGGGGGCGGCACGAGAGGTACGCTGGCCTCGTACGCCTGCAGCGCGGGCTGTCGCTTCATCTGCGAGAACCACTTGGGTGCAACCTGCTCCCAGCAGGCGCTGCCAAGCATGGCGACGAGCCCCAGCAGCAGTGTGTTCCTAAGCCTCGACAACGTGAACCTCCGTGCAGCCGGCCTGCTGGAGAATCTCCTGAACGCGCGGGATCTGGTCCGCGTGGCAGCGAACCAGGCACCCGAACTCGCCCCCGGTGAAGCTGGGCCGGTAGGCCGTGGGCTTCCGCATCGCCAGGATGATGCCGTGCGTGATCAAGCCGAGCACCGTGAGCACGCCTCCGATCAGGATCGTGAGCTCGAAGGCGATGATGGTGTAGGCCGGGATCGATGCGAACGGCTTCCCGCCGACCACCATCGGCCAGTCGTAGGACATCCAGATCTGCATGAGGTAGCCGAGCGTCACGCCGGTGAGTCCGCCGACCAGCGTCCAGACGCGCACCGGGCTGGGCCCGGCCTGGAACGCCTCCTCGATCTCGTGGCTCGGGACCGGCGAGTAGACGTCGAGATCGTGGAAGCCGGCCCCCTTGAGGCTCTCGATCGCGCCCACGGTCGCGTGAGGTTGGGTCATGACGCCCAGAATCTCGGCCATCAGTGCCCCTCCTCCCGCTTCTCGAAGAACAACTCCTTCACCTCGCCGATCGCCACGACGGGGAAGAAGCGGATGAAGATCAGGAAGAACATCATGAACCAGGCAAAGCTCCCGATCAGGATCGTGATCTCGGGCCAGGCGGGCACGTAGTAGCCCCAGGCGGCGGGCTCGTACTCGTGGGAGAGCCCCGTCGTGATGATCACGAAGCGCTCGAACCACATGCCGATGTTGATGAAGATGGAGATGACCCACATGGTCGGAACGTGGAGGCGCACCCGTTTGATCCAGAGTGGGAGCGGAATCACCACGTTGCAGATGATCATGATCCAGGTCGCCCACCAGTAGTCCCCGAACGCCCGGTGCCAGAAGGACATCTGCTCGAAGGGATTGGCGCTGTACCAGGCCATGAAAAACTCGACGCCGTAGGCGTAGGCGACGATCGTCGAGGTCAGCACCACGAACTTGCCCATGTTGTCGAAGTGCACGTCGCGGATGATGCCCTCGAGGCCGAAGGCCTTTCGCACCGGCACCAGTAGCGTAATGACCATCGCGATCCCGGAGAAGATCGCGCCCGCGACGAAGTAGGGGGCAAAGATCGTGGTGTGCCAGCCCGGAACGACTGCCATGGCGAAGTCCCAGGAGACGACGCTGTGGACCGAGAGAACCAGCGGTGTGGCGAGGCCGGAGAGGTGCAGCACGGCGCGGTGCCAGTTGCGCCACTGCTCGGCAGTGCCGTGCCAGCCGAGCGCGGCCACCCGGTACAAGTGCTTGCGCCAATCCGTGGAGCGATCTCGAGCCGTCGCGATGTCGGGCAGCAGCCCGACGAGGAAGAACAGGATCGAGATGATCATGTACGTGTTGATCGCGAAGATGTCCCACGCGAGCGGCGACTTGAAGTTGATCCACAGCTGACGCTGATTCGGATACGGGATCATGAAGTAGAACTTCCAGAGCCGTCCGATGTGCATCAGCGGGAAGAGTGCGGCGGTCACGACCGCGAACACCGTCATGGCCTCGGCGCCGCGGTTGATCGCATTGCGCCACTTCGCGCGGAACAGGTAGAGGATCGCGGAGATCAGCGTGCCGGCGTGCGCGATCCCGACCCAGAACACGAAGCTGGTGATGTACACCCCCCACATGATGGGGTGCATGAGTCCGGTGACCGCGAAGCCCCAGTAGGTCTGATACGCGAGGGCGAAGACCGCGGCGCCGACGAGTCCGACACAGGCCAGCACGCCGAGGACGTAGAGCGCCGTCGGCGGCTGCAGCGTGCGCAGAATCTGTTCGTTGATCTCGTCTGCGCTCGTGGGGACGGGCTCGGTTACCGCGGCCATCGTCGCTTCCTATGCGTGGTGGTCGTCGACCCGGTCGTGGGTCGGGGTTCGTCGGATGGTCTTCAGGTACGTGACACCTGGACGCGTATTCAGGTGGTCGAGCACGGTGTAGGCCCGCTGGTCCAGCCGAAGCTTCGTGATGCGACTCTCCGGGTCCTTGTAGTTCCCGAACTCGATCGCGCGCGAGGGACAGGCCTGCTGACAGGCCATCTGGAGATCGCCGTCCCGCACGTTGCGCTTCTCGTCACGCGCGAGGTCCTTGGCGAAGTTGATCCGCTGTACGCAGAGGCTGCACTTCTCCATGACCCCCTTGGAGCGAACGGTCACGTCGGGGTTGAGTCTCAGCGTTTCGGGCTCGCGAACGTAGAAGTCATAGGGGAGATAGTTGAACCGGCGAACCTTGTAGGGGCAGTTGTTGCTGCAGTAGCGCGTGCCGATGCAGCGGTTGTAGATCATCGCGTTCAGCCCTTCGACCGTGTGATAGGTCGCGTAGACCGGGCAGACGTTCTCACAGGGGGCGCTGCCGCAGTGCTGACACAGCATCGGGATCTGCTGCACCTCGAGGTCGTCGCCGTTGTGCGACACGTAGCGCTCGGTTCGGATCCAGCTCATCTCGCGACCGACCCGGATCAGCTCCTCACCGACGACCGGGATGTTGTTCTCCTGGTCGCAGCTCGCGACGCACGCGTTGCAGCCGGTGCAGGCGTCGACGTCGATCACCATCCCCCAGCGGTAGGGGAGCTCGGCCGTCGCCTGGTCGTCCGCGGGGTCGTATTCCTGAACGTGCAGATCGGGCGCATCGCGCGGCTCGGGCTCGTGGCCCGCGAGGGCCGCGACCGTCGTCCGCCGGGCGATCCCTCGACGCTCCTGGTCGAAGGTCGGCTGCGTGCCAACGACGCGGAAGGTTTCGCCGGTCTTCTCGACGCGAACGCGCGTACCCAGCCAGACGAGTCCACCCGAGGCCGGATCGAGCCGCCCGGGAAGCACGCTCAGGATGTTCACTCCCCGGGATCGCTGGAGCGCGGTCCAGTCCGTACCGTCGAACGGCAGCTCGGCATCCGGAGCCACGGGCTGGTGACCCTGGCCGATCGCGACCGCGATGGTCCCCTCGCGAATCGTCTCGTGGGGAAAGGCCGGAAGCTCCACCTCGCCCGCTTCGGTACGGACTCGAACGATGTCCCCCTTCGCGATGCCCAGCTCTTCCGCCGTGTGCGGGTGCAGCTCGGCGTAGCTCCCCCAGGCCGTCTTCAGCACCGGGTCCGGGATCTGCTGCAGCGCGCCGAACCGCGCGCTGCGACCGTCGTAGAAGTTGAGCGACGGGTAGGCCAGCAGCACGAGGTCGCCCTCTCCGCTGAGCTGGGCCGGCTCGAAGCGCAGGTCGTGGACCGTCGTCGCGAGCGTCACCGGGCGCGCATCCGCCGGCCGTCCGCGCCCGCCCACCCCCAGATGCGTGTTCACGCCCGGAGTGCCGTCCCACTTCGAGATGAGCAGATCGTGGAAGCTCCCCGCGGGGAGCGCTTCGCCCGCGCCGAGCGCGCGCCCGACCTCGAGCAGGACGTCGCCGAGGGCGCGCGTGCCGAAGATCGGCTGGATCGTCGGCTGCTGCAGCCTGAAGATCCCGCTCACCGGCTCGGCGTCGCCCCAGGCTTCGTAGGGCGTGTGGTCGGGCAGCACCAGATCGGCGAGCGCCGTGGTCTCGTCGCTCGCGCTCGAGAAGCTGACGACGAAGGGAACCTGCTGCATCGCGTCCGCGAACTCGAACGCCTTCGGCATGGCGTAGACCGGATTCGCCTCGTGTACGAGCAGCACGCCCACCTCGCCACTGCGCATCCGGCCGGCGAGCTCTTTCAGGTCTCGAAACCGCGCGAGCCCGGCGACGTTGCGATCGGGACCGAAGAGGACCGTCTCGCCCACCGCTCCCGAGACCCAGTTGAGGATCTGCACCGCGGCGGCGAGATCAGCGGCATTGGTGCCCTGGATCTCGTTCCCCGGCGGCAGCGCGAGCGGCGCTCGAGCCGCGCGAATCCGCGCAGCCAGAGCCTCGAGCTTTTCGACCGGTACTCCCGTCTGGCCCGCCACCCGGTCGGGTGCGTAGGGCTGAAGCAGCGCGGCAAGCTCGGACCCGGCACCGGCGACGGCGTATGCCAGCGCCAGAGCGACCAGCACCTCGGTTCCCGGCTGCGGTGAAATCCACTCGTCCATATTGCCGCCGGTCATGCCGAGACGCGGCCCGACGTAGGCGGCGTAGCCCTTGCCGCCGCGCCGGCTCTCCGCCCAGCCCTGCTGGTTCTGGGGAGAATTCAGCCAGGTCTCCAGGAAGTCGGCGCCAAACGACACCACGAGATCTGACTTCGCGATATCGAAGTGCGGGACGGCGTCCGTACCAAAGACCCGCTCGTTCGCGGTTCTCAGCGCCTCGTGGGCGTAGAGCTCGAAGCGCAGCCGGTTCGGCGAGCCGATCGCGGCCAGGAACTGATCGATCAGCTCGTCGAGCGTCCCGGTCTCGTCTCCACCGAGGAAGGCGACCTGCCCGGCCGCCGCGGCGGGCGCCAGCTTCTCCGCCAGGAGCGCGAGCGCCTGCTCCCACTCGATCGGGACCAGCTGGTCGCCCTCTCGGAGCATCGGTCCACGAAAGCGGAACGGGTCGTAGGTGCGGTTCAGGCTGGCCTGGGCGCGAATGCAGGTCCCGCCCGAGCTGAGGAGGTCGTCGGGATTCACGTCGACCTTGATGGGCCGGCCCTCGCGCGTCTTGACCACGAGCGAGCAGGCATTCGGGCACTCGCGACAGGTGCTCGCGTAGTAGGTCGGGAGCCCGGGGATGATCTCCTCCGGCCGCACCAGGTACGGGATCACCTTCTCGACCGGCTCCTGGCACGCGGCGGTCGCCGCGGCACCCGCGGACAGTCCCACGACCTTCAGGAAGTCTCGGCGATCGAGCTCTGGCATGGACTTCCGGGCCCCGCTAGTGGTGGCAGGCCACGCAGTCCTGCGTGGCCTCCAGCTTCTGGTCGTTCTTCTGGTCGTGACAGTCCACGCACCAGCCCATCTCGAGCTTCTGCGCCGGCAGGAAGGCGCTCGAGGAGTTGTAGCGCGTGTCCGGGGACAGCCAGAGGCGGCTCATCGTCTCGACGGGACCGTGGCACTCCTGGCACTCGACCTCGGCCGCCACGTGGGAGCGGTGGTCGAAAGCGACGAAGTCCGGCACCTTGTGGACGCGCACCCACTCGATCGGCGTCGGCTCGATCGTCGGGTCGCGTTCGCGTTGGTCGTTCAGGCCGAGCGCCCGGTAGAGCTTGTGCAGCTCCGGCGAGATGACCGGTCGCGGTTTGTCGCCCGCCGCCTTGGCCCGCTCGGCTTCCGCCAACACGTCCGCGCGCGGGGCGCTGACCGCCTTGTGGCAGTTCATGCAGACGCCGGCGGGCGGAATAGCCGCATGGCGACCCTGCGTCGCGGCGTAGTGACAATACGCGCAGTCGATGCCGAGTTCCCCGGCATGCAGACGGTGGGAATAGGCGATCGGTTGTACCGGCGTGTACCCCTGATTGTTGCCCGGCACACGCATGGCGCTCAGGCGCGAACCGAGGGAGCTCAGCACGAGCACGAGACCGACAGCAAGGGCGACGGTTCGAATCCGATCGCGCGGCATCAGCAGGGCACCTCAGCGTTCTTGCGAGCGTAGAACCACCAGTTCACGACCAGGCAACTGGCGTAATAGCCCGCGAAACCGTAAAGCGCGTACTCCGGATGGCCGGCCTTGATCTGCGCGCCGAACACCTTCGGAATCAGGAACGCGCCGTAGGCCGCGATGGC
>CAZLBF010000067.1:0-7512 GCA_964557495.1 uncultured Myxococcales bacterium | reverse complement strand
ACGGAGGGGTTACCCGCCTGAGTTCCGGCAACGTGTCATCGAGTTGGTCGAAGGCGGTCGAAAGGTGGCGGAAGTCGCCGCGGATCTCGGGATTAGCGAGCAGACGATCTATACGTGGCGGCGGCAGGCGCGAATCGACGCTGGGCTCGAGGCCGGTCTATCGACGTCTGAGCACGCAGAGCTCGCGGCCGCGAAGCGGAGAATCCGAGAGCTCGACCTCACGTAACCCTGGTTCGTCAGGAAGCTGGACAGGGTGTCCACACAGGGTTCGCCCAGAGCCGATGTACTCCCCAGAACAAGCCCCATCGCCACAATGAGCGCCTTCATGTGTCGTCTCCACGTGTTGAGGAGTCCGCGAAAGTGAGTCACCTCCGACGGCGGGATCAGGGCTTTCCTCTGCCGTGTGGTCCACATCGCAGCCAGCACGAGCAGGACCGCAAGCGTACCGAGGCCCGCAGGTCCCAAGGCGGGTATGGGCGGAGGGGTCGTGCCGCTGACGAGGAAGCGCATCTGCGAGGCCAGCGGCCCGCGCCAGATCGGAGCCTGGCTCGGGCCAGGGATGCCATAGAAGATGTACGAGTCGATCGTCGTCGGCGGGATGTCGGCCTGGTCCGTCGGGTTGGGAATCGCGCCGTTACCCGTCGCCCCGAACAAGTCGGAGCCGAACACGAGCGCGTAGGCCCCGGGCTCGAGCGCGACCGACAGCGGCACCAGCAGCTCGGTACTGGGGAACGCGGGCTGGAAGACCACGGTCGCGACCGTCTCCTCGGGAGTGAAGGGGTCCCCCGCCGGAAACACGTCGATCGACGCCAGGCGGATCAGCGCCCCGAAGATCTGCCCGTTCCCCACGGCCGGGAACCCGAGCAGGTGACCTCCGATCGCTTCGACCTGGATCGGCGTGTCGATCTCGAACCGCCACCCGACGAACTGCGCCTCGGTGATCGACGTGCCCCAGTTGAGCCCCGTCGCCCCGAGCGTTGCGGACTCGAGCAGCACCGGCGTCTGTGCAGCGGCCGGCGCGGCGACGCCCCCGAGCGCGCACAGCAGCGCGAGCAACAGCCAGCGCGCTGGTACACGGCAGACTCGGACCCACCCTGACATCCCGGCTCCTCCTCTCGCGATCTGACGATACTAGCTTGCTGCCGGGCTCTTGACTCCCTCGCTCTCCTCGACATGCTCGAAAGCCCCGCGAAGTCCGAAGAGGTTCCTGCGTTCGATCCAGCGTGGCAGGAGGAAGAAGAGCGCGACCATGATCGCGCCGAGCGTGAGTGTGAAGCCCTGACCGATCGCGAGGATCGCGCCCGAAGATACATACAAGAAGGTGAGCGGCAGCATTCCGACGAAGGTCGCCACGCTGAACTTGCGCAGCGAGATCTTGGTGAGCCCTGCGCCGTAGCTCACCACGTCGAACGAGACGCCTGGGATCAGGCGCGAGATGAAGATGGCCTTGGTGAGCAGCTTGTCCGAACACTGGCTGCAAAAGTTGATGTGGCCGGAGAGAAAGCGCTCGATCAGCTCGCGGCCCAGGAGGCGCGCGATGCCGAAGCTCACCACCGAGCCCACGAGGGCACCGCTGGCCGCGTAGAGCGTGCCCAGCCACGGTCCGAATGCGAGGCCCCCGGCGATGTCCAGGGGAATACTCGGAATCGGGCTCACCACCACCGCGAGCGCGAGGAGTCCCATGAACAGGATGGGTCCCAGGCTCCCCTGCGCCCGCAGCCAGGTCTGGAGAGCTTCAGGATCCAGCAAGAAGGCCAGGTCGAGTCCGCGGTTCACGGCAAGGACCGCCAGAACCACCAGGGGCAGGCTGCCGAGCTTGGCGATGGTGGATTGGTTCATGCGTGGGCCGCCTGCTGGATAGTTCAGACCCCAGCGGAAAGTCGATGGGGGAAACACTTAGCCGACCCGGTTGACCTTCTCGAAGCCGGCGGCCCGCCGCAACTTTCGTTGCTCTCGATGCGTACAGCTACCATGGACCGTAAGGAAAGGAGCGCCCCATGCCCCTGAGTGAACGTCAGCTCGAACAGTGCGAATCGAGCCGCTGGAGCTTCTCGGACCTCAAGGCCCTGTTCCTCAACTGCACGCTCAAGCGCTCGCCCGAGCGGTCCCACACCCAGGGCCTGATCGACATCTCGCGAGCGATCATGGAGAAGAACGGTGCCGCGGTGGAGGTGCTGCGCCCGGTGGACTTCCGCCTCGCCTACGGCGTGTACGGCGACATGACCGAGCACGGATGGGAGCGGGACGACTGGCCCGAGCTCTACGCCAAGGTCCAGGCGGCGGACATCCTGGTGCTCACCACGCCCATCTGGCTCGGCGAGAAGTCGTCGGTCTGCACGCACACCATCGAGCGCCTGTACTCGACCTCGGGCGACCTGAACGAGGCTGGCCAGTACGCGTACTACGGCCGAGTTGGCGGCTGCCTCGTGACCGGTAACGAAGACGGCGCCAAGCACTGCGCCATGAACGTGCTCTACTCGCTGCAGCACCTGGGCTACGTGATTCCGCCCCAGGCAGATGCCGGATGGCTGGGCGAGGCGGGTCCGGGGCCCTCCTATCTGGACCCGGGCTCGGGCGGCCCGGAGAACGACTTCACCAACCGCAACACGACCTTCATGACCTGGAACCTCCTGCACCTGGCGCGCATGCTGAAGGACGCGGGCGGCATCCCGGCGCACGGCAACCAGCGCTCGTCGTGGGACGCGGGCTGCCGCTTCGATCACCCGAACCCCATGTACCGCTGAGAGCCGTGCCATGAAGGCGAGCGACTTGTTCGTGCGTTGTCTGGAGATCGAGGGGGTCGCGCGCATCTTCGGCGTACCGGGCGAGGAGAACGCCGACGTCATGATGTCGCTGCTCGACTCTCCGATCGAGTTCGTGATCTGCCGCCACGAGCAGGGCGCGGCCTTCATGGCGGATCTGCATGGGCGCATGACGGGACGTCCGGGCGTGTGCCTGGGTACGCTCGGGCCCGGCGCCACCAACCTGGCCACCGGCGTGGCGAACGCGAACATGGAGAACTCGCCCATGGTCGTGATCACGGGCCAGGGCGCCACCACGCGACTCCACAAGGAGTCGCACCAGATCATGAACGCGGTCGACATGTTCCAGCCGATCACCAAGTGGGCGAGTGGCATCTGGGATGCGGGGAACATCCCCGAGGTGGTGCGCAAGGCCTTCAAGCTCGCCACCACCGAGAAGCCGGGCGCGGTCCACATCGAGCTACCCGAGGACGTGGCCAAGCAGGACGTGGACGAGTGTCCGATCGTGCCGGGGCTCAAGGTCCGGCGTCCGGTTGCGGACGAGAAGTCGATCACGGCGGCGCTGGCGTGTATTGCGGCGGCCGAACGTCCGATCGTGCTGGCCGGTAACGGCTGCGTGCGCACCCGCGTCTCGAAGCAGCTGAACCGCTTCATCGACACCACCGGAATCTACGCGGCGATGACCTTCATGGGCAAGGGAGCTCTCTCGGACCGCCATCCGCAGAGCCTGTACGCGGCCGGCCTGGGCGCGCGCGACCACGTGGCGGGAGCTTTCGAGCAGGCCGACCTGGTGATCGCGATCGGCTACGACCTGGTCGAGTGGCACCCCTCGCGGTGGAACACCGGCAGCGAGAAGCAGATCGTGCACCTCGACTTCGAGCCCGCCGAAGTCGACACGAAGTACAGACCGGCCGTCGAGGTAGTGGGCGACCTGGCCGGCTCGCTGTGGGAGATCAACGAACGCCTCGGCCCCGAGCACCACGCGGATCCCGGGCCGCTGGCAGCGCTGCGCGAGACGCTGCACTTCGAGCTGGAGCGCGAGCTGGCCGAGGACGCCGGCTTTCCGATGAAGCCACAGCGCATCCTGGCCGACCTGCGCCGCGAGCTCGCCGACGACGACGTGCTGATCAGCGACGTCGGCGCCCACAAGATGTGGGTCGCCCGCCACTACCCGACCTACGAGCCGAACTCGTGCATCATCTCGAACGGCTTCTGCTCCATGGCCATCGCCCTGCCCGGCGCCATCGGCGCTGCCCTGGTCCATCCCGAGCGGAACGTGGTCGGCTTGTGCGGCAATGGCGGCTTCCTGATGAACGTGCAGGAGCTGGCCACCGCCGCGCAGTACAAGATCCCGATCGTGATGCTCGTCTGGGAGGACTCGAGCTACGGACTGATCGAGTGGAAGCAGCTGGCCCAGTTCGGGCGCTCTTCCCACGTGCACTTCGAGAATCCGAACCTGCTTGCGCTGGCCCAATCGTTCGGCTGTCACGCCCAGCGCGTGGAGGCGCCGGGCGAGCTGCGCGCGGCCCTTAGCGCGGCCTTCGCCGAACGCGAGCGTCCCTCGGTGATCGTGGTCCCGGTCGACTACACCGAGAACATGAAGCTCACCGAGCGCCTGGGCGAGATCGTCTGCCCTTCCTGAGCTCAGCGCCGCGGTCGAGCTGACCCGAGGATCGGCGCGAGACACCGAGCGCCCGCTCGGATCAGCGGTCTGATCCCGGCTTTTCCGGCTCGATCTCGAGGTCGCGGTCGAGCGCTCCGCGCTGGCGCACCGCCGCCGCTCTCTCGGTCTCGAGAGTTCGCTCGCGGAGGCTCTGCAGCAGCGCGTTCGCGCGGGCCTGGTCTTCGGCGGTCGGGCGCTCGGGCTTCTCGTAGAACACACGCCGGTCGATGCTCGCCTCGCGGCCGTCATGCATGCGCGCGATGACGCGCAGGCGGTTCTCGCCGGGTGACAGGCGGAGATAGGCGTCGAAGGATCCGTCGGGAAACAGTCGGATCGCGCGGCCCGCCTCGCCCGAGGTCAGGTTCTGGATCTCGACCGAGTCGAGCCCGACGAGGCTGAGCTGCGGCAGGTAGTCTGCGAGTGCCGCCGGCTCCTCGAGCGCCCCGAAGCGGCCGTTCGTACGCCGCGCCAGCTCTCGAAGCAGCTCGGAGTTCTGCAGCTCGTCCGGACCCAGGCCGACTGCGAGGATGTGCACGCGCTCCGCGAGCGCGCGTCCAGCCACGTCGGCGAGCCAGCCCTGCCCGCTCGCGCCGGGCGGCGGGTTCACCGTGTCTCGCCCGTCGCTGAGCAGGATGAGCGTCCGGCGCGGCGCAGCTCCAGGGCGCGCTTCCGCGCGCGTCAGCGCACCCACCGCCGTGTCGATGGCCTCGGCCAGGTCGGTGTTGTAGCGGAGCCGGGGCATCGAGATCTCTGCGAGCGCGGCACGCGTTGCTTCGAGCGAGCCAACCGGGGCGTACAGCTCGGGCCTGCCGCTCACGGTCACGAGGCCCAGGCGCACTCTGTCGGAGTCCAGTCGGTCGATCAGGGCGCGCGCCGCTCGAAGCTCGGCCGCGAACACGGTGTCGTCGGCGTCGGTAGTCCAGCGCGTGAAGTGCGTGCTCTTGAAGTCGCCATAGTGCCGCGGGGTCATCTCGCCCGTGACACCATCCTCGTCGAGATCCGCCCCGGTGGCGAAGAACGCGCTCGGCGAGGCGTCGATCGCGAGCACGATGTCGTGGGGTCCCCGGGCCCGACCCTCGCGTCCGGCCTCCCCGCGAAGCTCGATCAGGTCCACGAAGGACGCGATCTCGGCACCCTCGGGCGGTACCGCCAGATTCAGCCAGAGCCGGTCGCCCTCCGCACCGCCGCCCGCGGGAAGCAGCAAGACGAGGGCCACCGCGAGCGCGAGTGAGGAACGCCGCACGCCGTCACTCTACTCGAACTCGCGAGCGACTTCCCGCGCCCATGCGCGTGCTAGACTCGACACATGGATGCGTTTCCGCGAACGACGGTAGGCGGCGTCTCGCTCCCGCGGATGATCGTCGGCTCCAACTGGTTCCTGGGCTTCTCGCACACGAGCGCGGCGAAGGACAAGTTCATCACCTCGTTCCAGGACCGGAAGAGCGTCGCGGACATCCTGACGGTCTTTCTCGAGGCGGGCATCGACGCGGTCATGGGGCCGCCGATGCCGCTTCTGGCGCAGGCGCTCGAGGAGGTAGAGCAGCGAACCGGCCGACAGGTGATCCGGGTCCTGACTCCGGGATTCAACATCCTGCCGGGCGGCCACCCTAGCTTCGAGCCGGAGCGGGCGTTCGACTTCTGCCGAGAGCTCGGCGCCACCTTCTGCATGCCCCACCAGAGCGTCACCGACGCCCTCCTGGATCGAATGCACGGGGTCATCCGCGAGATCGACAAGTACACCCGGATGATCCGGGAGCGCGACATGATCCCGGGGCTCTCCACGCACATGCCCGAGAGCGTGGTCATCGCGGATCGGACCGGAGCCGACGTCGAGACCTACATCCAGCTCTACAACGCCGCCGGCTTTCTGATGCAGGTCGAGGCGGACTGGGTGATGCGCATCATCCGGGACGCGAAGAAGCCCGTGATGACGATCAAGCCGCTGGCCGCGGGGAGGCTGCTGCCCGCCGTCGGGCTCGGCTTCGTCTGGAACACGATCCGGGATCAGGACATGGTGACCGTCGGGACCACAACACCGGACGAGGCTCGAGAGGTGATCGACCTGTCGCTCGACTTCCTCAGCCGCAGGCTGCCCGACGTCGAGCTACAGGAAACGCGGAGCAAGCGGACGCTCAAGTCGGAGTGAGGCTCGCCTCGGCTCAGTCGAGGCGGCCCCCGCGATAGGCGTCCATGAACACGCGACAGGCGTGCAGCTGTCGCAGCTGCTTCTCGGACCACGGCTTGGCGACGGCGGCGCAGCCCGGCCCGCGCCGCTCCCGGTCCGCCCGCACGCGCCGCTCGACCTCCACGCGCGACGGCGGAGGCGCTCCGAGCAGGCGGCTGTTGGCGGCTTCGTCCTCCAGGCTCTGGGCCAGCTCCGCGTCGAATGTCAGGTAGTCGCCGCAGTCCTGGTCGAGCTCCCAGCGACGGATGAACGCCTGGCACCACGCCCAGCGCTCCTCCCGGTCCTCGGGCCAGTCCCAGTCGCCGCAGCCGAGCGGCGCAGCGAGCGCCGCCAGAGCCAGTCCGACCCTGCAGCTCTTGCGCAACATGCACCCACCCCCGGTGATCCGAAGGCGCCCAAGGTAATGCGCCATTGCGGGCTCCGCCGCTGTCCGGGAGCCTGCTGCCCTTTCGAGCAAGGCCTCAGGTCTCGCATCGAAGCTACCGATTTATCTGCACTGGAGCAGAGGGAACACGTCCATGGGCAAGTTCTTTGGCATCGTGCTGATTCTCGCGGCGTTCTACGTCGGCTACACGTTCTACAGCGAGGGTACGGAGAACGCCTTCGGCGGCATCCTGTCCCCCGTCGAGTCGGTTCGCGATCCGGGGTCGTTCGGCGCCACCGGCCTCACCCCGCTGGCCATGGAGGCGGACCTCCCCGCCCAGCCCCGCAGCCGCGCCGGCCCGGTCACCCAGGGCGTGCGCGACCGGCTCAAAGGCAGCGGCCGGCGCTGAGCCGGCTCTCGCTCGGAGACTGACTCGCTCCCGATCGGGGTCTGGCGGGAACCCTCTTACGGGATCGCCGGGAGGCAGCCCGGCGAGCTGGCGATGAATGAGGGATCCCCGGCCACCGCCCTCCGCACG
>CAZLBF010000066.1:0-5121 GCA_964557495.1 uncultured Myxococcales bacterium | reverse complement strand
TGCCCGGCATGCGCGGCCCGTGGATTGGCGCGCTGCACATTCCCTCCGACGGGCAGGCCAACCCCGATCTCGCAACCGCGGCGTTCGCGCGAGCCGCGCAACAGCAGGGCGCCGAGCTCCAGCCGCGCTGCGCCGCCGAGGGCGTCGAGCTGCGAAACGGTGCAGTTTGCGCGGTCGTCACCGAACGCGGCACGGTCAGCACGGGGCAGGTCGTGGTCGCGGCGGGCGCCTGGTCGCGGCGCTTCCTGCGGCCGCTCGGCGTGCGCATTCCGCAGAGCGCGGTGCGCGCCACGGTCATACGCACCACGGCGGCGGAGCGGGTCACCCGGGTCACGGCCTGGGGCCGGGGAGTGGCCTTCCGGCAGGATCGTCGCGGACGCTTCGTGCTGGCCGGCGGAGGCATCGCAGCCTACGACGTCACGTTCGATGCATTGCGCGACCTCCGGGAGTTCGCCGGCCTGGCCTGGAAGAACCGCCGCTACGTCAGGCTGCGCGTGGGGCGGCCGCTGCTGCGCGACCTCGCCACGCTCATTCCGGGTGCGCCGGAGCGCGAGCATCCGTGGGCGCACCTGCGCAGCGTCGAGCCTCCGCCCGATCGGGCCGCGATCCAGCACAACCTGACGCGCTTTCGCGAGCTGTTTCCGGCGCTCGAAGGTCTCGGTGTGGAGCAGATCTGGGCCGGGAACATCGACGCGATCCCCGACGAGGCACCGGTCATCGGCCCGGTGGGCACGCCGCGCGGCCTGATCGTGGCGACCGGATTCAGCGGTCACGGCTTCGCGCTCGGACCCGGTGCGGGCATGCTGGTGAGCGAGCTGCTGGCGGGGTCGGCGCCCTCGGTCGACCTGCACCCCTATCGCTACGCGCGCTTCGCAGAGGGAGACCTCGCGCCGCTCGTGCCGTTTCGACCCGCATAGTCACACAGCGAGCGTCGCGGCGATCGGCACCTCGCGGCGCTCGGCAGGAGGAGAACGTCATGCCCGGCACCGTGCTGTACGAGCGCGACGGCCACGTCGCCACGCTCACCTACAACCGTCCCGAGGCGCTGAACGCCATCAACGCCGAGCTGCGCGCGGACCTGAACGCGGCCTGGACGACGTTCCGCGACGACGACGAGGCGTGGGTCGGGATCGTCACCGGGGCCGGCCGCGCCTTCAGCGCGGGCGCCGACATCAAGCAGGGCGGGGCGGGAGACGCCGAGGAGCACAGCTTCTGGGAGATCCCGGGTCTGACCTCGCTCGAGAACGGGCTGGAGATCTGGAAGCCGATCATCGCTGCGGTCGACGGCTACGCGCTGGGCTTCGGGTTGACGCTGGTCGCCGCCTGCGACTTCGTCCTCGCCAGCGAGCGTGCCGAGTTCGGGTTTCCCGAGGTGCGCCTCGGCGTGCCCACCATACAGGGTGCCGTTCGCATGCCGCAGAGGATCGGCTGGCAGGCGGCCATGGAGCTGCTCTTGATCGGCGAGCGAGTGGACGCCGAGACCGCCCGCGAGATGGGCCTGGTCCGCCGCGTCGTTCCCCACGAGAAGCTGATGCAGGAGGCCCGCGCCCTGGCAGACCGCCTGTGCCGCTCGGCCCCCCTGGCGGTGCGCGCGACCAAGGAGGTCGCGAGGCGCGGGCTACAGCTGCCGTTCGCGGACGCGATCCGTTTCGGCGAGACGATGCGCCGGGTGGCGGGCGCCACCGAGGATGCGCGCGAGGGCATCTCCGCGGTGAGCGAGGGTCGCACTCCGCAGTGGAAGGCGCGCTAGCTCTCCGGAAACCAGCTTCGGGTTCGCAGGCAGATTCGCACCAGCATCAGCATCACGGGAACCTCGATCAGGACCCCGACGACGGTCGCCAGGGCGGCACCCGAAGAGAGGCCGAAGAGCGTGACGGAGGTGGCGATGGCGACCTCGAAGTGGTTCGATGCGCCGATCATCGCGGTGGGCGCCGCATCCGCGTACCTCAGGCGAAGCAGTCTGGAGAGCCAGTAGCCGAGCCCGAAGATGAACAGAGTCTGTATGAAGAGCGGAACCGCGATCCAGAGAATGGTGAGCGGGTTCGAGATGATGACCTCGCCCTTGAAGGAGAAGAGCAGAACGAGCGTCAGCAGCAGGGCCGTGATGGTGATCGGAGTCAGGATGTGCAGGAATCTCTCGCGGAACCAGTGCTCCCCCTTCCACTGGATGATCCAGCGGCGCGACACATAGCCGGTCGCGAGTGGAAACGCGACGTACACCCCGATGGAGAGAGCGAGAGCTTCCCAGGGCATCGGGAGCTTGCCGACTCCCAGCAGGAACCCGCCGAGCACACCGTAGAGCACCAGCATCGTCAGCGAGTTGATCGCCACCATCACCAGCGTATGGCCGTCGTTGCCCTTGGCGAGGAAGCTCCAGACCAGCACCATCGCCGTGCAGGGTGCGATTCCGAGCAGGATGCAGCCCGCGAGGTAGCTGCGCCAGAGCGGGACCTCGAGCATCTTGACGCCGTCGACCAGGATCACGGTACCGACGCCGTATTGAGCGCCCACATCGAGATCCAGGCCGAACGGCATCCTGACCAGGTCGAGCGCCTCCGTCCCGATGAAGCCGCGGAAGAGCACGCCCAGGAACAGGAACGAGATCGCATACATGCTGAAGGGCTTGATCGCCCAGTTGATGAACAGCGTCAGGCCGACGGGCTTCGCGCTCCGGCCCGCCTTGACGACCTCGGCGAAGTCGATCTTGACCATGATGGGGTACATCATGAAGAACAGGCAGATGGCGATCGGGATCGACACGACCGGCGCGCCGCCGACGTCGAGCGTGATGCCGTCGAGCGATGCGGCGACGCCCGGCGCCAGCTTGCCGAGCGCGATGCCCGCCAGAATCGAGAGTCCGACCCATAGTGTCAGATACCTCTCGAACAGGCTCATTGCCTTGGGCTCTTCGCTCGGAACACGCTCAGGCGCCATGGAGAGAGCTCACCTCGTACAACATCCGCCAAGTTCCTCCACACGCCCGGTTCAGCTCCTCGCAGCTGGGCGAGGTGCCGCGACGCTGCTGGCTATGGGACCTGAAAACCCTGGGAGCCGAATATAGACGACTCGCCGCCGGTCTCCGCATTCGGCCGCTGGGCTGCACTCAGAAGGCTAGGAAGTCGAGCGCTTCCTCTGCGGCGCCTCTGATCTCTGCGTCGGGATGCTCGAGGAGCGGTTCGAGGTCTGGAACCACGCTTGCATCACCCGCGAGCTCGAGCGACTCGATCGCCTCGAGCACCACCTCCCGATCCGGGTCGGCCAGCGCGTCCACGAGCGCACGGACGGCTGCGTAGCCTTCCCCGTCTGCGAGTTGTTCCGCCGCGGCAGTGCGTACCCCGGGATCCGGGTCCCCGGCGAGCAGGTCGACGAGAAGCTCGAGTCCCTCACCTTCGGGCTCGATGTCGGCCACCGCACTCGCACGGTCATCGGGGTCCGAGCTCTCCAGCTCGGCGCGCAGTGAGGCCCGCTCTGCCTCGCGATGCGGGTCCGCCTGGCTCGCCGCCCCGCGAGCCAGGGCCGTGGCCAGTCCGGCGAGACCCCCCGCCGGCTCAGCGGTGGCGCCTTCGCTGCTCTCGCGCCGAGCCGAAGGGTCGAGCTCAGATCCCTCGCTGGGGAGCGACGCCGTGAGCCCAGATTCCGGCGAGCCGGCCGCGCTCCCCGCCGGAAGCGCCTCGCCCAGGCGGAGTCGGGCCAGGGCATGTGCGCCGAGCTCCGGGACGAACCGGTAGTCGACGCTGTAGGCCGAACCCGCGATCAGGATCGGCAGTGCGGAGCGCAGGTCCGCCCGCTCGACTCTCGCGAACAGCGGCCGATCCTCGAAGGCCCCTAGCTCCAGCTCGAACCCGCCCATCTGTGCGAGCCGGTCGAGGACCGAGACTCTACCGGCCCCGTTGCTGATCACCGTTACCCGGCCACCGGACACCTCGACCCGGGCCGCGCCGCGGTCGGGGAGCGGCAGGGCGGCTGCAAGGGAATCGGGGGAAGCGGGAATCGCAGCAGCTTCGAGGGAGGGCTCTCCCAATTCGCCTTCTTGTCCTGCGCCGCACCCCGTCAGCACGACGAGGCATCCCGCAACGAGGAGCGCGGTGAGAGCTGAGCCGCCGAGCTGCTTGTCCACTGCGGTCATGCTCTCACCCTTCCGATCGTGTCTCGGCCTTGCGAACTTCCACAATAGTTGAAAAATTCACAGTCAGGGAGTGAGAGCGTTTGGACCGGCCGCGTCCAGGACGCGGCCCGGGCGCTCGGCGAGGATTACTCGAGGAGGTGTCCGATGCTTCGAAGTCGCACGGAACGAGCTGCACGTATCGCGGCGTTCGTCCTGATCGTACTCGGTCTTTCCCACGGACTCGCCAGCGCTCAGAGCGTCAGCGGGACCACATGGCTCGTGCCGGGCGAGATGAAGATGAAGATCCAGAAGGCCGGGAAGGAGACCTTCCTGCTGCCCTTGAGCCAGCTCCACTTCGGGCCCCAGGGTGTACTGGCCGCGAGCGAGTACATGCTGGTGCTGAATGACGGATTCGACGCGATCACGACCACGGGCACCTACGCCCTGAACCAGAAGGGCAAGATCCTGCTCATGCCCGACGGGAGCTCTATCCAGAGTGACCTTGAGGACCTGTTGGAGAACGTCGGAGGGCTCGCACCCGGCGACGTGTCGGTCAGCTGTGTCAAGTCCAAGGCGAAGGCAAAGGTCCGGAGCAAGCAGGGTTTCGAGACGATGCGGGCGGCGTACGCGACCAAATGCGTCGCGACGGTGATTTCGCTCGGCGCATCCGTAAAGGTCAATCTGAGGATGAAGAAGGCCGCGGGAATCCAGATCCCGTAGACGAAGCTCAGCTGGAGCGGGCGCGCCCCTCGGTCTTGGCCCTGCTCTGCTGGTCGCGGCGGATCTCACCGAGCTTGCGAAGCTCGGCCGCCTTCTCCGGGTCGACGCGCGCGTAGCGCTCCTTCCAGGATGCGTCCTCGCTCCAGACGAATGGGTTCTGGACGGTCGTCCGTGGGAGTGTCGCGCTCTCGAGCAGGTCGAGTGCGAAGCCCACGCTGGCGCGCTGCATCTCGAGATCCCAGGGCCGGCCGAAGGGATTGCCGAGCGGGAAGTCGCTGAAGAGGAAGCGCGCGACC
>CAZLBF010000065.1:0-6529 GCA_964557495.1 uncultured Myxococcales bacterium | reverse complement strand
GATCGCCGCCGCGGTGGCATCGAAGGTGGAGAGCACGAGCCGGTCCAGCTCTTGCCGCACGTCCCGGATCCGGAGTCGCACCTCGGGCATCACCTGGAGCCGCCGACCGAGCTCGTTCTCGCCGAAGCCCATGTGCCGCCGTTCGTCCTTGAGAACCCCGTCGAGGAGCTCGCGGGTCAACGGGTCGGCGTTCTCGGAATGGAGCCGGAAGACTGCGAACTCCATGGCCTCGAGGATCACGTTCTGGGCGAACAGCGCGGAGTCCCAGTCTCCCTCTCCCACGAGCTCGAGCAGCCGTTGCTTGAACTTCAGCAGGTTGGGGTCGGCGCGCCGCTCGATCTCGAGCTCGGCGTCCTCCACGTCGAGCCAGGCGAGGCGGCGCATGAAGATCTCGACGTGGCGCGCCTCGTCGGCGACCTGGGTGGCGAGGAAGATCTTGCTCATCCGGCTCGGCGCGAGCGCGATCAGGCCGCTCGCGCCCTCGAGTGCCGCAGTCTCACCGACCAGGTAGTTGCAGACCGCCGTGATCAGCCGCTCCCGCTCGTCCCCGGCGAGCTTCTGGATCGGCGTCTCCGGGTGTCGCCCGTAGCTGGTTCCCGGCAGGTAACCCTCGACGGCGTCGAACCAGAACTGGAAGGTGTGGACCTCCTCCAAGAAGCGATCCGGAGCCAGTGCGTGGAGGTCTGGATCCTCTCGGCCGCTCACGGTCATCCCCCTCTGAGCTGGCTGGTCGTCGGAGCGAGCCATCTGCCTCGATACTCTGGCACACTGTGTACCACGCGAGCAGCCCTCGCGCCGGGACCCTGTCCCGAAGGAGGTGCTCGACTGACGCGTGCAACTCCCGGCACGGCACTTGCTCGAATCCGAGACATGCCGCGCGCGGCACGGATCCTCCTGCTGGCGCTCCTGGTCGGGGTGGTCGCATGCCTCGGCGGCGGGAGCTCCCGCGACGCGGTCTCCTACACCCAAAGCCTCCCCGAGTCGGGATACGAGTGGTTCCGGACCTACTGCGCGGCGTGCCACGGCGTGTCCGCGCGTGGCGACGGGCCGGTGGCCGACGAGCTCAAGACTCCGCCGACGAACCTCGCCCGCATCGCAGCGCGGTCCGACGGCAAGTTCGACGCTGCGAGCGTCGCCCGCTACATCGACGGCCGCACCGAGCTCGCCGTGCACGGTACCCGCGAGATGCCGGTCTGGGGGCGCCGCTTCGACGACCGCACGGGAGAGGCGCTCGTCGAGGAGACGCGACTCGGGCCCGGCCCGATTCTCCTGATCGTCGAGTATCTGAGATCGATTCAGGAGAGCGAGCTCGTGGATTGAGATTCGCGGCGGGCTCGAGCGACAGATCTACTCACTCGCACAGGCTCGCTGCGGTCCTGGGTCACAGCCCGCCTCACCTTCGACGCGGAGCGGCATTTCGGCGATAGGCACATTTCGTGCTTTATGCAGGCGGTGGAGGAGCGAAGGCGAAGGAAGTTTCGGCCCGGCCGAGGCGCCCGCCTTCGATATGAAGATCAGGCTCGAGATTCGGGAGGGCATCCGATCCGTCGCGGGTAGAGGCGAGGCGAGCGCAGTGAGAGCCGCGGAAGCGCTGCAATCTGCAGCAAAACCCGGCGCATCCAGTCGCTCTTGCACGCTTCAGCGGATGTCGTCCTGGCTCTGGTCCCACCCCCCCCCGTAGGGACCGGCGCTGGGAGTTGAACCTCTGATTCGGCTGACGAGGCCGGTGAGAGGCGACTCCCAGCGCTCGGGTGGGGCGTATTGACGCAAAATGCCACGGCGCCTAGCGTAGGGCCGTGTCCGAGAAGGTCGATCTCGACGAGAAGCTTGCCTTTCTCTCCTTCACGGAGGAGGACCGGGCGGTACTCGAGCCGCTGCGTCCGGTCCTGGAGCGACACGCGGATCGCCTGGTCGCGCACTTCTACCGTCACCTGCTGTCGTTCGAGGCGACGCGCGCGCTCCTGACCGACCCGGAGCTCAAGAAGCGGGTGCTCCTCAAGCAGCGGGAGTACCTGATCAGCCTCGGAGGTACGCCCGTCGACGAGGCGTACGCGGCCGACCGGCTGCGCATTGGCCAGGTGCACGAGCGGGTCGGCCTCGGTCCGAGCTGGTACCTCGGCGCCTACTCCCTCCACTTCGCGATGATCGTTCCGCTGATCCAGAGCCACTACGAGAACCAGCCGCACCAGGAGTACCGGGCCATCACGGCGCTCATGAAGCTGATCATGCTCGACTCCCAGATCGCGATGGAGGCGTATATCGACGAGCGGGAGCGCCAGCTCGAGTACCTGAATCGCGAGCTCGCAGCTGCGGGTCGCGCGCTCGAGAAGGAGGTCGAGGAGACGGGCGCGGAGCTTCGCGAGACGACGAAGCGCGCACGCGTCGCCGAGGAGCTCGCCTCGACCGCAACGTTGGTTGCCGGTCTCGCCCACGAGATCGGGACGCCCATGAACGTGATCCAGGGTCACACGGAGCTCCTGGAGTCCGCGATCTCGGACACGAAGGCGCGCGAGCGGCTCGAGATCATCCGCAAGCAGGTCGAGCGGATCTCGAACATCATCCGGACCCTCCTCAACGTGTCGCGCCCGCGCCAGCCCAATCGGATGCCGCTTCACCTCGGCGAGGTGCTCGACACGACGCTCTCGTTCGTCCAGGAGAAGCTCCGGCGCCGGGCCATCGTGCTGGATCGGAGCTTCGAGGAGATCCCGGAGATCCGTGCCGACTCCGACAAGCTGCAGCAGCTCTTCCTGAACTTGTTGCTGAACGCCGCGGACTCGATGCCCGAGGGGGGCAGCCTGACGGTGACGCTCCGACCTTCGGACTCGGACGGAGTCGAGGTTCGGATCCGGGACACCGGAAAGGGGATGCCGCCCCAGAAGGTCGAGCGCATCTTCGATCCGTTCTTCACGACGAAGCCGGCGGGCGAGGGACACGGGCTGGGACTCGTGGTCGCGAAGGGGATCGTGGTCGATCACGACGGCGAGATCGACGTGACGAGCACGCCCGGCGAGGGAACCGAGTTCCGGATTCGGCTTCCGTCCGGTTAGTCCGAAGAGGCGAAGAAGTCGGGAGCGTAGGCGGCCCGCACCAGATCCGTCTCGGTGATCAGGCCGACCGCGTGCACGGGCGGCGTGCGCGAGCTGACGACGGGCAGACAGCCGATCTTGTGGCGAAGCATCCGTACCGCGGCTTCGCTCAGCTCCATGTCCGGCGTCGCGGTCTCGACGTCGCGGGTCATGACCTCCCCGACGGAGACGGATCGGAGGTGCTCCAGCCGGGCGGTGGGACCGCTCTCGTCGAGCCGCGAGAGAGCCGCCTCCATCACGTCTCGATGCGTCAGGATGCCCACCAGCTCCCCGTCCCGGACCACCGGGAGGTGCCGGATCCGGGCCAGGCGCAGAATCTGGTCCGCCTCGAGCAGACTCTCGTCTGGATCCACGTGCACGAACGGCTTGCGCATCAGCTCCGCAACCTTGGCCATGCCCGCAATCGCTGCACGCCGCATGCCCGGCCGTGCCTCCGTACTTCCGCCTCACTGCTCAAGAAATGTGGCGATTATACTCATTATGTGCCATAAGTGCGCATCATAAGGTCGCAAAAAGGGCTCTGCGACCCGGGGGGCTGGCATGTCTGATGCTCCAAAAGAGCGTGAAGGGGACTACCAGATGCCAGAAGCCAGAAGTGTGCTGATCGTCGATGACGATCAGGCGATGCGCGAGATGCTCGTCTCGCTCCTCGAGGCCGACGGGTTCGAGGCGAAGGAGGCCGAGGGCGCGGAAGAGGCACTCGAGCGTCTGCGGGACCGGGACTACGGCGCAGTGCTGAGCGACATTCGCATGCCGGGCAAGAGCGGTGTCGAGCTCCTGGGCGAGGTCCGCACGGTTCGGCCCGGGACCCCCGTGCTTCTGATGACCGCCTTCGGGAGCATCGACTCCGCGGTCGAGGCCATGCGGGCCGGGGCGTTCGACTACGTGACCAAGCCGTTCAATCGCGACGCGGTCCTGTTCGCGCTCGAGCGGGCCTTCGAGCACCGCGCGCTCGAGGACGAGAACCGGCGCCTCCGGCGCGCGCTCGATCAGACGACCTCGTTCGGGGAGCTGATCGGGGCGAGCCCGTCCATGCGCGAGATCTTCGCACTCATCCGGCGCGTCGGTGGAAGCCCGAGCAGTGTCCTGATCACGGGCGAGAGCGGCACGGGCAAGGAGGTCGTGGCGCGGACGATCCACTTCACGGGCTCTCGCTCCGGGGCTCCCTTCATTCCCGTCAACTGCACCGCGATCCCCGAGGGGCTGCTCGAGAGCGAGCTGTTCGGGCACGTACGCGGCGCCTTCACCGGTGCGCACAGCTCGAAGCGCGGCCTCTTCGAGGAGGCGAACGGCGGAACGCTCTTCCTCGACGAGATCGGCGACATGACGGCGGGGCTCCAGAGCAAGCTGCTGCGGGTGCTCCAGGATCGAGAGATCCGACCCGTCGGCGGGAATCACTCGGTCAAGGTCGACGTGCGCATCATCGCGGCGACGAACAAGGACCTGCGCTCGGAGATGGACGCGGCCCGCTTCCGGAACGATCTCTACTATCGCCTCAACGTGATCCCCATTCACATTCCACCGCTGCGCGAGCGGCCCGAAGACGTCGAGCTGCTGGCCCTGGCCTTCCTGCGCAAGCACTCGCCGAACGATCCCCGGGAGTTCGCCGCCGAGGCGCTCGAAGTCCTGAAGCGGCGCCGCTGGGAGGGGAACGCCCGCGAGCTCGAGAACGCGATCGAGCGGGCCATAGCCCTGACCGAGGGGCGGATCCTCGAGGCCGAGGATCTGCCCGTCTACGACAACGGCGGTCAGCACCCGCCGTCGAAGTCCGAGAACCTGCTCTCGTTCGCTCTCGAGCGGGGCATGTCACTTCGGGAGCTCGAGGACTGGTACATCTCCGAAGTCATGGCGGCGACCGGGGGAAACAAGGTGCGCGCGGCTCGCCTCCTCGGAATCAACCGGCGCACCCTATACCGCCGCGGTGAGCGCACCGGCGCCCAGGACGACGGGGAGACAAAAGGAGCAGACTGATGGAGATCAGGCAGATTCTGGTACCGACTGACTTCTCGTCTCACGCCGACAAGGCGCTCGACGCGGCGATGGGTCTCGCGCAGCAGTTCAACGCGAAGCTGCACCTGTTTCACGCCTATCACCTTCCGGTGACCGTCGCGACGCCCGAGCACGTCGTCATCCCGCGCGACTTCTGGACGAGCGTGCGCGAGGCGGCGAGCAAGAAGCTCGCCGGTCTCGTCGAGAAAGTGCAACGCGAAGGCCTCGAAGCCGAGGCCCATCTGACCGAGATGGCCGCTGCCCCCGCGATCACCGAGATCGCGGAGACGCTGGGAGTCGATCTCATCGTGATGGGAACCCGGGGGAACACGGGCATCAAGCACGTGCTGCTCGGGAGCGTCGCAGAGCGGACGCTGCGGACCGCACCTTGTCCGGTTCTCACGCTCAAGGACGGTTCGAAGTGATCGAAGCCACCCGGTTCGAAATGATCGTCGTTCCAATCGACTTCTCGAAAGCGTCGAGACAGGCGCTCGAACTCGCGCGGGACCTCGCGATCGACGCGGGGCCCGCACAGGTGATCCTCGTTCACGCTTGCTTCGTGCCGGTGGAGATCGAAGCGCTCGTGGGCTCCGCGGCCTACGAGGCGGTCGAAGACGTCGACACCCACGCGGGGCTTGAGTTGGACCAACTCGTCAGCGAGCTCAAGGACGCGGGAGTGGCGTGCGAACGCGTGAGCGTTCGGGGAAGCCCGGAGCAGGTGATTCTGGACGTGGCGGAGTCGAAGCGGGCAGACCTGATCGTGATGGGTACCCACGGGCGCACGGGACTCGGGCATCTACTCCTCGGCAGCGTGGCGGAGCGCGTCGTGCGGCACGCCAGCTGTCCCGTCATGACCACGTCGATCGCGCGCTGACTCTCCGGGAGGAGGGAAGCATGAAAGTCGCCGACCTGATCCAAAGGGAGGTCCTGTCTGTACGTCCGGACGCGACCTGTGTGGAGGCCGCCCGGATCATGCGCGATGAGCGAGTCGGCTCGGTGGTTGTCGTCGACAACGGCCAGCCGCTCGGGATCGTGACCGATCGCGACCTCGTGATCCGTAGCATGGCCTCGGGCGGAGATCCGGAGACCGTCCGGATCCGGGACGTCATGTCCACGAAGCCGATCTTCGTCTCGGCCGACCGCGATCTCGGCTATGCCCTGGACCTGATGAAGAGCCTCGCGGTGCGGCGGATCCCCGTCGTCGACGACTCCGGACAGCTCGTCGGGCTGGTGTCGCTCGATGACGCGATCGTGCGGCTGTCGTCGGAGCTCGCCGCGGTCAGCGAGACGATCCAGAAGGAGATGTGACTCCGCGGTCCGGGGTTCTTCAACGGACCGCTAGGCTTCGCTCAGCTTCCGACGCGCGCTGAGAGCTGGCGCCACGCGGGCACCGGCGCGAGCAGCCTCGTGAGCAGCTGCGCGGTCTCCTCGAACTGGCGCTCGCCGTCGTCCGC
>CAZLBF010000064.1:0-4129 GCA_964557495.1 uncultured Myxococcales bacterium | reverse complement strand
CTTCCGCGAGGACCTCTACTTCCGCCTGAGCGTCATTCCCATCGAAGTCCCTCCGCTGCGCGAGCGGCGCGAGGACGTCCCCCGCCTCGTCGAGCACTTCCTGAGCGTGCAGCGCCGCGAGTACCCCGAGCTGAAGGGGATCGAGGAGCCCGGGCTGAAGCACCTGGTCGAGTACGACTGGCCCGGAAACGTGCGCGAGCTCGAGGGCCTGATCGAGCGCCTCGCCGTGCTGAAGCGACGCGGCTGGATCACCGACGACGACCTGCCGCCGGAGCTGCGGGGCCGTCCAATCGACGTTCGCCGGGTGCGCCTCCCCGAAGCGGGCGTCGACTTCACGGCCCTCATCGACACCGTCGAGACCGATCTCATCCTGCAGGCACTCGACACCACCGGCTGGAACAAGAACCAGGCGGCCCGTCTGCTCGGCCTCAAGCGCACCACCCTGGTCGAGAAGATCCGCGCCAAGGGGCTCACGAAGCCTTGACTTGCGGGGTATCGGCGGGCTGAGCCCGCCTGCCCGCCTCCGCTCGGCTACGCCTCGCTGCGCGCGCCGCTACTGCGGCGCTTGCAGGTACTGCCGGGTATCGGCCGGCGAAGCCGGCCTGCCGGGCTTCGCTCGGCTACGCCTCGCTGCGCGCGCCGCTACTGCGGCGCTTGCAGGTCGCGGGGGCGGTGGGGCTTGAGGCGAGCGGCGCACCTTCTGCCGACCGGCCTTCCGCCAGCGATCGACGGTTGGGGGAATGACGGGATTCCAACGGGGGGGTTGGTTGGAGCGTCAAGTGTCTGACGGTGCAGCGGGTCTCGGGGGGGCATTCGGGGCTGCTGTGATTGTGCAGACGGAATCTCAACTATCCGTCATTACTAGAGATTTTAGGCCGGCTGGCGGGCTCTTGCCCCACCTCTCTGCGGCGTGCAGGTCAGCGGCATCTGCCTTGCACAACCCGAGCGCGTGACAGTCGGGAGTCGCGCGTCCCAGCAGGTCGAGAGGCACGCTTCAGGCCAAGAGCAGCCCGGCGGCTCCGGCTCCCCTACGGCAGAGAACACGGACTCGGGGAGGGATTGCATGGAGACGTTGCTGCGGGAGGCTCGTGAAGCGCACGGAAGGGTACCCCAGGAACTCAAGGATAAGCTCGTCCTCGAGCACACGGCCCTGATCCGATACATCGTGAACCGGATCGCAGTGCGACTCCCGTCTCACATCGATCTCGACGATCTGCACAACACGGGCGTGATCGGCCTGATGGACGCGATCGACAAGTACGATCCGGACAAGAACTGCAAGTTCAAGACATACGCGGAGTTCCGCGTCAAAGGCGCGATTCTAGACCAGCTGCGTTCACTCGACTGGGTTCCCCGCTCGATTCGCCAGAAGAGCCGGCGGCTCGAGCAGGCCTACTTCGAGCTGGAGCAGCGCCTCGGGCGATCCGCGACCGAGCTGGAGGTCGCGACCTCGCTCGGCCTCAACATGGGCGAGTTCCACTTCCTGCTGAACCAGGTTCGCGGGATCTCCATGGTCAACCTCGACGAGCTGCGCTCGGGGGGCGACATGGAGCAGCCGCTCGCCGGTGACATCTTCGAGGACGTCAAGGCGGAGAATCCCTTCCTCTCGCTCAAATCCCGCGAGCTGCGGCAAGCGGTCGCGGAGTGCATAGCGAACCTGCCGGAGAAGGAGCGGCTCGTCATCTCGCTCTACTACTACGAGGATCTGAACATGAAGGAGATCGGGAGCGTCCTCGGGATCACCGAGTCTCGCGTCTGCCAGATCCACACCAAAGCGGTCGGACGCCTGCGCTCCAAGCTCCGAACCCTGCTCACCTCCTAGCCTCGCTCGCGCCCCGGCACTCCTCGCTCACGCAGAAGCGGGTGCGGGTGGCGGAAATTGCTAAAGGATGTCGTGAAAGGTGCCGATTGGTACAGAGGTGCCCCCTGAGGGTGCCCCCGGAGGAACGGAAGTGAGCGACGCGCGACCCGACGATCATGACCCGATCCCCGACCTGGAAGCGCTGGACGAGGCCTACTCCGCCGAGTACCTGAGCGACTGCGCCGACGACGGGGCGCGCGAAGAGCGCCTCGCGGAGCTCCGGCGCCGGATCGAGCACAAGGCCTATCGGGTCGACTCCGACCGGATCGCCGAGGAAATGCTCGAGCGGGGTCTCCTGAAGAAGGGCTAGCTGCCGGCGGAGCCGGCAGGAGGGGACGTTCCCGGACAGGTGGCGCCAGGGACGGCGACGCCGCCGGGAGTTCTGATAAGCTCCCCCGATGAACCCCCCTGGCCGGAAAGCCGAAGGCGTCGAGCGGATTCAACCGGGCACGCACGCGGTCCGATAGGAACGAAGCAGCTGTCCGCGTGTGGGCGGGCGCCATGTGGAGGTTCGGGCGGACATGCCGAAGACCCTGCTTCTGGCAGACGACAGCGTGACGATCCAGAAGGTCGTCGGAATCACGTTCGCCAACGAGGACGTCGAGCTCGTTACGGTCGACAACGGCGACGATGCGCTGGTGCGGGCCCGCGAGGTCCAGCCCGACATCGTGCTCGCCGACGTCAGCATGCCGGGCTTGAACGGCTACGCGCTCTGCGCCGAGCTCAAGCGCGATCCCGCGCTCCAGCGCATCCCCGTCCTGCTCCTGACCGGCACCTTCGAGCCATTCGACGAGACGCGCGCGATCGAGGTGGGCGCGGATGCGCACATCTCCAAGCCGTTCGAGGCCCAGGCGCTCGTCGACTCGGTCTGCACCCTGCTCGAGCGCGGGCCACAGCTGCTCCCGGCCGCGCCCCAGCCCGCGCCGCCTTCGCCCGAGATCCTGCCGCCGTCGCCCGAGGCCTCCCCGGTTCTCGAGCCGACGAGCGAGCCGCTACGACCCGCCGTGGAGGTAGAGCCCCCGGCGCCAACACCGCCCTCCCCTTTCGAGGATCGAGCGCTCGACCTGCCGATCGACACCCCGGAGCCGGCGTCGCAAGACGCGGAGCCCGAGCTGATGCCGGGGCTCGAGTTCGGGCCGCCCGCCGCCGGGCTGGAGCCGGAGGCTCTGGATGAGACGCGCATCTTCAGCCGCGACATGCTCCCCGCGGACGAGGAGCCGCCTGCCGCGGAGCCCGAGCCGGCCCTGGAGAGCTTCGAGCCGCCGCAGGAGAGCTTCGACTTCAGCTCCGACGTGCCGGCACTGCGCGAGCAACGCGACTCGTCCCATCTCTCGACGGAGGCGGCGTTCGAGCGCGCTCTCGGCAGCGAGACGAGCTTCCTCGACCCCGCGCGCCCGACGGGAACGTCCGGGGCCGACACCGCTCCCACGCCGCTGCTCGGCGAAGAGCTCGCCGATCCTCGACAGAGCTGGGACGCACCCGAAGAGGAGCTCTTCGACGCCGATCGGGAGCCCGAGCTGATGCCGGAGGCTTCGCTCGCCGAGAGCCAGCCCTCGGCGCCGACTCTCGATCCGCCCGGCGAGCCCCTCGCCCCCGAGCCCTTCGCCGCCGAGCCGCTCGACATGACCATGGAGATGCCGAGCGCGAACGAGCCGACCGAGCCCGAGATCGAGCCGCTTCCCGAGCCGATCGAGGACTCGCCGGACGTGCTCAGCGAAGACCTCGATGAGCCGCTGATCTCGGCCGACGAGGAGCTTCCCTGGCTGGAGCCGGTCCCCGTCGGGGCGCCCGATTCGAGCGAGGCGACTGCGCCGGATCTCGCCAAGGCAACCCCGGTGGATGCGGAGCAGCTCCGCGAATCCCTGGAGAGGGTCGCCTGGGAGGCGTTCGGCCCGCTCTCCGAGCAGCTGGTGCGCGAGGTGGTGAAGAAGGTCGAGGAGATCGCCTGGGAGGTGGTCCCCCAGCTGACCGAGCAGCTGATCCGCGAGGAGATCGCGCGCCTCAAGGGCGAGAACGACTAGCAGGGCGCAAGGCGCGCAGGCAGCGCGCCGTCCGGCAAGGCGAGCTCTGCTCGCCGTTAGGCCGGGAAGACCTGCCGGACGATACCCGGCCGCCCCCCTTCCTTGGGCTATATTGCCCGGCCCGTGACCGGTCCGGATCTCGAGATGCCGCCCGCCGCCACCTGGCACCCGCTGGTCGCGGCGGCCCTGGCCGAAGACATCGGCCCCGGCGACGCGACGAGCTGCGCGCTGATCGAGGCCGCAGCGA
>CAZLBF010000063.1:0-9263 GCA_964557495.1 uncultured Myxococcales bacterium | reverse complement strand
CCCGTCGCCACGCCCAAGCGGGAGCCCCCGAAGTCACCCTCGAGCGCCTTGAAGAAGACGCCGTAGGAGTAGAACACCAGGCCGACCGCGATGAAGTGGGTCAGGGATGCGACCCCGACGATCCGCCAGCCGTAGAACATGCACGCGAGTCTCCACGGCGACGCGCGGCTGTCTATGACGGTCGTCATGCCGTGCGTGGTACCCTCGCGCGCGCAGAGCGCGGAGGGAAGGGAGCTTCATGCGGCTTGCGGACCGGGTGGTGATCGTGACGGGGGGCGCGCGCGGCATCGGCGCGGGAATCGCGAAGTGTCTGGCCGACGACGGGGCGAGCGTGGCCCTGCTGGACATCGACGGCGAGGAGGCGGAGCGCACGGCGGCCGCACTCGGCAAGGGGCACCTGGGCCTCGCCGCCGACGTGTCCGACGAGAGCGCGGCCGCCGAGGTGGTCGATCGGGTCGCGGAGCACTTCGGTCGGATCGATGGCCTCGTGAACAACGCGGGCGGCGGGAATCGCAAGACCTCGCTCGCGATCGGACCCCCGTTCACGCGCGTCCAGCAGGAGGGCTGGGACGAGAACATGGCCATCAACCTGCGCACGGTGTTCGCCGCGACGAAGGCCGCCATTCCGCACCTGAAGCGACAGGGCGGCGCATCGATCGTGAACATCGCCTCTATCGCCGGCCTGGTGCCGGACCCCTCCATGCCCGCGTACGCCGCGGCCAAGGCGGCGGCCATCTCGCTCACGCGCACGCTCGCCGTGGAGCTCGGGCCCAGCGACATCCGCGTGAACGTGATCTGTCCCGGCCTGCTCTACACGCGGGCGTGGCAGGTGCTCGCAGCGAACCTGCAGAAGCGGGTTCCGCGCTTCGCCGACTTCACGCCCCGCGACGTCTTCCTCGAGGTCGTCAAGGGGAGTACGCCCCTCGGCCGCGAGCAGACGCCCGAGGACGTGGGCAAGCTCACCGCCTTCCTGTGTAGCGACGACGGCGCCAACATCACGGGACAGGTCATCGCCCTCGATGGCGGGAGCTCGGTCAAGGGCGGCGGCTAGCCACTGCCCTCCGCAGGCGCATTGTTATAGTCCCGCGAGCATGGCGGGACCGGTTCACGTGTACGCGCTGCGCACGCACCTGATCGACGAGCTGCTGCCGCTCTGGTACGAGCGCGGGCTCGATCGTGCGCGGGGCGGGTTCCACAACCGCCTGACGCCCGAGCTCGCCCCCGCCGCCGACGACTACAAGCGGCTTCTGGTGCAGGCGCGACAGATCTACGCCTTCTCCCGCGGCGCCGAGCTCGGCGCCGGCCCCTGGGCGCTCGAGGCGGCGCAGGCCGCGTTCGAGTTCCTGAGCGCGCGCTTCTGGGACGCGGGGCGCGGCGGCTGGCACCGGACGGTCTCGCTGGACGGCGAGCCGCTGGATCGGCGCCTCGCGAGCTACGACTGCGCCTTCGTCCTGTTCGCCATGGCGCACTACTTCCGCGCAACCGCAGACGGGGAGGCCCTTCTCACCGCAGAGCGGACGCTCGAGGCGCTCGACTCCCGCCTCTCGGATCCGGACGGGCTCGGCTACCTCGATTCCGAAGAGGAGCCGGCGCTCCGACACCAGAACCCGCAGATGCATCTGCTCGAGGCGTTCCTCGCCCTCAACGCGGCCACCGGCGAGGCGCACTACCTCGAGCGGGCCGCGCGCCTCGTCGAGCTCCTGAGCGAGAAGCTCATCGATCCATTGAGCGGCTGTCTCGGCGAGAACTTCGACGCCCGCTGGCAGCCCGCCGACGAGCGCGTCGAGCCGGGTCACCAGTTCGAGTGGGCCTGGCTGCTCGACCAGTTCGATCGGGTGGCGCCGGGAACGGCAGCCGCCGAGTGCGCCGAGCGCCTGTTCCAGTTCGGGACGCGGCACGGGGTCGACGCCGAGCTCGGCGGGGTGTTCGATCGGGTGGATCGCCGCGGGGCCGTCCTGTCGGACTCGAAGCGCCTCTGGCCTCAGCTCGAGCAGGTGCAGGCGCTCGCCGTGCGCTTCGAGCGCGGCAGGTCGCCCGGCGCGCAGGCCGCGCTCGAGCGGGCGCTCGCGGGATGCCTCGAGCGCTACCGCTGCCGGGACCACGCCGGGTGGCTCGAGCACCTGGCGCGCGACGGCTCGGTGCTCCAGGCGACGATGCCCGCCACGAGCGTCTACCATGTGGTCGCAGCGCTCTCCGAGGTGGTGAGGGTGCACTCCCCCGAAGAGGGCAAATGATCACGAATCCCGACCAGATGGGACACACATCTTCCAGCAATGCGCGAGCCTTGACGCCGCTTTCGCGGGCGCGCTAGCCATAGCGGAGAGATGAGCACCGCCCAGCCCGCACCGGAGCCCGAGGCCGCGCCTCGACAGCCGGTCCGCATCGTCACAGCGGCCTCGCTGTTCGACGGGCACGATGCGGCGATCAACATCATGCGCCGCCTGCTGCAGTCGCTCGGCTGCGAGGTGATCCACCTCGGGCACGACCGTTCGGTGGACGAGATCGTGACCGCCGCGATCCAGGAGGACGCCGACAGCGTCGCGGTCTCCTCCTACCAGGGCGGGCACCTCGAGTTCTTCCGCTACATGGTGGACCAGCTTCGAGAGCGCGGAGCGGGACACATTCGCGTGTACGGTGGCGGCGGCGGCACCATCATCCCCGAGGAGATCGAGGCGCTCCACGCGCACGGCGTGGCGCGCATCTTCAGTCCGGCGGACGGCCAGCGGCTGGGCTTGACGGGCATGCTCGAGACCATCGTCCGCGAGTGCGGCGAGCGCGCGGAGATCGCGGCGGAGGACGAGGTCGCCCGCCTGCGGGTCGAGGAGCCGACCGCGGTCGCGCGCCTGATCAGCTGGCTCGAGAGCCATGGCGCGGACTGCCCCGAGCGGGCCGCCGCGCTGCGCGAGGGCCTCGCCGCACGCCGCAGCGGCCCGCCCGCGCCGGTGCTCGGCATCACCGGGACCGGCGGAGCGGGGAAGTCGAGCCTGATCGACGAGCTGGTGCGGCGCTTCCGGCGGGAGTTCCCGGACCGGAGCGTCGCGATCCTCTCGGTCGACCCGACGCGCCGCCGCTCGGGCGGCGCGCTGCTCGGCGATCGCATCCGCATGAACGCGATCCAGCCCCCGCAGGTCTTCCTGCGCTCGTTCGCGACGCGCCGCGCGCACCTGGCGCTGTCGAGCGCCGTGGCCGACGCGATTCTGGTCGCCCAGGCCGCCGGCTTCGACCTGCTCATCGTCGAGACCGCGGGGATCGGCCAGAGCGACTCGGAGATCGTCGACCTCGTCGACCTCTCGATCTACGTGATGACGCCCGAGTACGGTGCGCCGTCGCAGCTCGAGAAGATCGACATGCTCGACCTCGCCGACGTCGCGGTGCTGAACAAGTTCGATCGCCGGGGCGGCGAAGACGCGCTGCGCGACATCCGCAAGCAGTGGCGCCGCAACCGCGCGGAGCCCGAGCTCGCGGACGACGCGGTGCCGGTGTTCCCGGCGATTGCGAGCCGCTTCAACGACACGGGCACGGACCGGCTGTATCAGACGCTCATGTCCCGCGTCGCCGAGCGGGGCTTCGAGAGCTTCCCGAGACGCGTCCCCGGGGCGCCCGTCGCACCGAAGCGCGAGCCCTTGATTCCCGGCTCGCGGAACCGCTACCTGTCCGAGATCGCCGCCGCGGCTCGGAAGTACCGGGCCGACGGCGAGCGCGGCGGCGAGACCGCGAGCGACGCCGGGGCCCTCGCCCGCGCGCTCCGCATGCTCGGCGACGCACCGCCGGACGGCCTGGCTCCGTACTCGGGAGCGGCGCTCGAGGAGGCGGGCGCACCCGTCGAGACGCTCGCGCTGCGCCGCCGCTACAACGACGCGCTCGCCGCGCTCGACCCCGGAGATCGAGCCGGCCTTGCGGCCTGGCCGGAGGTGCGCGAGCGCTACCGGGGCGAGGTCCAGAGCTATCGCGTGCGGGACCGGCGGATCGAGGTCCAGAACCGCGCCGAGACGCTGTCCGGCCTGCAGGTGCCGCGGGTGGCCGTACCGAAGACCGAAGAGTGGGGCGAGCAACTTCGCTACCTGCGACTCGAGAATCTGCCCGGAGCCTTTCCGTTCACGGCCGGAGTCTTCCCGTTCAAGCGCACCGACGAGGAGGAGCCGACGCGCATGTTCGCGGGGGAGGGCGGGCCCGAGCGCACGAACCAGCGCTTCCACGCGCTGTCGCGGGGTCAGCCGTCGGTGCGCCTCTCGACCGCGTTCGACAGCGTGACGCTCTACGGTCGCGACCCGGCGGAGCGGCCCGACATCTACGGCAAGGTCGGCACCTCCGGGGTGTCGATCTGCACCCTGGACGACGCGAAGAAGCTCTACTCCGGCTTCGATCTCTGCGATCCGAAGACCTCGGTCTCCATGACGATCAACGGCCCCGCCCCGGTGATCCTCGCCTGCTTCATGAACGCGGCGGTCGACCAGGCCGTCGAGCAGCATCTGATGGAGACGGGCCGCCTCGAGGCGGTGCGGGCCGACCTGCAGGCGCGCGGCGACCTGCCGAGCTACGCGGGCCCGACTCCGGAGGGACACAGCGGTCTCGGGCTCGGCCTGCTCGGCGTCTCGGGCGACGAGGTCGTCGATCCGGAGACCTACGCGCGGATCCGGGCCGGGGTGCTGCGCACGGTTCGCGGGACCGTGCAGGCGGACATCCTCAAGGAGGATCAGGCGCAGAATACCTGCATCTTCTCGACCGAGTTCTCGCTGCGCCTGATGGGCGACGTCCAGGAGTACTTCTGCGAGCAGCAGGTCGAGAACTTCTACTCGGTCTCCATCTCCGGCTACCACATCGCCGAGGCGGGGGCGAACCCGATCTCGCAGCTCGCGTTCACGCTGGCCAACGGCTTCACGTACTGCGAGTACTACCTGGGCCGCGGCCTCGAGATCGACGACTTTGCCCCGAGCCTCTCGTTCTTCTTCTCGAACGGCCTGGATCCCGAGTACAACGTGATCGGTCGGGTCGCGCGGCGCATCTGGGCCGTGGCGATGCGCGAGTGCTACGGGGCTTCCGAGCGCAGCCAGAAGCTCAAGTATCACATTCAGACTTCGGGGCGCTCTCTACACGCCCAGGAGATGTCCTTCAACGACATCCGGACGACGCTCCAGGCTTGGACGGCGCTCGCCGACCACTGCAACAGCCTCCACACCAACGCCTACGACGAGGCGGTCACGACGCCGACCGAGGAGTCGGTGCGGCGCGCGCTCGCGATTCAGCTGATCCTGAACCGCGAGTTCGGAGGGCTGCGGAACGAGAATCCGACGCAGGGCGCATACCTGACGGAATCCCTCACCGATCTCGTCGAAGCGGCCGTCCTCGAAGAGTTCGACCGGATCTCGAAGCGAGGCGGGGTGCTCGGCGCCATGGAGACGATGTACCAGCGCAGCAAGATCCAGGACGAGAGCCTGCACTACGAGTCGCTGAAGCACTCGGGCGGGCTTCCGATCGTCGGTGTGAATACCTTCCTCAACCCGAACCCCGAGAGCGAGTCGCGCCCCACGCGCGTCGTCCGGGGCACGGAGGAGGAGAAGCAGGCTCAGCTCGCGAACCTGCGCGCGTTCCAGAGGCGTCACCGGGACGCGGCGGGGCCGGCGCTCGAGCGGCTCCAGGCGGCGGCGCTGGGGGGCGAGAACGTCTTCGCCGAGCTCATGCAGACCGTGAAGGTGGCCAGCCTGGGACAGATCGTGGAGGCGCTCTTCGAGGTGGGCGGCCAGTATCGGCGGGCGATGTGATGCCGAGGGGGACGGGAACGTGAAGCACGACCACAAGGGCAGGGCCGATCTGGGCGCGTGGCGGGAGCTCGCCTCCCGCGAGCTCAAGGGGAGCGACCCGGACGCGTTGGCGTGGCGGACGCCGGAGGACATCCCCATCAAGCCGCTCTACACCGCGGCGGATCTCGAGGCGCTGGAGTACGTCGACACGATCCCGGGCGCCTTCCCGTTCCTGCGCGGGCCGCGGGCGACCATGTACGCGAACCGCCCTTGGACGCTGCGCCAGTACGCCGGCTTCTCCACCGCCGAGGAGTCGAACCGCTTCTACCGCGAGAACGTGGCCGCGGGACAGAAGGGTCTCTCGGTCGCCTTCGACCTCGCGACCCACCGCGGCTACGACTCCGACCACCCCCGGGTGGTCGGCGACATCGGCAAGGCGGGCGTCGCGATCGACTCGGTGGAGGACATGAAGATCCTGTTCGACGGCATCCCGCTCGACCAGATGTCGGTGTCGATGACGATGAACGGGGCCGTGCTCCCGACGATGGCGGGCTACATCGTCGCCGCCGAGGAGCAGGGCGTTCCGCGCGAGAAGCTCACCGGGACCATGCAGAACGACATCCTCAAGGAGTTCATGGTCCGGAACACCTACATCTATCCGCCCGCTCCCAGCATGCGCATCGTGGCCGACCTGATCGAGTACACGGCCCGCCACATGCCCCGCTACAACTCGATCTCGATCAGCGGCTACCACATGCAGGAGGCGGGAGCGACCGCGGTGCAGGAGCTCGCCTTCACCCTGGCCGACGGCCTGGAGTACGCGCGGTCGGTCCTGGCGCGCGGGCTCGACATCGACCAGTTCGCCCCGCGGCTCTCGTTCTTCTTCGCGGTCGGCATGAACTTCTTCATGGAGATCGCGAAGCTGCGCGCGGCGCGGCTGCTCTGGGCCCAGCTGCTGGAGCCGTTCGAGCCCAAGGACCCCCGCTCTTCGATGCTGCGGACCCACTGCCAGACCTCGGGCGTCAGCCTGGCTGCCCTCGACCCCTACAACAACGTGGTCCGGACCACCATCGAGGCGCTGGCGGCCGTGCTCGGCGGGACGCAGTCGCTGCACACGAACGCGCTCGACGAGGCGCTCGCGCTGCCGTCCCGCTCCTCGGCGCGGATCGCCCGCAACACCCAGCTCGTGATCGCCGAGGAGTCGGGTGTGACGAAGGTCGTGGATCCGCTCGCGGGGAGCTACTACGTCGAGAGCCTGACCCACAGCCTGGTGTCCGAGGCCCGGAAGCTGATCGACGAGGTCGAGGCCCTCGGCGGCATGACGGCCGCCATCGAGTCCGGGATGCCGAAGCTCCGCATCGAGGAGGCGGCGGCGCGGCGACAGGCCCGCATCGACCGCGGCGAAGAGGTCATCGTCGGCGTCAACAAGTACCGCGCCGAGGAGGAGGATCAGGTCGACATCCTCGACATCGACAACACGGCGGTGCGCGACGCTCAGCTGCGCCGGCTCGCGGCCGTGAAGGCAGGGCGCGACGAGGCCAGCTGCCGGGCTGCTCTGGAGGCGCTGAGCGCGGCGGCGCGGGGCTCGGGGAACCTGCTCGAGGCGGCGGTCGAGGCCACGCGCGCGCGGGCCACCGGGGGCGAGATCTCCGCGGCGCTGGAGCAGGTCTTCGGACGCCACCAGGCCGAGATCCGGAGCGTGTCGGGCGTCTACCGCGCCGCGTTCCGCGACGACGAGGAGCTGGGGCGGATTCAGCGGGAGGTCGACGCCTTCGAGCGAGAGGAGGGTCGCCGCCCGCGCATGCTCGTCGTGAAGCTCGGCCAGGATGGGCACGACCGCGGCGCCAAGGTCATCGCGACCGCCTTCGCCGACCTCGGCTTCGACGTGGACGTGGGGCCGCTCTTCCAGACTCCAGAGGAGGCGGCGCGACAGGCGATCGAGAACGACGTGCACGTGGTCGGCGTCTCGACCCTCGCGGCCGGACACAAGACGCTGGTGCCCCGGCTGATCGAGGCGCTGCGGGAGCAGGGCGCAGAGGAGATCGTGATCGTGTGCGGCGGCGTGATCCCGCCCCGGGACTACGACTCCCTCCACGCCCAGGGGGTGGCGAAGATCTTCGGACCCGGCACGAACGTCCCCGAGGCGGCTCGCGGGGTTCTTCAAGCGATACTCGAACGTCGAGGATGAGTCCGCCGACGGCCTCCGCTTCGGAGTACTGCGAGGGCGTGCTGGCGGGCGACCGCCGCAGCGTCGCGAAGACCATCACGCTGCTCGAGAGCCGGCGTCCGGACCACGCGTCGCTCGGGCACGAGATCCTGGAGCGGCTGGTGGCCCGGAGCGGCAATGCGGTCCGGGTCGGGATCACGGGCTCGCCCGGCGTCGGCAAGAGCTCGTTCATCGAGGCGCTGGGGATGCGGCTGCTCGCGCAGGACTATCGCGTCGCGGTGCTCGCCGTCGACCCGACCAGCCCCGTGAGCGGGGGCAGCATCCTCGGCGACAAGACGCGCATGGAGCGGCTGGCGCGGGAGGAGGGCGCCTTCATCCGACCCTCCCCGTCGGGGGGCACGCTCGGCGGGGTGGCTCACCGGACGCGCGAGGCGATGCTCGTGTGCGAGGCGGCCGGCTACGAGGTCGTGCTGGTGGAGACGGTCGGTGTCGGTCAGTCGGAGCTCGAGGTCGCCTCGATGGTCGACTTCTTCTGCGTGCTCCTGCAGCCGGGAGCCGGTGACGAGCTGCAGGGGATCAAGCGGGGGCTGCTCGAGCTCGCGGACGCTCTCGTCGTGAACAAGTGGGACGGCGAGCAGCGAGAGCTGGCGGCGCGCACCTGTGGCGACTACTCCCAGGCCCTGCTCCTGCTGCGCCCCCCGTCCCGGAGCTGGACCCCGCGCGCGGTCACCGCGAGCGCGCTCACGGGCGACGGGATCGATAGATTCTGGGAGATGGTGCAGGAGCACCGCGAGGCGCTGTCGAGCTCGGGGGATCTCGAGGCGCGCCGGCGCGATCAGGCGCTCGCCTGGCTCTGGCGCCTGCTGGACGACGGGCTCCAGAACGCCTTTCGAGTCCACGCGGAGGTGGCCCGCCAGCTCCCCGACCTGGAGCGCGCCGTCCGCTCCCTCGAGACGGCCCCCCTCAAGGCAGCCCGAGCCCTCCTCGACACTTTCCTCGACTCCTCCGACTAACCGATTCGCTGATTTCAAACCCGTCCCGGGGGGGCGGTCTGCAGAGGGTGCGCCGGTCGCCCACTGCTTCGAGGCTCGGATTCACCGCGCTCCGCACAGGACCGTTCTGCGCAGACTAAGCGCCCGTCGCACCCTCTGCAGACCGCCTAACCTGTCTCAGATGCTGAGCAGGTTTCGCAAGCGCCGCGGCAGCGGCGAGCGAAGCCCGGCAGGCGGGCTTAGCCCGCCGATACCCGGCCAGACCAGGGCGTCCTGCGGTCCTCCGACGGACACTCGAGTCTGCGAGGAACGGTTCGTTCGGAGCATAGATGCATGATTCGGGGAGTAGTGGGTGTCCGGCGGAGG
>CAZLBF010000062.1:0-16813 GCA_964557495.1 uncultured Myxococcales bacterium | reverse complement strand
GCTCGCCGCGGTCTGTGCGGAGCGCGGCGCGGCGCTGATCCTGAACCACATGCGCGGGGAGCCGCGCACGATGCAGGCCGAGCCGCGCTATGCGGACGTCGTGAGCGAGGTTTCTCGAGAGCTCCTGGCGCAGGCCGCCGCGGCGGAGCGCGAGGGGGTCGCGGCGGAGCGCATCTGGCTCGACCCGGGACTCGGCTTCGGCAAGCATCCGACCCTGCACAACCTGCCCCTGCTCGGGCGGCTCGGTGAGCTCGTGGCGCTCGGCTACCCGGTGCTCGTGGGGCCGTCGCGCAAGCACTTCATCGGCGCGATCACCGGAGCTGCGGTCGCGGATCGGCTTCCGGGCACGCTGGCTGCTGCGACCGTGTGCGTGCTGGCCGGGGCCCGCGCGGTGCGCGTGCACGACGTGGCCGCGGCGCGTCAGGCGGTCGACGTCGCGAGTGCGATCCTGGCCGCGGCTGGGGAGTCTCCGGCGTGATCGAGTTCGTCTACGCATGGCTCCAGGACCTCTGGGAGAACCTGGCGGACAACTTCCACCCCTTCTGGGACACGCTAGACATCCTGCTCGTCGCGTGCGCGGTCTACTGGCTCCTGATCCTGATTCGCGGCACGCGCGCGCAGCACATGACGCTGGGGCTCCTCATTCTCGTCTTCGCCTGGGTGCTCTCCGAGAACCTGGAGCTCGCGACGCTCGGCTTCCTGCTCGACAACTTCCTCTCCTGGGGCGTCCTGATCGTGATCGTGATCTTCCAGGCGGACATCCGCCGCGCGCTGACGCGGGTCGGCCGGGGATTCTTGCAGGGAGCGCCGCGCCAGGAGGCGCAGGCCATCGAGGAGGTCGTGCGCGCGTGTCGAGCGCTGGAGCAGCGTCGCGTCGGAGCGCTGATCGTGCTCGAGCGCGACATCAGCCTCGAGGAGCACCTGGAGCTGGGCACCCCCATCGACGCCGAGCTCACGCGCGATCTGCTGATCGCGCTCTTCCTGCCCTACTCGCCGCTTCACGACGGCGCGGTGATCGTGCGCGAGAGCCGCGTGGCCGCGGCGGGCTGCATCCTGCCGCTGACGCTCGGGAGCCACGTCCCGGCCGCGCTCGGGACCCGGCACCGGGCGGCGCTGGGGATCACCGAAGAGACCGACGCCGTCGCGATCGTGATCTCTGAGGAGACGGGCAAGATCTCGCTCTGCGTCGGCAGCGACCTCGTGGCGGACCTGGACGGACCGCGTCTGCGTCAGGCGCTGCTGCACCTGACCGGCCACATCCAGGCGGGCGCCGAGATCCCGGACGAGCTCGACACAAAAAAAGCTGAGGCCGCCCCCGCGGCCCCGGTAGGGACGGAGCTGGGTCGTGCGGATCTTCAATAACTCGCTGTACAAGCTCGCGGCGCTCCTCGTCGCATGCGTCCTCTGGGCCGCGACCCAGGGCTTCCAGTCGGTCGAGGAGGGCATCGACGTGCCCGTCTCGCTCGAGGGGATCCCTGAGGACGTCGTGGTGGTGGAGCGGTCGGCGCAGGAGATCAATCTCCAGATCAAGGGGAGCCGCGCGGCGCTGCGCCGCGCCGCGCGCGAGCTGGTCCGCTATCCGATCTCGCTCGAAGGCGTGAAGCCGGGAGAGGCCCGCTTCCCGGTCGAGATCTCGCATCTGCCGACGCCGCGCGGTGCGGAGATCGCATCGCGCTCTCCGTCGATGATCGTGCTGCGGATCGAGGAGCGGGGGCGCAAGCGCGTGAGAGTGAGTGCCGATGTGATCGGCGAGCCCGCGCCCGGGCACGAGATCGTCTCGGTCAGCCTGACGCCCGCCGAGGTCGAGCTCGAGGGCGCTCGCAGCGTGCTGCGCCGCATTCGCGAGGTGAGCACGGATCGGGTGGACGTCACGGGCGTCGAGTCGACCGGGGAGCGGGAGGTGCGCCTGCTGCTGGGGGCTCCGAACGTCTGGAGGGTGAACGACGAGGAGCCGATCCGGATCCGGATCGACGTACGGCCGGCCGCGCCCGAAGAAACGCCACAGACCGGGGGAGAGGGATGAGCGAGCAGCGGAAGCTATTCGGTACCGACGGGATCCGGGGTCGCGCCAACGTCCAGCCGATGACCGGGGAGGTCATGCTGGAGCTGGGGCGGGCGCTCGCCGTGGTGTTTCGACTCGGGCCCAATCCGGAGCGGGTCCACCGGGTCCTGATCGCCAAGGACACGCGCCGGTCGGGCTACATGCTCGAGGACGCCCTGGCCGCCGGGCTCTGCTCGATGGGGGTGAACGTGTTGCAGGTCGGACCGATGCCGACGCCCGGTCTCGCGTTCCTGACCACCGACATGCGCTGCGAGGCGGGCGTGATGATCTCGGCCTCCCACAACTCGTTCGAGGACAACGGGGTCAAGTTCTTCTCGCACGACGGCTTCAAGCTCCCCGACGCGGTCGAGAGCCAGATCGAGGAGCTCATGTTCTCGTCGCGGCTCGACCGCTACCGGCCAATCGGCGCAGACATCGGAAAGGCAGAGAGAATCGACGATGCAGCAGGACGTTACATCGTATTTTTGAAGAAGACCTTTCCGAAGGAGCTGAGTCTCGACGGCCTCCGGATCGTCGTGGACTGCGCCAACGGCGCCGGCTACCGGGTCGCGCCGACCGTGCTCGCCGAACTCGGCGCCGACGTTGTGTCGGTCGGGACCGCGCCGAACGGAATCAACATCAACGACGGCTGCGGTGCGCTCCACCCCGATCACCTGGCCGGCGCGGTGCGCCGCTACCGCGCCGACGTGGGTGTGGCCCTCGACGGCGACGCCGATCGGGTCGTGCTGGTGGACGAGCACGGCGCGGTGGTGAACGGGGATCGCATCCTGGCGATGTGCGGGCTCGAGATGCAGCGGGCCGGGACGCTCACCCAGGGGACGGTCGTCGGGACCGTGATGAGCAACCTCGGGCTCGAGCTCGCGTTGCGACGCAAGCAGATCAAGCTGCTCCGGACCGACGTGGGCGACCGCTACGTCGTCGAGACGATGCGCCGCGAGAAGCTCAACCTGGGCGGCGAGCAGTCGGGGCACGTGATCTTCCTTGACCACAATACGACCGGGGACGGCATGCTGACCGCGCTCCAGGTGCTGGCTCTGGTCGCGCGCGGCGAGCGCCCGCTCTCGGAGGTGGCGGCCGTCATGGAGGAGCTGCCCCAGGTGCTGCGCTCGGAGCGGGTGCGCGAGAAGGTCCCGTTCGACCAGGTTCCGGCGATCCATGAGGCCATTCAGGCAGCCGAGTCCGAGGTCGGAGAGGCGGGCCGCGTCCTCGTACGCTACTCGGGGACCGAGCCGCTGGCGCGCGTGATGATCGAGGGAGAGCGTACCGACCGCATTCAGCGGCTCGCGGACGAGGTCTGCCGGATCATCCGACAGCACCTCGGGGAGGGGAGCGCGTGACGCGTAGACTCGTCGTAAACGTCGACCACGTCGCCACCGTGCGTCAGGCGCGGCAGGGCGCGAGCCCCGATCCGGTGACCGCCGCGACGCTCGCGATGATCGGAGGCGCGGACGGGATCGTGGTCCACCTGCGCGAAGACCGGCGGCACGTTCAGGACCGGGATGTTCGCGTGCTGCGCCAGACGGTCGAGCGGCTCCTGTGTCTCGAGATGGCCGCGACCCAGGAGATGCTGAAGATCGCCCTCGAGGTGCGGCCGACGTCGGTGACGCTGGTGCCGGAGCGCCGCGAGGAGCTCACAACCGAGGGGGGGCTGGACGTCGCGGTTCAGCTGGGGGCGATCGGCGAGATGGTGCGGGCGTTTCGCGACGGCCACGTGCGCTCCTGCCTGTTCATCGATCCGGATCTGGATCAGGTCAAGGCGTCGCACCGCGTGGGCGCGGATGCCGTCGAGATCCACACGGGTCGCTACGCGGAGGGAGGCCCCGCGCTTCCCGAGGAGCAGCGCCGCATCGAGGATTCGGTTCGCCTCGCGACCAAGCTCGGCCTCGAGGTCGGCGTCGGACACGGCCTCGACTACGACAACGTCCGCCCGCTCGCAGCCAATCCCGAGATCCACGAGTTCTCGATCGGGCACTCGATCGTCGCGCGCGCGATCCTCGTGGGAATGGAGCGCGCGGTCGCGGAGATGAAGGTCCTCGTTGGCTGAGCTCGCCGGCACCGGGGTCGAGCTCACATCGGTTCCCCGGCTGCGGCGCCTGCACGAGCGGTTCGGCGATCGCCTGCTGGATCGCGTCTTCACGCCGGCCGAGATTGCCTACGCGCGCCGCAAGCGCAATGGCCTTCAGAATCTCGCCGCCCGCTTCGCCGCCAAGTCGGCCGGGCGCCGAGCCCTGCGCGCGCTCGTCGCCGAGCCGATCCCCTGGCTCGATCTCGAAGTCGTTCGCCGCAGGACGGGCGAGCCCACGCTGGCGCTGCGCGGCGGCACCGCCGCGCGTCTCGCCGGTACCCCGCTTCACATCGCCGTCTCGCTGACCCACGAGAGCGACTTCGGCCTCGCGAGTGTGTGGGTCGAGCGAGGCGCCTCGCAAACCTAGCTAGTCTCCCGAGATGCGGGCGGACTCGATACGCGACCTCTCGAGGAATGCGGGCTAGGCTGTCGCGCGTGGATGCACGGGGGCTCATCGACCGCGGCTGGCCCTGTCCGACCGCCTCGGAGATGGGTCGAATCGACCGGTTCGCGATCGAGCACCTGGGCCTTCCCGGGCGCCTGCTGATGGAGAACGCCGGCCGCAGCGTCGCGTACGCGATCCGGTGTCGGTACCCCCGCGTGCGGCGCCCCCTCGTCGTGTGTGGCGCGGGCAACAACGGCGGAGACGGCTTCGTGATCGCGCGCGTGCTGCGCGACTGGGATCGGCACCTGCGTCCGGTGGTCGCGGCGCTCGGCGATCCCGAACGCCGCAGCGTGGAGGCGCGCGAGAACTTCGATCTCCTCGCCGGCTGCGAGATCGAGTGCGTCGAGGTCAAGGTGGCGGAGGACGTGGACCGGCTCCTCGACACCTCGGACCTGGTGGTCGACGCCGTGTTCGGCGTGGGCCTGGCCCGGCCCGTCGAGGGGCTCTACGCCGACGTGCTGAGTGCGATGGCGCGCGCGCACGCGCCGCGCGTCGCGGTCGACGTGCCCTCGACCTTCTCGAGTGACACCGGGGAGTCGCTCGGGCCCGACCTCGCGCCCGAGCTGATCGTCACGCTCGGCCTGCCCAAGCTCGGGCTGGCGGTGCGGCCCCTGGACTCGGAGATCGTCGTCGCAGACATCGGGCTCCCCGCCGTCGCGCGTCTGCCGGTCGCCCCGCAGCAGCACGTCCTGACGCCGGGCGCAGCCCGGGCGCGCCTGCCGCGCCGCCCGGCCGACGGCCACAAGGGCAGCTTCGGTCACGTCCTGATCGTGGCCGGCTCGACCGGAAAGACCGGCGCCGCCGCGCTCGCGGCCACGGGCGCGATTCGCGCGGGTGCGGGACTCGTGACCGTCGCCGTGCCCGCGAGCTTGAATCCCGTGCTCGAGGTGAAGCTCACCGAGGCCATGACGCTCCCGCTCTCGGAGGCGGTGGCCGGGGCGCTCGGCGAGGGGGCCGCCGAGGTGCTCCTATCGGAGTCGAGCTCGCGGGACGCGGTCGTGGTCGGCCCCGGCCTGGGCACCGACCCCGGAACGGTGCGCGCGCTGGAGCGAGTGCTCGGCGCCCTCGAGCGGCCGTCGGTCGTCGATGCCGACGCGCTCAACGCCTTCGCCGGCCGACCCGAGGCGCTGCGCGGTCCCGGAGCGCGGGTGCTCACGCCACACCCGGGTGAGATGGCGCGCCTCCTCGGAACCCGCATCGCCGAGGTGCAGCGCGACCGGGTCGGAGCCGCGCGGCGACTCGCCGCCGCCTCGGGCGCCGTCGTGGTCCACAAGGGGGCGAGGAGCGTGATCGCGGGCCCCGACGCCCAGGTCCTCGTGAATCCCACCGGAGGGCCGGGCCTGGGCACCGGGGGCACCGGAGACGTGCTCGCCGGCGTGATCGGGGCGCTGCTGGGCCAGGGGCTCTCTCCCCTGGATGCCGCGGCCCTGGGCACCTATCTCCACGGTCTGGCCGGGGACCTTGCGCCCGCTGCCGGGGGGTCCGCGGGCGACGTCGCGGAGCGGCTTCCGGAGGCGCTGGGTCGGCTGGCTCAGCTGGACGAGGCGAGCGATGACCCTGGACTGGTGCGTCACTTCCCCTGATCCGGAAACGACGCGTCGCTTCGGCGAGCTTCTCGGTCGGCTGTCGGAGCCGGGCGACGTCGTGGCGCTGGAGGGTCCGCTCGGCGTCGGCAAGACCGCGCTGGTGCAGGGCCTGGCGCTGGGTCTGGGGCTGGATTCCGGAACGCCGGTCACCAGTCCCACCTTCACGCTGGTCGGGGAGTACCCCACCGATCCGCCCCTTCGGCACGCCGACTTCTACCGGATCGAGAGCGAGCGGCGCCTCGAGGAGGCGGGCTTCGACGACCTGCTCGACGGCCGAGGGGTCGTGGTGGTCGAGTGGGCGGAGCGCTTTCCCCTGGCACTGCCGCCCGACCGGCTTTGGATTCAGCTGCGTTTTGGGCGAGAATCCTCGCGCCACCTGAACGTCCGGGCAGAGGGACCGCGGGCGGAGGGGCGGCTGAGGAGGCTAGTGGAGCATTGGGCCTGATTGTCCAGAAGTACGGCGGATCCTCCCTCGGCGACCCGGACAAGATCCGCCACGTCGCGCGGCGGGTCATTCAGACGCGGAAGGCGGGGAACGACGTGGTGGTCGTGGTCTCGGCGATGTACGGGGAGACCGACCGGCTCGTCGGCCTCGTGGACGACATCGCCCCGAATCCCGATCCACGCGAGTACGACGTGGTGGTCTCGACCGGGGAGCAGGTGACGATCGGGCTCCTGGCGCTGGCGCTCGGCGAGCTCGGGATCCCGGCGCGCTCGTTTGCGGGCTGGCAGGTCCAGGTGAAGACCGACGACGACCACGCCCGCGCGAGGATCCTCTCGATCGACACGGAGCGGATTCGCGCGGAGCTGGCCCGCGGGGCCGTGGTCGTCCTGCCCGGCTTCCAGGGGATCGGCTCGCACGGCGACATCACGACGCTGGGCCGCGGCGGGTCCGACACCAGCGGAGTCGCCGTCGCCGCCGCGCTGCAGGCCGACGAGTGCGAGATCTACACCGACGTCAAGGGCGTCTTCACGAGCGATCCGGGTGTGGTGCCCGACGCGCGCATGCTCTCGAGCATCTCGTACGAGGAGATGCTCGAGATGGCGAGCCTCGGGGCCAAGGTGCTCCAGATCCGCTCGGTCAAGATTGCGCAGCGCTACGGGATCCCGATTCACGTGCGCAGTACATTCAGCGAAGAGGAGGGAACGCGGGTGGTTCCTGAGGAAGAGATCATGGAGCGCCTCGTCGTGTCGGGCGTGACCTACAACAGGGACGAGGCCAAGATCACCGTCCAGGCGGTGCCCGACAAGCCCGGGATCGCGGCGAAGCTGTTCAGCCCCTTGTCCAGCTCCGGAGTCGTGATCGACGTGATCGTGCAGAACGTCTCGCACGAGGGCTTCACCGACATGACGTTCACGGTGCCCCGCCGCGATGTTCCGCGCGCCCTCCCGCTTGTCGAGGGGGTCGCCAAGGAGCTCGGTGCCCGCGGGGTCGCGGCGGACGACCGGATCAGCAAGGTGTCGGTGGTGGGTCTGGGCATGAAGGACCACGCCGGCGTCGCAGGTCGGATGTTCCAGGCCCTGTCCGACGAGGGGATCAACATCGAGATGATCAACACGTCGGAGATCAAGATCTCGGTCGTGATCGAGGAGAAGTACACCGAGCTCGCCTGTCGGACCCTGCACGACGTGTTCGGCCTGGCTCAGTCCGAGGCGGTCGAGGAGGAACACTAGCGGGTGGAGCCGGTCGTTCCGTCGGTCGAGCGCGCGCGCTGGCTCGTCTGGGCGGCGATTGCGGCGATCCTGCTGGTGCAGAGCCGGGAGCCACCGCCCGGCTCGGAGCTCGGCTGGATCCGGGGGTCGAGCGGCTGTGTGCTGTCGGAGGCGACGGCGGAGCTTCCGTGCCCCTGCTCGGAGCTTCCCGCGGTGGCGCGCCGGGCTCTCGGGCTCCCGCTCGCCCTGAACCGCGCCAGCGCGCCGGACCTCGAGCGGGTTCCCGGCATCGGTCCGGTTCGCGCCCGGGCGATCGTCTCGGACCGCGAGGCCCGCGGCGCGTTTGCGAGCGTCGGGGCGCTGGATCGGGTGGCCGGCATCGGCCTGGCGACGGTCCGGGCGCTCCGCCCGCACCTGTTCGCCTCGGAGCCGGACCCCGCCTGCGACCGGCTGTGATCCCCCCGCCGAGACTCGGCTAAGCTCTTCCGCCGATGGACCGCATCTACCTCGATCACAACGCGACCACGCCGCTGCGCCCCGAGGCGGTCGAGGCGATGACGCGCGTGCTGGTGACCGACTTCGGGAATCCCTCGAGCGTGCACTGGGCGGGCGCCGCCGCGCGCACGGCGGTGGACCGGGCTCGCGCAGAGGTGGCCGGGCTTCTCGGCGCGGACCCGGAGTGCGTGGTCTTCACCAGCGGGGCGACCGAGGCGAGCAATACGATTCTGCGACATGCGGCCGAGCGCGCCCCGCGCCACGGCGACCACGTGGTGACCTGCTCGACGGAGCACCCCTCGGTCCTCGAGACCGCCGAAGAACTTCGCGAGCAGGGCCTGCGCGTGAGCGTGCTTCCGGTCGCGCCCGACGGGCGCCTCGATCCCGAGCGGTTCGCTGCGGCGCTCGACTCGGCGACGTTGATCGCGTCGGTGATGTGGGCGAACAACGAGACGGGGGTCGTGCAGCCGATTGCCGAGCTTGCGCGGATCGCCGCCGAGCGGGGCGCAGTCTTTCACACCGACGCGGTTCAGGCGCTCGGCAAGGTCCGCCTCGACCTGCCGAGCCTGCCGATCGAGTTCGCCTCGTTCTCCGCGCACAAGCTCGGGGGCCCCAAGGGTGTCGGGGCGCTCTACGTGCGGGCCGGCTCACGCTTCAAGTCCCTCCTGAAGGGTGGGCCTCAAGAGCGCCGCCGGCGCGCTGGAACCGAGAACGTGCCGGGAATCGTCGGCTTCGGCGCCGCGTGTGCCGCCGCCGCGCGCGACCTGGAGCAGCGCGCGCACAGGCTGGGCGCGCTGCGCGACCGACTCTGGGAGGGGGTCGAGGCGCAGATTCCGGACGCCCATGCCCACGGCTCGCGCGAGCACCGGCTCTCGCACGTGTTGAGCGTCTCGTTTGCCGGCTCGGACGGCGAGGCGTTGGTGCAGGCGCTCGATCTCGAGGGGATCGCAGTGGCGGCCGGCGCCGCGTGTGCCTCGGGCTCGCTCGAGCCTTCGCACGTGCTCCTCGCCATGGGCATCGCGCCCGAGATCGGCGGCGGAGCGATCCGCATCAGCCTCGGATTCGACACGCGGCCGAGCGACATCGACCGGCTGCTCGAGGTGCTGCCGGGCATCGTGGAGCGCGTCCGCAAGGAGAGGCGCGAGTGAGCGAGCGCTGGCTCGTCGCGATGAGCGGGGGCGTCGACTCGTCGGTGGCGGCCGCACTGCTCGCCCGGGGAGGCGCCGAGGTCGTCGGGGTCACCATGGATCTGGGTGGCCCCGGGGTGGAGGCCGCGCCGGCGAAGCGCTGCTGCGGCCTGCGCGACGCGATCGACGCGCGCGCCGTCGCCCAGACCCTCGGGATCCGGCACTACGTCGCCAACTACCGGGAGCCGTTCCGGAAGCACGTCATCGAGCCATTTGCCGAGGCCTACCTGAACGGGGCCACGCCGATCCCCTGCGTCGCCTGCAACCGCGTGCTCAAGTTCGACGTGCTGCTCGCTCGCGCGCGCAGCCTCGGCGCACGGGGAGTCGCGACCGGTCACTACGCCCGCATCGGACCCGGGCCGGACGGGCGCCCCGCGCTCTATCGCTCCCGCGATCGCGGCAAGGACCAGACCTACTTTCTCTTCGATCTCGATCGCGAGACGCTCGCGCAGCTCGCGTTTCCGCTCGGCGACCTCGACAAGCGGGAGGTGCGCCAGCTTGCGAGGGAGCTCGAGCTCGCGACGGCCGACAAGCCGGAGAGCCAGGGCATCTGCTTCATCCCCGACGGCGACGTGCGCGCAGCCGTGCGCCGGCTCCGACCCGAGGCCGACGCGGGCTCGGGGGAGATCGTCGATGCCGAGGGGGAGGTGTTGGGCAGCCACTCGGGCGCGGTCGGCTACACGCCCGGCCAGCGCAAGGGGCTCGGTCTCGCGAATGGCCCCTGGTACGTGACCGAAGTTCGTCCTCGAGAGAACCGCGTCGTGGTCGGCCGGGCGGACGCGGTCTGGCGCCGGACCGTGGAGGTCGGGCGCCCGAACTGGCTCGAGAGTGAGCCGCCGAGCGACCCCGTGCGCGTCCAGATCCGACACCGCCACCGGGCCGTGCCGGCGCGTGTCGCAGGCGCGGTGGACGGCGGTGTGCGCTTCGAGCTGGAGGAGCCCGTCTGGGCCCCCGCGCCGGGCCAGGCGGCCGTCGTGTACGACGCGGCCGACGAACGGGTGCTCGGCGGAGGCTGGATCACTGGCTCCGGCTGAGGCGGACGCCGCGCTCGCAGCGCTGGAGGCGCGACTCGGATACCGCTTCCGCGACCGCGCACTGCTGCGTCGGGCGCTCACCCACCCCTCCTTCGCCCACGAAGAGGGGCAGCCGACGCAGCACTACGAGCGCCTGGAGTTCCTCGGTGACGCCGTGCTCGATCTGGTGGTCTCCGAGATGCTGATGGAGCAGAGTCCCGAGGCGGACGAGGGAGTCCTGTCGCGGGCGCGCGCGGCGGCGGTCAACCGGCTGGCCCTCGCGGAGCGCGCGCGGGCGCTCCAGCTCCACGACTGCATCCGGCTGGGAGGGGGCGAGCGGAAGTCCAAAGGCTGGGAGAAGCCGTCGATCCTGGCGGACGTCTTCGAAGCGGTGATCGGGGCGATGTATCTGGACGCGGGCCTGGATCCGGTCCGGGTTCTGATCGAGAAGCTTCCCCCCGAGCTCGGGAGCCGGGCAGGGCCCGAGCGCGACCCGAAGTCGCGGCTCGGCGAGGCGCTCCAGGCCCGCGGCGAGCCCACGCCTCGCTACGAGGTGACTCGCGAGTGGGGTCCCGACCACGCCAAGGAGTTCGAGGTCGCGGTTCGGATCGGGGAGCGGGTGGCGGCCACCGGCGTCGGTCTCTCGAAGCGCGAGGCCGAGCAGGCGGCGGCCGCCGAGGCGCTCGCGGAGCTCGACACATGAATGCGTCAGCTCCGTTTCGCTGCGGCGTCGTCGCGGTCCTGGGTCGCCCGAACGCCGGCAAGTCGACGCTCCTGAACGCCCTGCTGGGGGAGAAGCTCGCGATCACGAGCCACCGGGCCCAGACCACGCGGAGCCGGATCCTCGGCGTTCTCACGCTCGCCGAGGCGCAGATCCTGTTTCACGACACCCCCGGCGTGCACCGGGGGCAGAGCCGCTTCAACCTCGCGATGACGGACGCGGCGCTCGCCGCCGCCCGCGACGCGGACGTGAGGCTCTTGCTGCTGGACACCGCCGCGACCTGGGACCAGCCCGAGGAGCGTCTCGCGGAGCTGGACCCTCCGATCCTGCTGGTGCGGACCAAGCGGGATCTCGCTGCTCCGCTTCCGCTTCCGCAGGCGAGTCGCTTCACCGACGTGCTCGAGGTCTCGGCGGCGTCGGGTCTCGGACTGGACCGACTGGTCGAGCGCATCGTCGGGCTGCTGCCCGAGTCACCCGCGCTCTACCCCGAGGACTACCTGACCGATCGCCCGCTGCGCTTCCTCGCCGCCGAGCAGATCCGCGAGGTCGCCTTCGAGATGCTGCGCGATGAAGTCCCCTATTCGCTCGCCGTCGAGGTCGAGGAGTGGAAGGAGGACGACGCGGCGGTTCGGGTGCGTGCAAACCTGCTGGTGGAGCGCGAGTCGCACAAGGGGATCGTGGTCGGGGAGGGGGGGAGCATGCTCAAGCGGCTCGGCTCCGAGGCCCGGCGTCGCCTCGCCGACCTCGTCGGCAGGCCGGTGCACCTCAACCTGTGGGTCAAGGCGGACCGGAACTGGTCCAAGCGTCTCAAGCGCGCGCGCGAGCTCGGCTATCTCTGATTGACGCAAAGCGGCGCGTTCCGGTACGGTTAGCCCCTCTGCCGCCGTCGGGGCGCGGTGGGGAACCTGGCGGGGAGCCTGACGGGCATCCCCTTCATGCTATTTGGAGGTACACGTGACAGACGTCGTCATCTCGAGTGCCGTGCGCACGCCGATCGGGAGCTTCCAGGGAGCGCTCTCGAGCGTGTCCGCTTCGGACCTGGGTGCCATCGCCGTCCGCGCCGCGGTGGAGCGCGCCGGGGCGAAGCCCGAGCAGATCGATCGGGTCTACATGGGGAACGTGCTTCCCGCCGCGATGGGACAGGCCCCGGCTCGGCAGGCCGTCATCAAGGCCGGGCTCCCGGTCTCGACCGGCGCCGTCACGATCAACAAGGTGTGCGGCTCGGGCCTGCAGGCGGTCATGTTCGCGCGCCGCGAGATCCTGGTCGAAGAGGCCGACGTCGTCGTCGCCGGGGGCATGGAGAGCATGACCAACGCGCCCTACGCGCTCCCGAACGCGCGCGGCGGCTATCGGATGGGCAACGGACAGGTCATCGACACGCTGGTGCACGACGGTCTCTGGGATCCCTATGGCGACATGCACATGGGGAACTGCGGCGACACCGTCGCGGCCAAGTACGACTTCACGCGAGAGGATCAGGACGCCTTCGCGGTCGAGTCCTACCGGCGCGCCCGCGCCGCGCAGGAGCAGGGCAAGTTCAAGGAGGAGATCGTCCCGGTCGAGGTGCCACAGCGCAGGGGCGACCCGCTGGTGGTCGACCAGGACGAGGAGCCCGGCCGCGGGAATCCGGCCAAGTTCGGCGGCCTCCGGCCCGCCTTCGGCAAGGACGGTACGGTGACGGCCGCGAACGCCTCGACGATCAACGATGGCGCGGCGGCCCTGGTCGTGACGAGCGCCGAGAAGGCCGACGAGCTCGGGCTCACGAAGCTGGCGCGCATCGTCGGTGACGCGAGCGCCGCGGTCGAGCCGGAGTGGTTCACGGTGGCGCCCGTGCACGCGTTGCAGAAGCTCTACACGCGCACCGGCACCAAGCCCGGCGACTGGGATCTCTACGAGATCAACGAGGCGTTCTCCGGCGTGACCATGGCGGCGATGAAGGAGCACGGCCTCGACCGCGAGATCGTGAACGTGCACGGCGGCGCCGTCTCGCTCGGACACCCGATCGGTTGCTCCGGTGCCCGCGTGCTCGTGACGCTGCTGCACGCACTGCGGGATCGCGGCAAGCGCAGCGGCATCGCGACGCTCTGCATCGGGGGCGGAGAGGCCGTAGCTCTCGGTGTGGAGCTGATCTAGCCCGGAAGCGTGATCTAGTCCTGAAGCGGAAAGGGATGGCATGAAGACGATCGGAATACTGGGAACCGGAACGATGGGGGCGGGTCTCGCCCAGCTGGCGGCGCAGGCCGGGTACGACGTCCTGTTCTGGAACCCGAAGCAGGAGTCGGTGGACGCCGGGCTGGCCTCGATTCGCAAGGGCCTGCACCGGCTCCTCACGCGCGACAAGATTTCGCAGGAGGAGCACGATTCGGCCTGGAGCCGGATCCGGGGTGTAGTTCCGCTCGAAGAGGTCAAGGCGGCGGACATCCTGATCGAGACGGTGCCCGAGGACATCGACCTCAAGTGCGAGCTCTACCGGAAGCTCGACGAGCTCTGCTCCGAGGAGGTGATCTTCGCGAGCAATACCTCGTCGCTCTCGGTTACGCGGCTCGGCCGCGGCTCCGGGCGCCCCACCCACTTCGTGGGGATGCACTTCTTCAATCCCGTGCCGGTGATGAAGCTGGTCGAGGTGGTGCGGGGCTTCGAGACCTCGGACTCGACCGCCCAGCGCGTCACCGACCTGGCCGAGAAGCTCGGCAAGATCCCGCTCGAGGTGAACGACTACCCCGGCTTCGTGGTGAACCGGATCGTGATGCCGATGATCAACGAGGCGGCCTTCGCAGTGATGCAGGGCGTGGGGGACGCGAAGACGATCGACGAGTGCATGAAGCTCGGCTGCAACCACCCGATGGGTCCGCTGGCCCTCGCCGACCTGGTGGGGATCGACATCGTGGTCGCCATCCTCAGGTCGCTCCACCACGAGCTCGGCGATCCGCGCTACGCGCCGTGCCCGCTGCTGCGCAAGCACCTCGAAGCCGGCTGGCTCGGCGTCAAGACCGGCCGCGGCTTCTACACCTACTAAGGGGCGCGTGAGCCAGTCGCTCGACGAGGAGATCGCCCGCATCCGGAAGGGCGGGGCGCCCGCGGCGCACGAGAAGGCTGCCGCGCAGGCGAAGCTCTTTGCCCGCACACGGATCGAGCGGCTCGTCGACCCCGATTCGTTCGTCGAGGACGCGCTGTTTGCCAACGTCCTCGAGTCGGGCCTCCCCGCGGACGGCGTGATCACCGGAACCGCTACGCTCGAGGGGCGGCCGCTGTGCCTGATGGCCAACGACTCGACCGTGAAGGCCGGGTCCTGGGGAGCGCGCACCGTCGAGAAAATCCTGCGCATCCAGAAGACTGCCGAGCGCCTGCGCGCCCCGCTCGTCTACCTGGTCGACTCGGCCGGCGCGCGGATCACCGACCAGGTGCAGATGTTCCCGGGTCGACGCGGGGCGGGTCGCATCTTCGCGAACCAGGTTCGACTCTCCGGAATGATCCCGCAGGTGTGCTGCCTGTTCGGCCCTTCCGCGGCCGGCGGCGCCTACATCCCGTCGTTCTGCGACCTCGTGTTCATGGTCGAGGGGAACGCGAGCATGTACCTCGGCTCCCCGCGCATGGCCGAGATGGTGATCGGCCAGACTGTCACGCTCGAGGAGATGGGCGGTGCGAAGATGCACTGCAGCGTGAGCGGCTGCGGCGACGTGCTCTGCCAGACCGAGGACGAGGCGATCGCGGGGGCGCGGCGCTACCTCTCGTACCTGCCCGGCTCGGTGGGCGACGAGATCCCGACCACGGGCAGTGCCGAGCCGGGGCGGTCCTGCGCCGATCTCGAGGCGCAGATCCCCGAGGACGAGAACCGGCCGTTCGACATGTTCGAGGTCATCGACCGGATCGTGGACGAAGACTCGTTCTTCGAGATCAAGGCCCTCTTCGCGCGGGAGATCGTCACCGGTCTCGCGCGCATCGACGGCCATCCCGTCGGCGTGATCGCGAACCAGCCGAAGTTCAAGGGGGGCGTGCTCTTCGTCGACTCGGCCGACAAGGCCACGCGCTTCATCTGGCTGTGCGACGCGTTCGGAATCCCCCTGCTGTACCTCGCCGACGTCCCCGGCTTCATGATCGGCAAGCAGGTCGAGCGCCAGGGCATCATCCGGGCCGGCGCCAAGATGATCAGCGCGGTCGCCGAGACCACCGTCGCGCGCATCAGCGTCATCGTCCGCAAGTCCTACGGCGCCGGTCTCTACGCCATGAGCGGCCCCGGCTTCTCGCCCGACGCCTGCCTCGCCCTGCCGAGCGCCAAGATCGCGGTCATGGGTCCCGAGGCGGCCGTCAACGCCGTCTTCTACAACCGCATCCAGGCGACTCCCGAGGCGGAGCGACCCGCCCTGGTCGAGCAGCTTCGCAAGGAGTACTCCGCCGATGTCGACCTGATGCTCCTGGCCGCCGAGCTCATCATCGACGACGTCGTCCCGTTCGCGCGCCTGCGCGAGGATCTCGTGCGCCGCTTCGACCTGCTCCGCGACCGCCCCGAAGATCCGAGCCCGCCCAAGAAGCACGGCATCTGGCCCGTGTAGCCGAGAGCTTCAACGAGGTTGATCACGCGGCCATCCGGGTTCGCTGACCGGGGATGGGGGACGGCGGAGAGATGATGCTGGAGCTGACGCTGTGCCTCGTCGTGATCGTGCTCGCCGGGGTCCAGTCGGTTTTCGGTGTGGGTCTGCTCGTGTTCGGGACTCCCACGCTGCTCCTGTTGGGCGGGTCGTTCGAGGAGGTTCTCGCCTACCTGCTGCCGTGCTCGATCGTGATCAGCGTGCTCCAGGTCATCGACGGCGGCGGCTTTCGACTCGACCCCATGCGGAGGAGGTTCCTGCTCTTCACCGCACCGCTGGTTCTCCTCGGAACCGTGCTGATCCTCACGGTGGGCGTAGGGCTGGACATCCGCCTCATTGTCGGGGCGGTGCTCATCTTCAGCGGGGTCATACGCCTGCTCGGTCCGGCGCGACAGGCCCTGAGCCGGCTGGTCCGCCGCCATCTGCCCGGCTTCCTGGTCCTCCTGGGCGCGGTCCACGGCCTGTCCAATCTCGGCGGCGGCGTGCTGACGCTGATCGTGGGATCCGTCTACGACGTCAAGGAGGAGATCCGGCGCCAGATCGCATTCTGCTACGGGACGATGGCCCTGGTTCAGCTCGCCACTCTGTGGGTCACCTCTAGCCCCGACGCGAGTCCGTGGCTCTGGCCGCTGCTGCCCGCGCTGGCGGCGGTCACCTACATCGCGGTCGGCAACCGCGCCTTCCTCGCCGCCAACCAGGCCGGCTATCAGCTCGCGCTGACGACGCTGATCATCTTCTTCGGCGTCGCGCTCGTGGTGAACGGATAGGCCGTTTCGCCCCTCCGGGACGCGCCTCGTACCCTGTTCGCAGCATCGGGGCCAGCGCCGTAGCTGCGGCGGATGCTCTACCATGCACGGGGTCTTCCACGCTTCGAGCCTACGGGGGAACAAGAATGGAGCAAGCGGATCAGCGTCCCCTCGAGGGGATTCGCGTGCTGGATTGCGGCGTCTTCCACGCGGGGCCCGGCGGCCCTGCGATTCTCGGCGACCTCGGAGCGGAG
>CAZLBF010000061.1:0-2822 GCA_964557495.1 uncultured Myxococcales bacterium | reverse complement strand
GGCGAGGGCTGGTTCGCGGGGGGGCGCATGAACCTGAAGCTCACCAACGTGCTGTGGGCGGACGAGCGCATCCGCGCGCGCGGCAAGGTCCAGGAGGAGGTTCTGGAGGGGAGCCTGCGCCGCCGCTCGCTCGAGGTCTGGGTCGAGAAGGACGATCCCGAGCGAACCGTCGTCAGCGTCGGTAGCGCGAGCGCTCTCGTCTAGGCGCGCGACTCGAGAGTCGCGCGGGCGTCACGGATTGAGGAATACCTCGAGGGCCGCGGCGGCCTCTTCGGCGCTCGCGTAGCGGTCGTCGGGCTTCTTCTCGCAGAGTCGCAGGATGATCCGGGCGAGCTCTTCCGGGATCGCGGAGTCGAAGTCGCGCGGATTCGGGACCGACTCGTGAAGCTGCTGGTCGAGGATCTTGTCTCCGGTGAACGGCCGGCGGCCGACCAGGAGTTCGAATATCGAGATCCCGAGCGCGTACAGGTCGGTTCTACCGTCCACCTCGCGCCCGAGGATCTGTTCCGGTGGCATGTACTGCGGCGTGCCCTTGGCATCGCTGCCGCCGTCGCCGCTCGTCTCGCGGACCTTGCTGATGCCGAAGTCCATGAGCTTCGCCCCCGCGCGCTGCGAGATCAGGATGTTCGATGGCTTCACGTCGCGGTGGATCACGTGCTGCCCGTGGGCGTAGGAGAGTGCGCGCGCCATGTCGAGGGCGATCTCGGCGACGCGACGCGAGCCGAGTCCCGGTCGGCCCTCCAGCTTCGCCTCCTTGAGCAGCTCGCGCGCAGTCTTGCCGGCCACGTACTCCATGATGATGCAGGGCCGGCCGCCCAGCACGCCGACGTCGTAGACGTGGACGATGTTGGGGTGGTTCATGGCCGCCGCCGCGCGCGCCTCGCCCCGAAACATGGTGACGGCGCTGGTGTTGATGGCGAGCTCGGCCGGCAGGAACTTGAGCGCGACCGAGCGGCCCAGCTCCTGGTCGTGCGCCAGGTAGACGATGCCCATCCCGCCGCGGCCGATCTCGTTGCGAAGCTCGTAGCGTGTGTCGTGATAGCCGGCGGGCGGATTCGACTCGCTCCACGCGTGCTCCTGCAGTCGCTCGAGGCGCTGCTCGACGTCGGCGTAGCTGCGGTCGACCTCGCTGATCTGCTCGAGGAGCTGAACCGCCTGGACGATCTCCCCCATCCCCTCGTAGGCCTCCGCGAGCAGGAGCAGCACCTCGAGGTCGTCCTTGGAACGCGGGTTGGGAGCCGCGATGATCTCGAGCCGCTCGCGCGCGCGCGCATACAGCCGCTTCTCGACGAAGATGCGCCCGAGCAGCAGCGTGGCCTCGCGCGACTTCGGCGAGTCCGATGGAATGCGCTGGAGCGTCTCGATGGCGCGGTCGACGGCCCCGAGCTCGTGAAAGCCGCTTCCGGCTTCGAGCAGGTCGCCCATCTCGAGCGCGATCTGCGCCACGCGCACGCGATCGTCCGCCCGCTCGTAGTTGGCGCGCGCCTCCGGCAGAGCCCCACCGCGCTCGTAGGCGGCGGCGGCTTCACTCCAGAGGGAGGCGCGCTCGTAGGCCTGGGCGGCGAGCATGAACTCGCCGCGCTCCTCGAAGATGTCGGCCGCCTCGATCCACTCGCCCGCCGCGGCGAAGCACTCGGCCGCCCGATGCGACTCGCCCGCCGCACGGAACAGCAGGCCGGCGCGCTTCAGGACCTCGGGGTCCCGGCCGCGCGCCTCGAGCAGCGCCGCTGCCGCCTCGGCCCCCATCTCCGCCCGTTCAAAGAGCCGTGCAGCGGCCTCCGCGTCGCCCAGCGACCGAAGCAGGCGTCCCGCCTTGGACAGGTCACCGGCGCGTTCGTAAAGCTCGGCGGCCTCTCGCTGGCTCCCGAGTCGATCCAGGCACTCCGCGGCAGATCCCCACTCACCCGCGGTCTGGTAGTGGTGTGCAGCCTCGGCGAGCCGATCCAGCTTGACGTAGATCTCCGCGGCCTTGGCCGGCTGCTTCAGCGACAGGTGACAGAGCGCGGCCTTGTGGTGGCTCTCGCTGTGCGAGTAGAGCGCGAGCGCCTTCTCGAAATCGCCATGGCTGGCTCGCAGGTCGCCCGCCTTGGAGTACTCGTTCCGCTCGATCAGCCGTTGGACCTCGGCCTCGACGTCCTCGGGGGAGCGTTCCCGGGTCCCGGAGCGCCGAAGGCTCAGCAGCAGCCCGAGCATGCCGAGGACCGCAGCCGCGACGGCGGCGCCGAGCACCAGCTCCTCGGGCGGGATCTCTCCCAGCACGGGGGCCCACGTCTCGACGAAGCGCTGCGCACCCGACGCGATCTGTCTCAGGAAGTCCGGCAAGTCGCTCCTCGCGGTTCAGGGATCCCGTGCTCACGGGAGCCCTGCCCCTTCGGCGTCTTCGGCGAGAGCTGCGGGCAAACTGAGGCGCAGGAAGTGGAAAGGGGTACTCTCGACGGTGTGGAGTCCGTTCACGCGCACATCTCGGAGTTTCTGCGCCAGCATCGCATTCGTCGGTCCGCACCCGTCCTCGTCGCGGTCTCGGGCGGCGCCGACTCGGTGGCGCTGCTGTACGCGCTCGTCGCGATCGGGCAGCGCGCGGGCGTCGCGCACGTCCACCACGGCTTGCGCGGGGACGAGGCCGATGGCGACCTCGAGTGCGTGGGCAGCTGCGCGCGAGCGCTCGGCCTCGCGTTTCACGCGGTGCGCGTCGACGCGTCGCGACGCGATCACCGCTCGCCCGAGGCGCGCGCCCGGGAGCTCCGCTACGCGGCGCTCGAAGAGCTCCGAGCCGAGCACGGCTACGCCTGCGTCGCCACCGCGCACACGCTCGACGATCAGGC
>CAZLBF010000060.1:0-11694 GCA_964557495.1 uncultured Myxococcales bacterium | reverse complement strand
CTTGTTCAGGTCTTCCGCCATGGCGTGATTCTAACCCGCGTGGGAGAATGCGCGCAGTTCGATCTCGAGCGAGGGAGACATGAGCGACCTCATCTTCGCCTCCGCGACCCGCCTGCGCGACCGGATTCGCGACCGGGGGATCTCCTCGCGCGAGGTCGTGGACGCGTATCTCGAGCGGATCGAGGCGGTGAACCCGAAGCTCAACGCGGTGGTCGCGCTGCGCGCCGACGAGGCGCGCATGGAGGCGGACGCCGCCGATCGGGCGCTCGCCAGGGACGAGGTCGCCGGTCCGCTGCACGGCGTTCCGATGACGATCAAGGACTCGTTCGACACGGCCGGGCTCGTCTCGACGTGGGGCACGCCCGGTCGCGCCGGGCACGTGCCGCGCGAGGACGCGACCGTCGTGGCCCGACTGCGCGCGGCGGGGGCGATCCTGCTCGGCAAGACCAACACCCCCGAGTTCACCCTGTCGTTCCACACGAGCAACCCGATCTACGGTGAGACTCGCAACCCCTACGACCTGGAGCGCTCGCCGGGCGGGAGCAGCGGCGGCGCGGCCGCGATCCTCGCCGCCGGTGGCTCGCCGCTCGACGTCGGCACCGACACCGGCGGGAGCATTCGCCTGCCCGCCCACTTCTGCGGGGTCGCGGGTATCCGACCCACGTCGGGGCGCGTCCCGCGGACCGGTCACGCGATCGGCCCAGGAGGCCCCGTCGAGGCGCTCACGCAGGTCGGGCCCATCGCCCGGTTCGTCGAGGACCTGAAGCTCGCGCTGCCGATCCTGGCCGGCCCGGACGGGCGCGATCCGGCGATCGCTCCGGTCCCGCTCGGAGACCCCGACGCGGTCGACCTGCGCGGTCTGCGGGTGGCGTTCCATACCGAGAACGGGATCCAGGCGCCCACGCCCGAGATCGCCGAGGCCGTGCGCGCTGCGGCCAAGGTGCTGGACGACGCGGGTGCGAACGTCGAGGAGGCGCAGCCTCCGGGGATCGAGGAGTCGCTCGCGTTGCTCGGCGGGCTGCTGCGCTACGACGGCGGCGCCTGGGGACGGCTGCTGCTGGAGCGGGCCGGGACCGCGCTGGAGGAGACGTCGATCGCCCTCCTGAAGCTGCCGGACGAGCCCAGCTTCGCGGACCAGGCCCAGCTGTTCGAGCAGTGGGATCGCTTCCGCGAGCGCATGCTCCGCTTCGTGGAGCCGTACGACGCGATCGTCTCCCCCGCGAACGCGCTCCCCGCGACGCGGCCGGGAGACGAGGACACGCACCTGTCCGCCTTCAGCTACACGATGACGCACAACCTGACGGGCTGGCCCGGCGCGGTCGTGCGCGCCGCGACGAGTCCCGAGGGACTCCCGATCGGCGTGCAGCTGGTGGCGAAGCCCTGGAGGGAAGACGTGGCCCTCGCGGTCGCCGCGCAGGTCGAGGCGACACTCGGAGGCTGGCAGGCACCTGAACTGTGAGGAGAACTGGATGAGCGCGTTTGCAGATTACGAATCGCACGACGGCCTGGGGCTGGCGGATCTGGTCGCCAAGGGCGAGGTGACCCCCGGCGAGCTTCTCGACGCCGCGATCGAGCGGATCGAGGCGCGCAACCCCGCGCTCAACGCGGTCGTCTACACCTGGTACGACGAGGCGCGCGCCGCGATCTCCGCGGGACTTCCGGAAGGTCCCTTCCGCGGTGTCCCGTTCCTGCTCAAGGACCTGTACGCGTACTTCGCGGGCCAGCCCATCTCGAACGGCTCCCGGCTCTTCGACGCCTACGTTCCCGACCACGACGCCGAGCTCGTGGCCCGCTACAAGCGCGCGGGGCTCGCGATCTTCGGCAGGAGCGCGTCTCCGGAGTTCGGTCTCACCACGACGACCGAGTCGCTGCTGCACGGGGAGACGCACAATCCCTGGAACCTGGCGCACACCGCGGGCGGATCCTCGGGAGGGGCGGCGTCGGCCGTCGCGGCCGGCCTGCTTCCGGTCGCCCACGCCAGCGACGGCGGCGGATCGATCCGGATCCCGGCGTCCTGCTGCGGGCTGTTCGGCATGAAGCCGACGCGCGGGCGCAATCCCTCCGGTCCCGATGTCGGCGAGGGCTGGAGCGGGATGAGCACCGCGCACGTCGTCAGCCGCTCGGTGCGAGACTCCGCGGCGATGCTCGACGCGACCGCGGGCCCGGACCTCGGCGCGCCCTACTGGGCGGAGTCTCCAGCGCGCCCCTGGCTTGCGGAGGTGGGCGCGAATCCGGGGAGGCTGCGGATCGCCTATCAGACGAGCGCCTTCAACGGGGCGGAGACGCACCCGGACTGCGTCGCCGCCGTCGACGACGCGGCGGGCCTCTGCGCCGAGCTGGGGCACGACGTCGAGGCTGCGGAGCTCACGGTCGACGCACAGGCGGTCGGCGAAGCCACGCTGACGGTGATTGGCGCCAACGTGCGGGCCATGGTCGAGGACCGCGCCGCGGAGCTCGGGCGCGACTTCACGCTCGACGACATCGAGTTGGTCACCTACGGCATGGCGATGCGCGCCGCGGACGCTCCTGCGTCGGCCTACGCGCGATCGGTTCGCGTCCTGCACGCCGCCGGGCGGCGGGTCGCGCGCTTCCTCGAGCGCTACGACGTGCTGCTCACACCGACGCTGGCGACCCCGCCGCTCGAGCTCGGCCGGCTGAGCCTCTCGCGCGCCGACGTCGATGGGTATCGCGAAGACGTCATGCGCACGGTCGGCTTCACGTCGCTCTTCAATGCCGCGGGAAACCCCGCCATGTCGGTCCCGCTCTCGTGGAACGCGGCAGGTCTCCCCGTCGGCAGTCACTTCGTCGGTCGCTACGGCGACGAGGCGACCCTGTACCGACTCGCGGCGCAGCTCGAAGAGGCGCGACCCTGGAAGGACCGACGACCGACTTTCTGAACCTGCGGCTCAGAGACTGCCCGGCACGAACGGACGACTCAGATCCTCATAGCCGTCTCGCGTGACGGTCACGTCGTCCTCGATGCGGATGCCGCCGCAGGGGTAGAGCGCGTCGATCAGATCCCACGCAAAGCAGTCCCGGTCGGGACCCTCCCGGTGCGGCTCCAGCAGCATCGGGATGAAGTAGAGACCGGGCTCGACGGTGACGACCTGACCGGACGCGAGCTCGCGCGTCGTGCGCAGGTAGGGAAAGCGGGGCGGCGGTGCGCGGCGGCCCCCGGTCGGCGCCACCTGGTCTCCCGCCACGTCGTGCGCCTGCAGACCGAGGTGGTGCCCCACGCCGTGCGGCAGGAAGGGGTAGTCGATGCCGCGTTCGAACGCGCTGTCGGCGTCGACGCGCAGCACGCCGAGGCTCGAGAGAATCCCGCAGATGCCGCGCGCCGCCCGCTCGTGAAGCTCGACGTAGGCGAGGCCCGGCCGGATGCGCGCCACGAGCTCGCGCTGAAGCGACTCGAGCGCACGCAGCGCCGCGGCGAAGACGGAGTGCGCTCCCGGCCACGCGTGGGTCCGCGTGACGTCGCTCGCGTAGCCGTGTGCGGTCGCACCCGCATCGATCAGGAACGTGTGCCCGGGATCCGGCGGCGCAGTCCGCTTGGTCGCGTAGTGGAGGACGGCGCTCCGATCGTCCCACGCCACGATGTGGGTGTAGGGCGTGTCGCGCTCGAGCAGCCCCGCCGCGGCGAGGTACGCGGCGTGGATCTGCCGCTCCGACGCCCGCTCCGCGGCGCACGCGAGCGCGGCCGCGTGGCCGAGTCCGGCGAGGCGCGCGGCCTCCCGGATGCACTCGATCTCGTAGGGGGTCTTCAGGCTGCGCTGCCAGTCCAGGAGCGCCAGCAATGGCTCGGGCTCGATCGCCTGCGGGTCGATGCCGACCCGCCGCGCGAGGTCGGGGTCGTTCCCGACGTAGGCAAAGCGGCCGAGCTCTCCCAGCTCGCGTTCCGCCTCCGCGAGGGACTCGATCTCCAGGGTCTCGAAGTGCTCCCGGAAGGGGTGATCCGGCTCCTCGGCTGGCTCGTACCAGAAGTCCCGCGGGATCGTGTGCACCAGGCGCGGCCGGGCTCCGGGACGCAGCACGATCAGCTGATCCGGGGCGCGCAGGGGCGCGAAGCGCGCGAAGTGGGGCACCGGCTGGAAGTCGACGGGCCGGTCCTGCGCGTGGTAGGTCGCCGCCGAGCCGGAATGGAGCAGGATCCCGTCGAAGGGGGCACCGCGCTCGGCGCTGGTGCGGAGCGCCTCTTCGGCTCCGCTGCAGACCGCGCGGAGGTGGTCGGCGAAGAGGGCCCGCGGGTCTGCCACGGCCTAAGGCCTAGCACGAACGGGCTCCCGACGAAGGCGGACCAGTTGACAGATATATCGAATGATATACTATTCGATGTATGTTTCGATCGGAGTTCTGCTACATGCCACGACACCACGGTCGCTACCGTCGACTCTCACGCGCCCATCGCATGGGCGGGCTGGGGGGCCGCTTCTTCGGGCCCGGGGAGGTGCGTCTGGCCCTGCTCGCCCTCGTCGTCGAGCAGCCCCGCCATGGCTACGAGCTCATGAAAGAGCTCGAGGCCCGCTCCGGGGGCGTCTACCGGGCCAGCGCCGGGAGCGTGTATCCCACCCTGCAGCAGCTCGAGGACGAGGGACTCCTGACCTCGGAGACCTCGGACGGCAAGCGCGTCTATTGCGCGACCGAGGCCGGGCTTAGCGAGGTCGAGGACGAGGACTCGGCGGTACGCTCGATCTGGCGGCGTGCCGAGCGCTGGGGCGACTGGGGCTTCGCGTTCCATCCCGAGGCGCTCGAGATCGCGCGCCCGGCGCAGCGGCTCATGAAGGCCGCCTTCCGCGCCATCTCGCGCGACAGCGCCGATCCCGACCGCGTGTGCGAGATCCTCGACCGCGCCCGCCGCGAGATCCGTCGCCTCAACGAGCAGGCGAGGGAGGAGGACTAGCCCCGCCCTCCGAGGGTCGACGCAGGCTCTGGACCCACCCCCGCAGCCGCGCTTCGTTCTCGCGCGTCGTCACGATCGCCAGCAGGTCGGCGGGCTCGATGATGGTGTCTCCGTTCGGCACGATGACGCGGTGGCCGCGGCGCAGGCTGGTCACGAGGCACTGCTCGGGGAGCCGGAGCTCCCGGAGGCGCTTGAAGCACAGCTCGAGGTGCTGCGAGCTGACCTCGAGCAGCACCTCCACCGAGACGTCGCCCGAAGGCTGAAGCGGCGCCAGGTGGTCGATCAGTCGGGCGTGCTCGCTCGCCATCTCCCCCACCGCCCACAGGATCTGCTCGCGTCCCAGCAATCCGATCAGGCGCCGGGGATCCCGGGGATCGACGACGGGTACCTGGCCGACCTCGTGATCGCTGATGCGCTGCAGCACGGCGCGCAACGTCTCGTCCGGCCGGCAGGTCAGCGGGTCGGGAATCATCACGTCCTTCGCGGTCCGGCCGTTCACCGCCTCCTCGAGCAGCGCGTTTTGCACCTCTGCGAGCGTGACGAGACCTACGAGCGAGCCTGAGTCGTCGACCACGGGAAAGCCGCGGGTGCCGCGGTCCCTGAACCGCACCGCCAGATCCGTGACGGGGGTGTCGCTCCCGACCGGCTCCGTATCGGGGCTCATGGCGTCGACGACGAGAACGAGGTCCAGCACGCTGCGCCGCGCGGCCTGCAGGGGGGACATGCCGCCCAGGTGTCGAAGCTTGACGGAGTAGATCGAGTCCTCGCTCAGCCGGGCGGCGACCAGGTGGCTCACGACGACCGCGAGCATCAACGGCAGGATGATCTGGTAGTCGTCCGTCATCTCGAACAGGATCAGGACGGAGCTGATCGGCGCGTGCGCCGCACCGGCGAAGAGCGCTCCCATCCCCACCAGCGCGTACGCGCCCGCCGATGCCGTGATCGCCGGAAAGGCAGCGTGAACGGCCAGCCCGAACGCGCCGCCCGCCATGGCGCCGATGTAGAGCGCCGGTGCGAACACGCCCCCGGAGCCCCCGGCGGCCAGCGTCGTGGAGGTAGCCAGGATCTTGAGGGCCACCAGCAGAACCAGGACGCCGGCCGTCAGCTCGCTGGCCCCGGCTTTGAGAGCCAGCGCCTGCTCGACCCCCTCGTACCCGACCCCGAACAGATGCGCGCCGCCGAGGTAGCGGATCCCCAGGTACCCGATCACCCCGACGATCAGGCCGCCGGTGGCCGCCTTCAGATAGGGACTCACGTTCCAGCGATTGAAGGCGCGTTCGGTGGCGTAGAACGTCTTTACGTAGATCACCGAGAGCCCGCCGGCGATGATGCCGAGCACGAGGTAGAGGGGAAGCTCCAGCGGGCTCACGAGAGTGAAGACCTCCTGGAGCGCGAACGCGGGCTCTCTGCCGAGCACCGACTGGACGAGCGCGGTGGAGGCGACCGAGGCGAGCACCAGCAGTCCGAACGAGCGTCCCGTGAAGCTCCCGAGGATCACCTCCATCGCGAACAGGACGCCGGCAATCGGCGCATTGAACGTGCCCCCGATACCGGCAGCCGCACCGCAGGCGAGCAGCAGCTTGACCGAGTCCTCGCGCAGCCCGAGCGAGCGCCCCAGCGTGCTCCCCAGCGCGCTGCCGATCTGGACGATCGGGCCCTCCCGGCCCACGGAGCCGCCGCTCCCGATGCAGATCGCGCTGGCCAGGGCCTTCACCGCAGCCACCCGCGGTCGCATCCGGCCGCCGCGCTGCCGCACCGCGTACTGAACCTCGGGAACGCCGTGCCCTTGAGCCTCGCGGGCCCAGCGGCGCACGATGGCGGTCACGGTGAGGAGGCCCAGCGCCGGCAGCGCGATGACCCGATAGTCGGCCGCGTCCCCGAGCAGCCACTCGCTCCCCCCGAAGAACAGCTCGTGCGACTGCGCGATCAGGAACCGGAACAGGATGGCGCCGGCGCCGCCCACGAGCCCCACGACCAGCGCGAGCAACACCGGGCCGAGCTGGGTGGAGTCGCGGAAGAACTCCCGGATACGGGTGCCGAGTGTCAGCCGGGTTTCGCCGTTCATTCCGGCGGGAGCATACCCTCTTCGGGGCGCGCCCCGGAGGTGCGAGTCTTCCGGCGCCTCAGGCGGCCACGAGCAAGGCGACGGCGATCAGACCGACCAGAACGATCAGGTGGATCGCGAACCACTCCTGGCCCGCTTCGGTCGCGGGGGGGACTCGAACTTCGGGTGCGCTGGATGACTCTTCGTAGCGCATGACCTACATGACCGTTCGGTTCTTTCGCGCCCGGGCTTGACACACGCGCGCCGGCGCTTCGTCTCTCGATCGGCAGCTTCTGCGCAGGGGACCCGCAGCTGCGCGGACCGACGCTGGTCACAGTCGAACCGAGTACTCCGTTCCGTCGCCGAGAGGGAGCGTGATCGACTGGAAGCCGTTGCGGAGATCGCGCATGTGAGCCAGGTAGGGTGCGAGAGCCCTGCGGAAGGTCTTGATGTTGTCCCCGAGGACCACCGCACCGGGACGCAGGTGGGGTGTGAGGATCTCGATGATGGGCAGGTACAGGTCCTTCCACCCGTCGAGCAGGACCAGGTCGACCTCGCCGCCCGGATCGCGCAGCGTCTCGCGCGCGTCTCCCGCGCGAATCTCCACGAGCTCGCCCAGCCCGGCCTCCGTCAGATTGGCGCGAGCCCTGGCGATCTTTCCCTCCTCGATCTCGGAGCCGATCACCCGCCCGCCGCCGTTGTCGCGCACGGCCGCGGCTAGGTAGATCGTCGAGACGCCGAAGGAGGTACCGAACTCGACCACGCGGCGGGCGCGCAGTGAGCGCGCAACCAGGTAGGCGAAGGTTCCCGCGTCGGGGGAGAGCGGGATCAGGATGTCCTTGAAGCGCCGGGCCTCCTCCTCGATCGACGGCTTGCGGCGAAGCAGCAGGTCGAGTCCCCACGCCAGACCGATCCCGAGGAACACGGTCTTCTGACGGCTGGCCTGGGCGTGGAGTCGGTCTAGGACGCTCCGGACCTCGGGAGTGTCGAGCGAGCAGTCGGCTGCCGGGAGTGAATGTGACGTCATCGCGGGGTCCTCTCCTGCTGCGCGAGCCGGGCCGGATTCACCGCGCGGCCGGCTCGCGGCTCACGGGGTGGCGCGAGCCATCCACGCTCTCGTACTCGACGACACCGTCGTCGGAGGTGGCCAGGTCCAGGTAGCCCGGTGGCTGATCCACGACCCAGGGCTGCTTGTCGAGCAGTCCGTCGGGCCGGATCGCGTCGATCCGGTACAGATAGAGCCGTCCGCTCGTCGCTGCGACCACGTAGCCCCCCTCGCGATCCTCGCGGAGCGACCCGACCGCGAGGCTCTCGATGGGCGCGAACTCGAAGGTTCCGCAGATGCCGTCGGTGCCGAGCGGGTCGGCCCGCGACAGGTCGATGTAGCCGCGCTGGCCGCCCCGAGCGTCCGTGTGCAGGAAGTCCCGATAGCGGACCGTGTGCAGTCCCCGCTCCAGCGACTTCTGCGCGAGTTGCGCGATGTCGGTCGCATCATCTCCCGACGCCGCGTCCACCGGGAAGTCGACACCCAGGCCCATGACGTGGGTGTCGGCCAGACCTCCCGTGGCGGGAACCAGCGGGCCGGGCGCCAGGCCTTCGATCGCCCTCGTCACGCCTCTCGACTCGTCGACGGAGTAGATCGCGAGTGTCGGCGACTGCAGCAGGTGGGGCTCGGTCCAGAGGACGACCTCGATCACCCCGTCGCCGTCGAGGTCCCGCGCCCCGTAGCCGCGGACGCGCAGCGGGTGCTCCCTGCCGTAGGCCACCTCGGGATGGTTGGGACCGGCCGCGTAGCGCAGGACCGCCTCGACCTCGGGTGGGTCGCGCGGCGTCTCCAGCGAAGGGCCCGTGCCGAGGGCACATGCGGCCGTCAGGAGCAGCGAGCCCGCGAGGGGAACGGCCCGTCTGGCACTGCGCCTCGAGAAGTTCATCTCGTTCACGCTAGCGGACTGGCCCGACCTCGCCTCGGCTATGACCTCGCGTTCCACCAGAGGCGCAGCTTACCCCCGAGGAACTGGCCGAGGAAGTAGGCACCGACCAGCACCGGAAAGGACGCGAGCTCGAAGCCCAGGCCCGACTGAAGCCGCAGACCGACGACCATGGGCACCGGGGCGTGGATGGCCACGAACCAGGCCACGGTGAACTTCTCGGTTCCCTCCCGCCAGAAGCCGAAGGGGAGGTTCAGCAGGAGTACGGCGAGAGCCACTTTCAACAGAGTGAGCATGAACACCGGATTGCATTTCCCAGACTCGAAGCTTGCGTACTTTCGCCTTCCGCGCGAGGCCGAGGTTCAGACCGCAGGCCGAAGGCGCGGAAAGAGGGAGATGGCGCTGCCGCGCTCGACCGAATCGAGCGCAGCTCGGTCCATCACCGGGCACTCGGCGAGGCCGGAGATGGACGCCTCGGTAATGAGCTCGGGCGCCATGGGAAAGTCGCTCCCGAACAGGATCTGCGTGGGCGGAACCAGCTGCATGAGTCCAGCGAGCGCGTAGGGCGACGCTGAGAGGGCCGTGTCGAAGTAGAGGCGCTGCAGGTAGTGGAGCGGACCCTTGGGAACCGCGTCGCCGAGGCCCGGCAGAAGCCCGCCGAGCGACAGCCGCCAGGCCAGGTAGGGAACGGTACCTCCCGCGTGCGCCACGATGTACCGGATCGAAGGGTGGCGCTCGAACGTTCCGCTGTAGAGCAGGTTCGCGATGCAGCGGGTCGTGTCGAAGACGAACTCGGCGAGGAAGTTCGGTAAGTCGAGCTTGGGGACGTCGCTCCCGGGCGGATTCATGACCGGATGGATGAATACGATCGCGTCGCGCCGCGCGAGCTCCTGGAAGAGCTCTTCGAACGCGGGGTCTCCCGGGTACCGATCTCCGCTGCTGGACATCAGTAGCGCGCCGTCGAGGCGAAGCGTGTCGAGCGCGTACTCGAGCTCGGCGCATGCCGCGGCCACGTCCGGCAGTGGAACGCAGGCGAAGCCGCCGAACCTGGAGGCGTCGTCGGAGATGGTCTTGGCGAGGAACTCGTTGCACTGGCGCGCCCAGCGGGTCGAGAAAGGTTGCTTCCCCACATGGAACTCGGGGATCGACGCGACGGCGCTCGCGATGCCGTTCCGGTCCATGACTTCGCGCGCGAGGGACACGTCCCAGGCTGGAATCGGCGCGCCGCCCCCCTGCTCGACGCCCTCGCGTGCCAGTGCTTCGCGATAGTCCGCCGGAATGAAGTGATGATGGACGTCGATCCGGTGCGGCTCGTCGGCCATGAGATCTGACCCTCCTGCCGCTTCAGGCTACCACGGTCGGTCCGCGGCGACGGTCTCCGCGCGTCACTCGCGACGTGAGCTAGCGAGCGAGAGCAGCGCGCCGACGGCGACGAGGCCGATGCCGGCGTAGAGGAATCCCACGGGGGGAGACGCGTCGGTCTTCGCGACCACGGTGAGAGTCGCATACAGGCTCGAGAGGAGATAGACGAGCGCGACGGACGGCGTCGCCCAACGGGCCCATGGCTCGCCTCGCCGGAACGGGAGGAGCGCGAGCACCGCCACGGCAATACCCGCGACCAGGAACCCCGCTCCCCCCAACTTGAGATAGCCGAGTATCAGCCCCTGGAGTCCCGTCCCCAGCTCATCCCACGCCGCGCCCGCCGCCTCGGCGTGGTAGGGCATGAAGCGGGGCGTGAACAGGTAGAGGGCTCCGGCGGCGACGAGCAGCAGCGCCACGGCGAGGTAGCAGGAGCAGGCGACTCGGTCGGCACTCCGCACGTCGCTAGTCCTGCACGTCTTCCGGCGGAGAAGACAGGGCGCTCAGGATCTCGTCGGCGATTCCGGAGACGCGGCGCTGGGAGGTCTCGATCTGATAGGTGGCCAGCTGCATGACCTGCGGCAGGCGCAGGAGTGACAGGTCGGCGGGCGTCTCGCGCGAGGCATCTCGAGGCTGGCTGTCCAGCAGCACGTCTTCGCTGGAGGTCAGCGTGAACACGCGGAGGTCGAACTCGGTCCCGTCGATCGCGCCGAGAATCCGCTCGAGCACCGCTTGGCCGGGCAGTACCCAGGAGAGAATGACGTACGGGTAGCGCGCGCCGAGATACCCGGACAGCACGTGGGAGATGTTCGCCTCGACCACGGCGCGGGTTCGAGCCGAGACCTCGAACGGGCGGATTCGCCAGACGTCGTCCCCGTCGAGCCACGCACAGTGCTCGAGGCGCTCGAACAGCGCCTTCGCGACGCTGGTCTTTCCGATGCCCGGCGGGCCGTTGACGATGACCAGAATGGGACGCATGGATCGCGTGACCTCCGCTCTGCTGCCGTCGACCGACGACGCTTCAGGCCCTTGTGGACCGGCCGGCCGTATCTGCCTCGAGCCAGGCCGGGTCGTTGGTGAATATCCTCCGCATTTCGCGCTTCTCCGGCTCGGACAGCCAGGACGCCTCGACTCCCGCGAGAATGATCTCGCGGATCTCCTCCCGCGAGAAGCCGAATGTCGCGTTCAGCAACCGTAGCTCCTCGGCCAGGGAGTTCCCGAACATCTTCGGGTCGTCGGTGTTGATCGTCACGAGCAGACCCCGCTCGAAGTAGCGCCGCACCGGGTGCTCCTCCAGTGTGCCCACGACTCCCGTTCGCACGTTCGAGATCGGACACATCTCCAGCGGGATCCGGGACTCAGCCAGGTGGTCGAGGAGCCGCTCGTCCTCCTCGGCTCGCGTCCCGTGCCCGATCCGATCTGCGCGCAGGTCTCGGACCGCGCCCCAGATGCTCTCCGGACCTGCG
>CAZLBF010000059.1:0-18498 GCA_964557495.1 uncultured Myxococcales bacterium | reverse complement strand
GAAGCGGAACAGGGTCGGCGCGTCGAAGGGCCACTCGGCCACCTGCTCGATGCGCGACTCCCAGGCGAGCAGGCCCGGAAGCCGGGCCGCGCCCTCCGCGTCGTCGCGCTCCAGCGCGGACTCGCGCGCGCTCCGGATTCGCTCCCGGACGCGGGCCAGCTCGGCGCGCTTCTCGGCGCGCAGCCGTCGCTGGATCTCCCGGACCGGGTCCAGCAGGGCGCGCGTCGCCATGAACAGAGTCACCGCGATCACCAGCGCCACCGGCCACATCCGCTCCACGTCCAGGAAGATCAGCGAGGCGATCGAGCTGCCGCCCGCCCAGACGAAGGCGTTGCGGAGACCCATGCGCGAGAAGGGGACCAGCGCCGAGCGGTCGAGCAGGTCGATGGGCTCGATCGCGCTCACGATGCGGGCGACGCCGGACCGCATGTACGACGCCGCGTACATCCCGTGCCCGATGATCACGAACAGGATCGCGTTCGAGCCGAGCGCCCAGACCACCCGGGCCTGCCAGCTCTGCGGGTCGAGCAGGAAGAGCGGATCGGCCTGCGTCGCCGGCACCAGCACCAGCCCGACGACGGCCGAGAGGATCGTGACGAGGCGCCGGCGCCCGGGATCGAAGGCGCCGAAGCCGTCGAGAATCAAGGAGAACTCCGCATCCGAGCAGGCCACGTGGGGCCGGAGCCGGGCCATGTCCTCGCGGTTCCGGCGTACGTCATAGCGTGCCGTCACGAACAGGAACGTGCCGAGCAGGATGATGACGACGTTGATGCGGTTCTCGGCCTGGGGCCAGGGCGCCCCCGCCTCGCTCCAGAGGTCCTCGGGCGGACTCAAGGCCAGCATCCAGAGGACGAGCACGAGCAGCAGCGAGCCCGCGACCAGGACTCCGGACCAGAGCGGGCCGCCCGGGAGGGATTCGACGGCTGCGAGAAGGCGCCGGAGCACGGCGCGAGGGTACACCATCGGATCCGGGCTCTCGCCGCCGGCGGCGGATCGAAATACATTCATAGAGAATGTATTATTCATGCACAAAGCATGAATCCGTTCAGATGAAGAAGGCGGACCAATCTGCCGCGACGCGCGAGGCGCTGCTCCGGGCGGCGAGCGAGGTGTTCGCCGAGCGCGGCTACGCGGGCTCCAGGACCGGCGAGATCTCGGAGCGGGCCGGCGTCACGCGCGGGGCGCTCTACTACCTCTACCGCGACAAGCAGACGCTCTTCCGGGAGGTTCTGGAGCGGATCGCCCGCGAGCGGGCCGGCCGGAGCCAGCAGGGCCCCGCGCCAGGCGAGGATCCCTGGGAGGCCTTCCGAGCCGGCTGCCGGGCGGCGCTCCGGGCCTGGGGTGACCCGGCAGCCGAGCGCATCCTGCGGAGGGACGGCGCGGCGGTGCTCGGCTGGGAGACCTGCTGGGAGATCGATGCCGCGCCGACCCTGGCGGACCTCACTCGCGGGCTCGAGCGACTCGCGGATGCGGGTCTGATCGAGGATCGGCCCGCGTCGCCTCTGGCGCGGCTGCTGCTCGGCGCCCTCCAGGAGGCCGGGACGGCCATCGCCCTCTCGCAGGATCGCGAAGGCGCTCTCGCCCGCTTTGACGAGGCGCTCGACGTCCTGCTGCGCGGCTTGCTGCGCTCGAATCGAGGCTCTCCGGGTCGAGCGGCCTCCGTCTGAGCGAGACCGGCGAGCCCGAGCGTGCGGCCCCGGAGCCGGCAGCGAGAGGGCAGCTCGCACTGCCAGGCCCGCGGGCGCACTGCGATCTCGCCTCTCGGAGCGGCGACAGCGGGCGCCAGCGGGTGACAGCAGGCTCAGGTCTCGCCTCCGTCATGCCGAAACCGAAGGCGAATCTGTCGTGGGAGATTCCACTTGGGACAGAACAAAAAGAGGCTGCGAGAGGACTTCGAGCTGGCGCTCATGGACGTGCTGGAGACCGACTACGATCTCGACGTGCGTCGCGCCAACGACAAGCTGAACCGGAGGCGCAACGGCGTCGCGACGCTCCACTTCGAGTATCCGAAGAACGGAGACCCGGACAACTGGAAGGTCGTCGTGACCATCGAGGGAGTCGAGGAGTCGGCCCATACGATGAACATCGACTACAGCTCGGAAGACGCGATGGAGGAGAGCGTCGCCGACTGCGAGTCGCTCGCCATGGCGATCGGCTCCTACCTCGAGGAGTACCGCGAGCAGTCGGTCACCTCGGGCGCGTGCAGCGATCCGCACCGCCGCTGGGACGACTGAGGAACCGAGCTCGAGGAGGCCCCGGCTAGGCTCGGGCGCGCCGGGCGCGCACGGCCTCGGCCAGCTCTGACAGCAGCGGCTGGGTGCTCTCCCAGCTGATGCAGGCATCGGTGATGCTCTGGCCGTAGACGAGCGGTGAGCCGCTCTCCACGTCCTGGCGGCCGTCCACCAGGAAGCTCTCCATCATCACGCCGAAGATCACCCGGCTCCCCTCGGAGACCTGCCGCGCCACGTCGTGCGCGACCTCGGGCTGCCGTCGGTAGTCCTTGCCGCTGTTCGCGTGGCTGCAGTCGATCATGACGCGCGGCCGGAGGCCCGACCGCTCCAGCTGCCCGGCGACCTCGGCGACCCGCTCCGCCGAGTAGTTGGGGCCGCTGGCGCCGCCGCGCAGGATGACGTGACAGTCCTCGTTGCCCTTGGTCTCGACGATCGCCGCCACGCTCTGCTTGGTGACGGACAGGAAGTGGTGCGGGTGGGCGCTGGAGCGGATCGCGTCGACGGCGATCTGGACCGTGCCGTCGGTTCCGTTCTTGAAGCCGACCGGTGTCGAGAGGCCGGAGGCCAGCTCGCGGTGGACCTGGCTCTCGGTCGTGCGGGCGCCGATCGCACCCCACGAGACCAGGTCCGCGATGAACTGCGGGGTGATCGGATCCAGGAACTCGGTCCCCGCAGGGAGCCCGACCTCGGTAACGTCGAGCAGGAACCGGCGGGCCTCCCGCAGGCCCTGGTTGATCACGAAGCTGCCGTCCAGGTGCGGGTCGTTGATCAGCCCCTTCCAGCCGACCGTGGTCCGGGGCTTCTCGAAGTAGACGCGCATCACGACGCAGAGCTCGCCCTGGTGCTGCTCCGCCTCCTTCTGCAGGCGATTGGCGTAGTCGAGCGCGGCGATCGGGTCGTGGATCGAGCAGGGGCCGACGATCAGTACGAGGCGATCGTCATCGCCGCGCAGGATCCGCGAGACCGTCTCCCGAGCCTGCGCCACCACCGCCGAGCCCTGCTCCAGCAGCGGCAGCTCCTCCATCAGGATCGCCGGGGGAATCAGCGGCCGCAGGTTCTCGATGCGGACGTCGTCGGTGCGGTAGAACATGCTCCCCAGGGTAGACGGCTTCCCGGACGCCCACAATTGCGCGTCCCGGCGAGGCCGCGCTGCCAGCGGCCAGGGGCGGCTCAGGCTCGCGGCCTGCCGCGCGCCTCGAGGGTCTCCAGGATCCGGCCGTGTGCGGACCGGGTGAGCGGGTAGCCGCGCGCGATCCAGATCGCGAGGGCCAGCAGCAGCATCGGGCCGAGGGCGGTCATGAACCGGACCGCCCTGCGCACCGCCTCGCTCTGCACCTCGCCCTGAACCAGGCCGAAGAGGTCGAGCGTCGCGAGCACCAGGAACACGCCGAGCGCCCCCCCGAGCTTGCGCAGGAAGGTGAAGACCCCGTTGTAGACCCCCTCGCGGCGCTCTCCGGTGGCGACGTCGTCCTCGTCGATGACGTCGCCCACCATCGACCAGGGCATCAGGTCGACCGCCGCGTAGCCGAACGCCGAGAGCGGCGCGTAGGCGAAGAGCACCCAGCGCGGCCACTCCGGCGTGGCGAACAGGAAGATCAGCTGCGAGGTCATCCACCAGGTGCAGCCGAAGATGAAGATCGTCCCCTTGTCGAAGTGCCGCGCAATGCGCAGCCAGACCAGCAGCGAGAGCACGACCGACGTCAGGAACAGGAACATGGTGGGCTCGAAGTCCTCCGAGCGCCCCAGCCAGAACGTGAAGTACAGGATCATGAGCGTGGCGACCAGGTCCATCGCGATGCGGCCGCACAGGTACAGGCCCATCAGCTTCATGAAGGTGCGGTGACGCACGACGAGCTTGAGGCCCTCGAGAAAGCCGACGCCGTCCGATCGACTCCGGAAGGCGGGCCGCTCGAAGCTGACGCGATGCACCGCCAGCCAGGGGAGTGCGAGCCCCACCCCGAGGACCACTCCGGCCAGCGCGAAGCCCTCGCTCCCGCCACCCAGGGAGTTGGCGAGCGGGCGGATGCCGACCGCCGCGACGATCCCGAACACCGAGCCGACGTTCCGGTAGGCGTTGAGCGACGTGCGATCGTCGTAGCCCCGGGCCATCTCGGGCAGGAGCGCCAGGTAGGGGACCGAGAGGATCGTCATCGACACGCTGAGCATGCAGTAGACGAGCGTGTAGTAGGCGAAGCGCAGCTCGAGCGACCCGAGGCCCGGATCCTGCCAGAGCAGGGCAAAGCTGATCCCGAAGGGGATCGCACCGATCAGGAAGTAGGGACGCCGGCGCCCCGCGCGCAGGCGGGTGATGTCGGACAGCCTGCCCATGGCGGGGTCGGTGACAGCGTCGACCAGCCGTCCGATGAGCGGCACGAGTCCGGCGAGCGTCCCCGGGAGGCCGGCCACCTGGGTCAGGAAGTAGGCCGCGTAGATCAGCGAGAGCGACGAGAGGGCGGTGTTGACCGTGAAGTCGCCGAGCGCGTAGACGGCCTTGCGAGGCGGCGTGAGGTCGGGCTGCACGGAGCCTAGAGAGCCGGGATCGGCACGAGCCTCACGCGAAGCGCCGCTTCAGCCACTCGATCATGAGCCGGTTCAGCTCGTCCGGCTTCTCCTGCTGGGTCCAGTGTCCGCAGGCCTCGAGGTTGTGCATCTCGAGGTCGGAGCAGAGCTGGGGCATGCCCGCCGCCATCGCGGGGCGGAGTGCCGGGTCCCACTCCGAGGTGATCATGAGACACGGGAGGTCGAGCTTGCGCGTCCCGATCTCGGGGAAACGCGCGTGGTTCCGGTCGATGTTGCGATACCAGTTGATGCCGCCCCGGAACCCGCTCGCCTGGTAGGCGCGCGCGTAGTAGTCGAGCTCTTCGGGAGTGAGCAGCGTCGGACCGGCCGGCTCCAGCTCCTCGAGCCGCCGGAAGGGGTTCGCGTCGACGTTCGGCTCGAGCATGCCGGCGCCCGCCTGCGGTACACCCCGGCGCATGAGCTTCTCGAAGCAGAGGCGCGGGTTCCGATCCAGGATCGACTCGGCCACGCCGGGCTTCTGGAACCAGAGGATGTAGAGCCGCTCGTCGTCGGGGACGAGGTTGCGCAGGGCCTCCGTCCCGGGGAAGGGCACGTAGGGGGTGTTCACGCCGATCACGCCGGCCGTGCGGTCGGGATGGAGCACCGGCATGCCCCACGCGACGAAGCCGCCCCAGTCGTGCCCGGCGAACACCGCCCGCTCGATCTCGAGCGCGTCGAGTAGCTGCACGAGGTCCCCGCACAGCTGCTCGAGGCCGTAGGCCTCGACCGCAGCAGGCGCGTCGCTCGCCCCGTAGCCCCGCTGATCCGGCGCGATTGCGCGGAACCCGGTCTCGGCCAGCGCCGCCAGCTGATGGCGCCAGGAGTAGGCGAGCTCCGGAAAGCCGTGACACAGCACGACCGCGGGACCGGAGCCGGCCTCGTGGACCGAGAGCGTCACATCCTGGAGCGAAATCGCGCGGGGCTCGGGAAATACTGCCATGCTCGTCCTCCTCGCGGGGGCGCCCAGCTTGCCACATCCGGGGACGTTCGTGGCGTCGGTCGGGCGTGTATGCTGCGTCTCCGTGAGCCGATTCGCGGTCCAGAAGCCCGGTCTTGCGGGCCAGGGTCCCCGAGGGCGCGTTGCCTGAGCGCCAGGGGCCGCTGGTGGGCGTACGCGTCCTCGACCTGACCCGGGTCGTCGCCGGACCTTACGCGACCGGCCTGCTCGCCGACTTCGGCGCGCGAGTGGTCAAGGTCGAGGTGCCGCGCTTCGGCGACGAGGTGCGCCGCGTCCCGGACCACGTGCGCGGCCTCTCGGTGACCTTCAACGACCTGAACCGCAACAAGGAGGGGCTCTCGCTGGACCTGCGCACCGAGCGGGGCCGCGAGATCCTGCTGCGCCTGCTTCCGCACTTCGACGTGATCACCGAGAACTACAAGGCCGGGACGCTGGAGAAGTGGAACCTCGGCTGGGAGCCGCTGCGCGCTGCGAACCCGCGCATCGTCTACGCCGCGCTCTCGGGCTACGGACCGGAGGGCCCCTACGCCGGGCGGGCGAGCTACGACCTGATCGCACAGGCCGAGAGCGGCCTCATGCTGATGACGGGCGAGCCGGACGCGCCCCCCGTCAAGACGGGCGTCAACCTCGCGGACTACATCGGCGGGCTGTTCCTGGCCGTGGGGATCCTGAGCGCGCTGCGCGAACGCGACCGGACCGGGCGCGGCCAGCGCGCGGACATCTCGAACCAGGACGTGCTCGCGACGCTGCTCGACTCCGCGCCGAGCTGGTTCCGGGCGACGGGCAGGGAGCCCCGGCGTACGGGCAACATGCACCGTGCGATCGCGCCCTACGGAACCTACCGGGCGAGCGACGGCTGGGTGGTGATCGGTGCGGGCAATCCGCAGATGTTCCGGCGCGCGCTACGCGCGATCGGCCGAGAGGAGCTGCTCGACGACGAGGAGTTCCGCGAGCGGGCTCGACGGGGCACGCATTGCGACGAGGTGAACGTGCTTTGGCGGGAGTTCGCCGCGAAGCACACGCGCGACGAGCTCCAGCAGATCTGCGAGCAGGGTGGCATCGCCTTCGGGAGGGTGCACTCGATCGAGGACGTGGCACGCAATCCGCAGCTCGAGCACCGCGGCATGTCGGCCGAGGTCGAGCACCCCGACGGCGGGGGACCGGTCCCGACCAACGGCATCCCGATCCAGTTCCTCGACGCGCCCGGGGCGCTCCGCTCCGCCGCGCCGAGCCTCGGAGAGCACAGCGACGCGATTCTGCGCGAGTGCCTGGGCCTCTCCGACGAGGAGCTCGACGCGCTGCGCCGGGACGGCGTGATCTGATGCGCGCCCCTGCGGTGCTTGCACAGCCCGGCGGCGTATCGGCGTCGGCTCCGGGTCAGCGGTAGCGGGAGAAGTCGGGGGGGCGCTTCTCGTTGAAGGCCTCGACTCCCTCCTGCGCCTCCGGCGTCCCGACGAACAGGTCGAGCGAGTCGAAGGCCATGCTGCCGATGCCCGCGATCGACTCGGTGTCGGCGTTGAACGAGTGCTTCAGCACGCGGAGCGCCGTCGGGCTCTTGTCGAGCATCTCGTCGGCCCAGCGCCGCACCTCGGCGCGCAGCTCCGAAGCGGGCACCACGGCGTTGACCAGGCCCCAGCGCTCCATGGTGTGGGCGTCGTACTGGCGGCACAGGTACCAGACCTCGCGCGCGCGCTTGTCGCCGAGAATGCGCGCGAGGTAGGCGCTGCCGAAGCCGGCATCGAAGGAGCCCACGCGCGGACCCGCCTGGCCGAAGCGCGCGGTCTCCGACGCGATCGTGAGGTCGCAGAGCACGTGCAGGACGTGTCCGCCGCCGATCGCGACGCCGTTCACCGCCGCGATCACCGGCTTGGGGATGTCGCGGATGATGCGGTGCAGGGTCTCGACCTCGAACAGGCCGGTCTCCGTCGGACCGTAGTCCCCGGTCTCCTGACGCTGCTTCTGATCGCCGCCGGCGCAGAACGCCTTGTCGCCCGCGCCCGTCACGGCGACCACACCGACGCTGGAGTCGGCCCAGGCGGCCTTGAAGCAGCGCACCAGCTCGTCGACCGTGCGCCCGCGAAAGGCGTTGTAGCGCTCGGCCCGGTCGATGGTGATCCAGGCGAGGCCGCGCTCGACCTCCCAACGCACGTCGGTCAGCTCATTGAGCTCCATGCCGATCTCCTCCCTTCCCCTCCGGATCGCGGATCGCCGCCGACCCCTTGCGGGCTGGACGTCTAGCTCGGGAGCCAGTCCGCGATGGCCCGGCCGATCGCGTCGGGGGAGTCCTCCTGGATGAAGTGGTTGCCGGGCACCGTCACCTCGGTCTGGTTCTTCCACGAGCGGCAGAACTCGCGCTGCGCACCCGTCAGGATCGCGCCCGGCTCGGCGTTGATGAAGAGCTTGGGCAGGTCGTTCGAGGCCATCCAGTCGGCGTAGTCCCGCACGATGCCGACGACGTCCTCGGGCTCTCCCGCGAGTGGGATCTCGCGGGGCCAGGTCAGCGTGGGCCTGCGATCCTCGCCCGCCTGCGTGTACGGTCGGCGGTAGACCGCCATCTCCGCGTCGCCGAGACCGCGCAGCACCGAGCCGGGGAGCACGCGCTCCACGAATACGTTGTGCTCGAGCACCATCTCCTCGCCAGCGTCGGAGCGGAAGCCCTGGAACACCCGGGTCGCCGCCTCGGGCCACTCCTCCCAGCTGACCGGCCGCACGATCGCCTCCATGTAGGCGATGCCCTTGACCGCGCCGCGGTTGCGGCTCGCCCAGTCGAAGCCGAGCGCGGAGCCCCAGTCGTGGACCACGAAGGTCACGTCGGAGGTCACGCCGAGCTCGAACAGCAGGTCGTCCAGGTACTCGCGGTGCTCGACGAAGCGGTAGCTCCCGGGCCCCGGCGAGTCGAGCTTCTCGGAGTCCCCCATGCCGATCAGGTCGGGTGCGATGCAGCGCCCGCGAGCCTCGAGGTGGGGGATCACGTTGCGCCACAGGTAGGAGGAGGTCGGGTTCCCGTGCAGGAACACGATCGGAGCCCCCGCTCCGACCTCGACGTAGGCCATCGACTTGCCCCGGATGCGGGTCTCCTGCTTCGGGTAGCGCTCCTCGACGGAGATCTGCTCGCTCATCCGGCTGTGTCCCCCTCGCTGGATTCTCACGGAACCGACCGCCCCAGGGTATCATCGTCGGCACACGAGGGGACACGCCGCTCGGAGCATGCGCGAGGAGTTCCATGAAGCTCATCACCTTCACTCACGAGGGCCGGACCCGGATCGGCATCGCCGACGGCGACGAGGCGGTCGACCTCTCGTCGGCCGCGCCCGACCTGCCGACCCGGATGGTCGAGTTTCTCGAGGCGGGGGACGCCGGTCTCGACGCGGCGCGGCGCGCACTCGAGAGCGGCGCGGGACGCCTGCCGCTCGGCGGGGTGAAGCTCGAGGCGCCGGTGCCCCGGCCGCCCGAGTTCCTGGGTGTCGGCCTCAACTACCGCGATCACATCGAGGAGTCCGGGATGGGCACGCCCGAGTTCCTGGTCGTCTTCAACAAGCAGTCGAGCTGCGTGACCGGGCCGACCGACCCGATCCACCGGCCCCGCGTCTCGACCGCGATCGACTACGAGGGAGAGCTGGCTCTCGTGATCGGAAAGCCCGCCCGCCACGTCCCCAAGGAGCGGGCCCACGAAGTGATCGCCGGCTACACGGTGGTGAACGACGTGAGCGTGCGCGACTGGCAGTTCAAGGCGCCCACGATGACGCTCGGCAAGTCCTTCGAGACGCACGGCCCGATGGGTCCCTGGATCGTCACGCCCGACGAGATCGGCGACCCGCACGCTCTCGAGCTGCGGACCTGGGTGAACGGCGAGGAGCGCCAGCACTCGAACACCAAGAACCTCGTGTTCGACTGCTTCGACGTGATCGAGACCCTCTCCACGGTCTGGACGCTCGCTCCCGGCACGGTGATCTCGACCGGCACGCCCGGCGGGGTCGGCATGGCCATGAAGCCGCCGAAGTTCCTCGTGGCGGGAGATGCGGTGCGCATCGAGGTCGACGGCGTCGGCTGGATCGAGAACCGCGTCATCGAGGAGCCCGCGTAAGGTGGGGGCCTTCGACGGACAGGTCGCGATCGTCACCGGGTCGTCGAGTGGAATCGGCGCGGCGACGGCGCAGCAGCTCTCGGCGGAGGGCGCCTCGGTCGTGGTGAACTCCGCCTCGTCGGTCGAGGCGGGCGAGAAGCTGGCGGGCGAGCTCGAGAGCGCGAGCTACCTGCAGGCCGACATCGCCGACGAGTCGCAGTGCCTCGGGCTCGTAGAGGCGACGCTCGAGCGCTGGGGCCGGCTCGACATCCTGGTCAACAACGCCGGCGCGACCTCGGTCATCCCGCACGCGGACCTCGACGCGGTGACGGACGAGATCTTCCGGCGCATCCTCGACGTGAACGTCCTCGGCACCTGGTACCTGACGCGCGCCGCCCTTCCCCACCTCAAGGCCAGCCCGGACGGCGCCGTGGTCAACGTCACCTCGATCGCAGGGGTCCGCGAGCTCGGAAGCTCGATTCCCTACGCGGTCTCGAAGGCGGCGCTCAACCACCTGACGCGGCTGCTCGCCAAGGTCTCGGGGCCGGTGCGCATCAACGCGGTGGCGCCGGGACTGGTCGCGACGCCCTGGACCGCGGACTGGGAGGCGCAGCACGCGGCCGTGGGCCAGGTCGCCCCGCTGCGCCGCTCCGCCAGCGCCGACGACATCGCCGACGCGATCCTGGGCGTGCTCAAGTCCCGCTACATGACCGGAGAGGTGATCGTGGTCGACGGAGGTCTGACCCTGGTCATGTGAGGGGCGCCGCCCCTCAGGCGTCCACCTTGCGCAGGTGCTCGACGATGGTCGGAATCGAGAACGGCCAGCCCGGCGGGCCGATGTCGTGCCCGAGCCCCTCGATCACCACGAGCTCGGCGCCGGGGATCGCCTGGGCGGTCTGGTGGGCGTGCTCGACCGGGATGATCGGGTCCGCGCTGCCGTGGAGCACCAGCGTCGGCACGCGCACCGACGCGAGCGCGCGCGTGCGGGGACGGGCGGCCACGATCGCGGCCATCTGGCGCAGCGCCCCGTCGCTGTAGCTCGAGCGCTCCCAGGAGCGCTCGGCCATGTCACGCGTCCACGCCTCGTCGAAGCCGAGCTCGTCTCCGGCCAGGGCGCGGTGAACCTCCACCGTGTGCTCGATCGCCGCCTCGCGTCCCTCCGGCGGTGGGGAGATGATGGCCGCCTGCGCCTGCGGCGTGGCCGGGGGCAGGCCCGGCTCCCCCGTCGTCGACATGTACGAGATCAGGCTCCGCAGCCGCTGCGGGTGCCGGATCGCGACGAGCTGAGCGATCATGCCCCCCATCGAGACGCCGCACACGTGGGCCCGCTCGATCGAGAGCGCGTCGAGCAGGCCGACCGCGTCGTCGGCCATGTCCTCGAGCCGGTAGGGGACGGTGACATCGCCGCCCGACTGGAGGGCGACCGCGAGCTTGCCCATGTCGGGCGCCCCGACTGCGTCGAACTTGGTCGAGAGGCCGACGTCGCGGTTGTCGAAGCGGAGCACGAAGTAGCCCTCTCGGGCGATGGCCCCGCAGAAGTCCTCGTCCCAGCCGAGCATCTGACCGGAGAAGCCGCGAATCAGGAGCAGCGCCGGATCGGCGCGGGTCCCGAAGCTGTCGTAGGCGATCTCGATCCCGTTGGCCTTCACACTGGGCATGCCTCGATTGTCTCAGCTGGCGGGGACGAAGTCGACGGGGCGCCGGGACGCGGAGTCACCCGCTGGAGGGCTCGAGCCTCGGGCGACCGCGGCTCCGGTTCGCGGACGCTATGCTAGACGCGCGACTCGGCTCGGGAGGCAGCAATGTCGGCGGACCACATTCTCATCTTCGGCGGAAGCGGCAGCCCGAAGCTGACCCGCAAGATCTGCGACTACCTGGGGCTCGAGCCGGGCGCAAGTGAGGTGATCCACTTCTCGGAGGGCAACCTGTTCGTCCGGGTCAACGAGAACGTCCGCGGCCGCTGCGTCTACATCGTGCAGTCGACCGTGTATCCGGCCAACGACAACTTCATGGAGCTGCTCTTCTGGATCGATGCGCTGAAGCGCGCGAGCGCGGACGCGGTGACCGTGGTGATGCCCTACTTCAGCTACGCGAAGGGGGACAAGAAGGACGAGCCGCGCGTCTCGATCCGCGCGCGCGTCTGTGCCGACGCCATCGAGGCGGCCGGCGCGGACCGGGTGGTGACCCTCGACCTGCACGCGCCGCAGATCCAGGGCTTCTTTCGCGTCCCGGTCGACGACCTGTATGCGCTCAACGTCCTGTGCGGGGCGATCGAGCAGCGGAAGCTCTCGGATCTGGTCGTCGTCTCGCCGGACACCGGCTTCGTCAAGCAGGCGCGCAAGTACGCCTCGCGACTCGGTGCCTCGATCGCCATCGCCGACAAGGAGCGTACGGGGCACGACGAGCGGGCCGAGGTGCTGGAGATCATCGGCGACGTGCGCGGGAAGACGGCGCTGATCGTGGACGACTTCGTGATCTCGGCCGGCACACTCGTCGACGCCGCGGAGAAGCTCGTCGAGCGGGGCGCCGGCGCCGTGTACGCGATGATCTCCCACGGGGTCTTCAGCGAGGGCTCGATGGAGCGCATCGACCAGAGCCCGATTCGGGGTCTGCTCGTGACCGATTCGATCGAGACGCAGCCCGTCGAGCTCTCCGAGAAGATCGAGGTCGTCTCGGTGGCGCCGCTGTTCGGCGAGGCGATCCGCCGCATCCACGACCGGGAGAGCATCAGCAGCCTGTTCCCCGGGTGAGCCTCCGCGCGACGGGGTCAGTCCTGGTGGAAGACCTCCTCCATCTCGGACCACCAGCTGCCGGGCTCGCGCTCCGGGTCGGGGATCTGCATGGCCTCCATCAGGTCCCACCACTCGCGCATGCGCGGCGCCTCGGCGAGGGCGTTCATCCTCGCCTCGTACTCCGCGTCGGGACCGTGGTACTCGTAGTATCCGAAGAGCTGGCCCTTGCGGTAGTAGATGGAGTAGCTGCGGATCCCGGCCGCGCGGATCGCGTCGGCGATCTCGGGCCAGATCGAGGCGTGGTAGCGACGGTACTCGTCGAGCCGGGCCGGATCGAGGCCCAGCACCTGGCCGAAGCGCCTCACAGCACGCCCTCCTCGCCGAGCCGCTTGGCGAGCGAGTCCCGGATGCCCTCGCGCTCCTGCTCCTGGTGCGGCGAGAGCGGCTGGCGGCCGCGCCCCGTGCGGATGCCGCGCAGCTCGAGCGCGATGCGGAACCCCTCGGGAAAGTCGGCCGCGCCGAACATAGCCTCGAAGATGCGTTGCACGCTGGCCTGGAGATCGCGCGCGCTCTCCAGCTCGCCCTGCGTCGCGGCCTCGTAGAGCGCGCGCGTGAGCTCGGGTGCGATCCCGCTGGTCGCGTTCGTGCCGCCGTCGCAGCCGGCCTGCAGCATCGGCAGCAGGGCCGCGTCCCAGCCGGTCAGGAAGCTGAAGTCGGGGCGGAGGGGACGGACGGCCGCGATCATCTCCCGCATGAACTCGAGGTCGCCCGAGGAGTCCTTGATCGCGACGATGCGCTCGCACTCCTCAGCCAGGCGCCGGATGGTCGGCACGTCGATGGGCGAGGCGAACATCGGGATGTTGTAGAGCGTGACGTCGACCGGCGTGCTCCGGCCGATCTCGCGGAAGTACGCGTAGACGCTCTCGGGGCCGAGCCGGTAGTAGAAGGGCGAGACGATCGCGACCGCGCGCACGCCGAGCGTCGCGTAGTGCTCGCAGGCCGCCAGCGTCTCGCGCACGTTGGCCTCGGCCGCCCCCGCGAGAACCGGCACGCGGCCGCGCGCCTGGTCGACCACGATCTCGATGATGCGGCGGCGCTCCTCCGGAGTGAAGCGGGTGAACTCGCCCGTCGAGCCGTTGGGGTAGAGGCCGTGCACCCCGCGCTCGATCAGCCAGTCGGTGTAACGGCGCAGCTCCCCCTCGGCGATGCGGCCCTGCTCGTCGAGCGGGACCAGGTTGGGCGTGAAGATGCCGCGGAAGCGCGGGGCGTCGGTCATGCGGAGATCTCCTCGGGCTGGGGGGCAAGGCGGTAGAAGGCGGTGGCGTTCGCGCCGAGCACCGCCTCGCGTTCGCGGGGAGCAAGCGGCTCGAGCAGGGCCTCGGCGGCCGCGCGCCAGCGCGCGTAGCCACCGGCGAGATCGACCACGGGCCAGTCGCTGCCCCACATGAGGCGCTCCGGGCCGAAGCAGTCGAGCAGGTGGTCGACCCAGGGCGAGAGGTCCTCGACGGACCAGTCGCCGGCCGCCTCGGTGACCAGGCCGGACAGCTTGCAGCGGGCGCCCGTCTCGGCGGCCAGGCGGCGCAGGTCGCGCGCCCAGGGCTCGAAGGCGCCGCTCTGGATGTCGGGCTTGGCCGCGTGGTCGACGACGACGCGCAGGTCGGGATGGCGTTCGAGCAGGCGGAGCAGACGCGGCAGGTGGACCGGGTGGACCAGTGCGTCGAAGCTGAGCGAGCGGCGCGCGAGCTCCCGAAGGGCCGGCGTCAGCGCCTCGCCGAGCATCCAGTCGGGATCCGGGATGTCCTGGATCATCGGCCGGATTCCGCGGAACGCCCGGTGGCGCTGCAGGTCGTCGAGCAGCCGGGGAGCTTCGCTCGACGCCAGGTCGATCCAACCGACGACGCCCGCGATCCAGGGCGTCCGTTCGGCCAGCCCGAGCAGGTAGCGCGTCTCGCCGACGGTCGGCGCCGCCTGCACGACGACCGTGCGACCCACGCGCGCCTCCCGCATCAGCGGCTCGAGGTCGCCGGGCCCGAAGTCGCGATACAGGGGCTCGAGGTCCGGTGTGAGCCAGGCGTAGTCGCCGCGCGCCAGACTCCAGAAGTGCTGGTGCGCGTCGACTCCCGGCTCGCTCACGAGTCGTCCCTCGTCGGTGCATCCGGGGCGAGCAGACCCGCGCGCTTCAGGTCCTCCCAGAGTGCCGGCGGCAGGGGGTGCCGCACGAACGCCGCGTTCTCCTCGACCTCCGCCTTCGAGCGCGCACCGGGGATCACCGACGCGACGGCGGGGTGGAGCAGCGGAAATTGCAGCGCCGCGGCCTGGAGCGGCACGCGGTGGCTCCGGCAGATCATGGCGGTGCGCCGGGCGCGGTCGAGGATCTCCGCGCCCGCCGGCGCGTAGTCGTAGCGCGAGTCGGGTCCCGGCTCGGAGGCCAGGATCCCCGAGTTGTACGGCCCACCGACGATCACCGAGATGCCGCGCTCCTCGCAGGCGGGCAGCAGGCGAGCCAGAGCACCCTGCTCGAGCAGCGTGTAGCGGCCGGCGAGCAGGAAGCAGTCGAAGGCGCCGCGCTCCATCGCCTCAAGGCACACCTCCCACTCGTTCACACCGAGGCCCACCGCCGCGATGTCTCCCGCGCGGCGAAGCTCGTCGAGCGCGCGGTAGCCGCCGCCCAGCGCCGCCTCGAAGACAGCGTGCGCGTCGGCGCCGTGCGTGAGCGCGCCGACGTCGTGAATCAGCGCGACGTCGATGCGCGCGCAGCCCAGGCGGCGCAGGCTCTCCTCGACCGACCGCATCACGCCGTCGTAGGAGTAGTCGTAGACCGGATCGAACGGGTGTGCGGCGACGAAGCCGTCGTCCCGCTCGCTCCCGGGGGGACGCGGGACCAGCAGGCGACCGACCTTGGTCGAGAGCACGTACGAGGCGCGCGGACGCTCGCGCAGGGCGCGCCCGAGGCGCTCCTCGCTCAGCCCGTAGCCATAGAAGGGCGCCGTGTCGAAGAGAGCGATGCCGGCGGAGCACGCGGCCGCCACGGCCTCCGCAGCCGCCGCATCGCTCACCGGCGCGTACAGGTTGCCCAGCGCCGCGGCGCCGAACCCGAGGCGGCTCACCTCGAGGCCCGTGCGCCCGATGCGTCTGCGTCCCGCGGGATCCATGGCTCGCAATTGTATATGGACAGGGCTCCGCGGCTCGCTCAGGATGCCGGCTCGTGGGTTTGTGCATCACCGACCTGGCCGTGCGGGACGTTCGATTCCCGACCTCGGACTTCCTGGACGGCTCCGATGCGATGAACCCGGACCCGGACTACTCCGCCGCCTACGTGGTGCTCGCGACCAGCGACCCGGCCCTCCGGGGCTGCGGGATGACCTTCACGATCGGGCGCGGGACCGAGATCTGCGCGGCGGCGATCGAGGCCTTCCGGCCGCTCCTGGTCGGCCTCGACCTCGACGAGATCGAGGCGGACACGGGAGCCTTCTGGCGGCGGCTCGCGGGAGACAGCCAGCTGCGCTGGCTCGGGCCGGAGAAGGGCGTCATCCACCTCGCGCTCGCGGCGGTCGTGAACGCCACCTGGGATCTGCTGGCCCTGCGGGCGGGCAAGCCGCTCTGGAAGTACCTGGCCGATCTCTCCCCGGAGGAGATCGTGCGAGCGGTCGACTTCCGGCACATCCGCGATGCGCTCGAGCCGGCGGAGGCGCGAGACCTGCTCGAGCGCCAGGTCGCCGGCCGCGCCGCCCGCGAGCGCGAGATGCTGCGCGACGGCTACCCGGCCTACGTCACCTCGGCCGGCTGGCTCGGCTACGACGACGCGAAGCTGCAGCGCCTCTGCGGGGAGGCCCTCGCCCAGGGCTGGTCGCACTTCAAGATCAAGGTGGGCGCCGACCCCGACGACGATCTGCGGCGCGCCCGCGTGGTGCGCGAAGCGATTGGGCCGGACCGCAAGCTCATGCTGGACGCGAACCAGGTGTGGGACGTGGACGAGGCGATCGCGGCGATGGAGAAGCTCGCCGAGGTCGACCCGTGGTGGATCGAGGAGCCGACGAGCCCCGACGACGTGCTCGGCCACGCGCGGATCGCCGAGGCGGTGCGGCCGATCGGCGTCGCCACCGGGGAGCACTGCCAGAACCGCGTGGTCTTCAAGCAGCTGCTGCAGGCGAACGCGATCGACTTCGCGCAGATCGACGGCTGCCGCCTGGGGGGAGTGAACGAGGTGATCGCGGTGCTGCTGCTGGCCGCGAAGTTCGGCGTTCCCGTCTGCCCGCACGCGGGGGGCGTCGGGCTGTGCGAGCACGTTCAGCACTTCTCGATCTTCGACTACGTTTGCGTGAGCGGGAGCCTGGAGGGCCGGGTGACGGAGTACGCAGCTCACCTGCACGAGCACTTCGTTCACCCCGTGGAGCTCCGGGGCTGCCGCTACGTCCCGCCTCGAGCGCCCGGCTTCGGGCTCGAGATCAGGCCCGAGAGCCTCGCCGACTACGCCTATCCCGACGGGAACATCTGGAGAGGGAGACGATGAGCCAGCCCACCGACGCATCCTTCGAGAACCGGCCGGTACCTGAGTGGTACGACGACGCGAAGCTGGGGATCTTCATCCACTGGGGCATCTGCACGGTTCCCGCCTGGGCGCCGAAGTCGGGACCCATCTGGGACCCGGATCCGGACGCTCCCAAGCTCACGGATTTCGCCCGGAACCCGTATGCCGAGTGGTACGCGAACACCATGCGGATCGACGGCAGCCCGACCCAGGCCTACCACTCGAAGACCTACGGGGCCGACTTCCCGTACGCGCGCTTCGCCGAGACCTTCAACCGCGAGATCGCAGCCTGGGATCCGGCCGAGTGGGCGAATCTGGTCGCGCGCGCGGGCGCCCGCTACGCCGTCCTGACCACGAAGCACCACGACGGCTTCCTGCTCTGGCCGAGCGCCCATCGCAACCCGCAGGCCCCCGACTTCGTCGCGTCCCGCGACATCGTGGGAGAACTCACCGATGCTGTACGCGCGCGCGGCCTACGCATGGGCCTGTACTACTCGGGCGGCATCGACTGGCTCTACCACGATCAGGTGATCGCGAGCCTGGGCGATCTCATCCGGGCCATTCCCATGCGCGAGGACTACCGGCAGTATGCGACGAGCCACTGGCGCGAGCTGATCGAACGCTTCGAGCCCTGCTCGATGTGGAACGACATCGCGTTTCCTGCCTCCGACGAGCAGATCGAGGAGCTGTTCGCCTTCTACTACGCCCACGTGCCGGACGGCGTCGTGAATGACCGCTTCCGCAAGGTGCTCGGTCCGGACGGCCTGGCCTCCGGCGTAGTTCACGACGTCCAGACGCCGGAGTACGAGGTAGTCCGCGACGTCGCGCCGAAGAAGTGGGAATCGGTGCGCGGGATCGGGAACTCGTTCGGCTACAACCGCGACGAGGGCGAGGAGGAGTACCTCTCGGGGTCCGAGCTGATCCGGTCGTTCGTCGACATCGTGAGCAAGAACGGCAACCTGCTGATCAACGTCGGGCCGCGCGCCGACGGCTCGATCCCCGAGCTTCAGGTTGAGCCCCTGCTCGCGCTCGGCGACTGGCTGGAGGTGAACGGCGAGGCGATCTACGAAACGCGCCCCTGGACACACGCCGAGGGCAAAACCGCCGATGGCCTCGAGGTCCGCTTCACGCGCAAGGCGGAGACGCTGCACGCGATCGTGCTCGGCGCGGAGGCAGACGCCGAGCTGGTGATCGAGGATGTCGCGCCGGTCACCGCCTGCTCGGTCGACCTGATCGGATCCGAGGAGCCGCTCCAGTGGTCGCAGGAGCACGGCCGGCTCCACGTGGCGCTGCCGCCGACGCTGCCGAGCTCGCACGCGGTGGCGCTGCGCATCGAGGAGTGAGAGCAACGTGAGTGAGAACCCAGAGCCAGGTTACTACGCAGCGCGCCGAGCCAGGCTGCAGCGCGGCTTCGACCGCTTCCTGAA
>CAZLBF010000058.1:0-20109 GCA_964557495.1 uncultured Myxococcales bacterium | reverse complement strand
GGTGCGCCTCCCCCCGGCTCGACCGAGATGCAGGCCTCGGCGTAGAGATCCTCGAGCGTGACCGAAGAGAAGTCGCTCGCGGCCTTGATGATGCGCCGCGCGACGCCGTCCATCGCACTGCTGCGGAGGGCGCCTTCTTCGGAGCGGCCTTGCGGGCGACCTTCTTCCGGGCAGGCTTCTTGCGAGTCACCTTCTTGCGGCGGGCGACCTTCTTCCGGGCAGGCTTCTTGCGAGTCACCTTCTTGCGGCGGGCGACCTTCTTCCGGGCGGGCTTCTTGCGGGCCACCTTCTTGCGGCGGGCGACCTTCTTCCGGGCCACCTTCTTGCGGCGCGCGGCCTTCTTCCGGGCAGGCTTCTTGCGGGCCACCTTCTTGCGGCGCGCGGCCTTCTTTCGAGCGGGCGCCTTCTTCCGCGCCGTCTTCTTCCTGCGAGCGACCTTCTTCCTCCCGGCCTTGGCCCGGGTTGTCTTCCTTCGCGCTGCCATGGCTCCCTCCCACACCTTTGGAAACGAGTCTAGCAGCGGGGCTGGGGCTTGCATCCGAAATCTTCGGGTGCGGAGGTTCTCCTCCGGGCTCTGGTAGGATTCCGGCCGGCGGCCGCCGACCACTCGCACTGGAGGGCTCCGATGCTGACGAAGGCGGATGACTATCCGATCCACCAGACCACCCGCCCGATCGCCTACAGCGGGAGCGACCGGAACTTCTACGATCGGTACTTCTTCAACGGCTACTCGAGGGGGGCCGAGACCTACTTCGCCCTCGCGTTCGGCGTCTACCCCAACCTTGACGTGATGGACAGCGGCTGCGCCGTGATCCACGAGGGGGTCGAGCACTGCCTCTTCGCCTCGCGCCGGCTCGGCATGGAGCGGATGGATACGCGCGTCGGGCCGACCCGGATCGAGGTGATCGAGCCGCTCAAGAGCCTGCGCGTCGCGATCGATCCGAACGAGCACGGCATCGCCGCCGACCTCCGCTTCGAGGCGCGCGCGCGGGCGATCGAGGAGCCGCACTTCTTTCTCCAGGTCGGACCCCGGGTCGTGATGGACGTCACGCGGCTGACCCAGTGCGGCACCTGGAGCGGCTGGCTCGAGGTCGGGGGCGAGCGGATCGAGGTGGATCCGGAGTCCTGGCGCGGGACGCGCGACCGCTCCTGGGGAATCCGCCCCGTCGGAGAGCAGCCGCCCCCCGGCGCCGTGAGCGCGCCGCCGCAGTTCTACTGGCTCTGGGCGCCGATCAACTTCGACGACGGCATCCTGCTGTTCGACGTGAACGAGTACGCGGACGGAAGTGCGTGGCACGAGCACGCCGTCTGGTCGGACCTCGGTGACGTCGAGCCTCGCCTCTACGCGTCCGCGCAGCAGCGGCTCGAGTTCGAGCCGGGAACGCGGCACGCCCGGCGCGCTGAGGTGCTGCTCCAGCCGAGGCGGGGACCGGAGCAGCGGCTCGAGCTCGAGTCGCTCTACAACTTCTACATGAAGGGGATCGGGTACATGCACCCCGACTGGGGGCACGGTCGCTTCAAGGGGGACCTGGCCGTCGGTGGCGAGAGCTTCGAGATTGCATCGGTCGACGAGCGGCAGCTGGACTTCTTGCACGTGCAGGCCATCTGTCGAGCGCGACTCGGCGACCGCGAAGGGGTCGGCATTCTCGAGCAGCTGATCCTGGGTCCCCACGAGCCCTCCGGGTTCAAGGACCTGCTCGACATGGCGCCGTGATGCACGCCGCGCGGGGGGCTCCACCCCTGTCCGTGGCCGTCGTGGGCGCCGGCCGGGCGGGTCGGGCCCGCATCCGTGCGCTCGAGGATCACCCGCGCGCGCGGCTGGCTCGGGTGGTCTCGGCGCGCGGCACCGGTCCGGAGTCCCTCGAGGCGGCCCTGTCGGACTCCAGAGTCGAGGCGCTGATCCTGTGCACGCCCAACCTGCTGCACCCGGCCCAGGCCCGGGCCGCACTCGAGGCCGGAAAGCACGTGGCGGTGGAGTTCCCGCTCGCGCCGTCCGCGCGGGAGGCGCGGGCGCTGTTCGATCAGGCGCGCGCGAGCGGCCGGGTGCTGCACGTCGAGCACATCGAGCTGCTCTCCGCCGCGCAGCGCGTACAGCGCGGCCGCATCGGGGCGCTGGGTCGCCCGCAGGGGGGCGAGGTCGCCTTCGATGCCGGCCTGGAGGGCTGGATCGGCGATCCCGAGCTGGCCGGATCCGAGGCGCTGCGGGCGCTGGCCCGCCTGCACCGCCTGGTCGACCTCTTCGGAGACGCGGAGGTGGCCGCCGCAGAGCTCGACCGGGGAGACGGCTACCGCCTCTGCGTCGAGCTCCGCTTCCGCGAGGGCGGCTCGACCCGACTGATCGAGGAGCGCCGGCCCGAGCGCACGCGCGCCGTCTTCTGGAACGTGCGCTGCCAGAACGGCGTGCTCGACGACCCGAGCGCCGGTCCTCCGGGGCCCGTCTTTCGCGAGGATCTCGACGTTTTCGTCGCGCGCGTTCGCGATGGCGCGCCCTCCTACGTGTCGGAGGAACGCCTCCTCCACGTGCTCGAGCTCGCGAACGCGATCGAGTCGCTGACTAGCGGCCCTTGAAGACCGGCTCGCGCTTCTCCACGAACGCGAGCGCTCCCTCGCGGTGGTCCTCGGTGCCGAACAGGTAGCCCAGCGTGTTGCCGACGTAGGCGCCGAGCGCGTCGAGATCGCCGTGGCGCGCGCGTCGCAGTCCCTCCTTGGCGTAGCGAAGCGCGAGCGGGGCGTTCTGGGCGATCCGGCCCGCGAGCTCGAGCGCCGCCGGGAGCAGCGCGTCGTGCTGCACCACCCTCGAGACGAGACCGATCCGTTCGGCCTCCGGCGCGTCGATCACGTCGCCGGTGAACACGAGCTCGGCCGCCCTCGACGGGCCGACGACCGCTGGAAGCCGCCACAGTCCGCCCAGATCGGGGATCAGGCCCCGCTTGATGAACAGCTCCCCGAACTTCGCCCGCTCCGACGCGATGCGGATGTCGCAGAAGAGGCTCAGATCCATGCCCCACCCGACCGCCGCACCGTTGACGGCGGCGATCACGGGCCGGTCGCACTCGAGTACCGCGACCGCGGCCGGCGTCGGCACGGGGCGCACGCTGCGGAGCTGCGCGAGCGTGCCCTGCTTCGCCTCGCCCAGCATGATCTCCTTTACGTCGTCGCCGCTGCAGAAGGCCGGGTCGGCCCCCGTCAGCACGACGCTGCGCACCTCTGGATCCCGCTGGGCCTCCCTGAATGCCGCCTCCAGCGCGGAGTAGGCCTCGCGGTTGAGAGCGTTGCGGCGCTCGGGTCGGTTGAGCGTGACCGTGGCCACGTGCTCCTTCATCTCGTAGAGGACGGTCTTCGGGTCCACGGGGGTCTCCTCGGAGATCGAGTATCTGTCGCTAGTCTACCGCGAGGATGCGCCGCAGATGCGCGTGGGAGTCGGCGACGGCGTCTGCCTCCGGGTGATCGGTCGTGTCGTCGTAGTGGTCCCGGATGCGCACCGTTCCCATCCCGACGCCGCGGCCTCCGGCCACGTCGGTGCGCCGCAGGTCCCCGACGTGAACCGCCGAGGGGGGCTCTACGCCGAGCGGCTCGAGCGCCGCAAGGAACAGGCTCGGGTGCGGCTTGGGGACTCCGGCCTCGTCGGAGAAGATCTGGACCTCGAGCAGCTCGAGCAGTCCGTTCCGGTCGAGCAGATGCCGCACGACCCTCCCCGGGCTGAAGCCGGTGTCGCACACGAGCGCCCGGCGGATGCCGCGCTCCCGCAGCCGCTCGAGCGTCGCGCGCGCGCCCTCGAGCGAGCGCGTCTCTCGCTCCACCGACACCTCCGCGAGCTCGGCGGCGAGCGCTTCGGCGAGCGACGCGTCCGAGATCCCCACGCGCTCCAGCGCCCAGCCCACGATCTCGAGGGCGCCGGAGCCGACGTTCTGCTGCCACAGGCGCACGTGCTCGTTCCAGCCCGCCTGGAGAGCGAGCGCCGCGTCGTCGAGGCTGACCGTGCGCCCGCAGGCTTCGGCCGCGCCGCGCAGCTTCTCGACGCGAATGTCCCAGGCGGCCGCCGGGTCGGGCTCGAAGATCAGCGTGCCCCAGCAGTCGAACGTGACGGCTCGGGCTGACGGGAGTCGCTTCATGCCGTCGGGGCCGGGCAGTGGATGTGCGCGTCGGTCCGCATGGGTGAGGGTCCCGCGCCGGCACCCGCATCGAACGGAGTGCGCGAGCCGGGCCGCGGGAGCGGCAGTATAGAGCCTCCCCGCTCTCGCCTCTATGCGAGGTCGCTCGCCGCGCGAAGGTGATTCGAGGTGGATCGCCGCTATCCTTCGGCACCGTGTCGGATCGAGATGGAACCCGCCGAGCGCTCGCCGGTGTGGGGCTGCTGGTCGCTCTGGCTCTGCTGTCGGGGTGCAGCCCGGAAGGGCGGGAGGCGTCCGACGCGGACCTCCGGGTCGCGCTCCTGACGCCCGGCTCGATTCGCGACGGCGGCTGGAACCAGGGCGCCTACGAGGGGCTCCTCGCGATCCGCGATCAGCTCGGTGCCGAGGTCGCGCACCAGGAGACGCACACTCCCCAGGACTTCGAATCGGGATTCCGCGACTTCGCTGCCCGCGGCTATCAGCTCGTGTTCGGGCACGGCTTCGAGTTTCAGGACGCCGCCAGCAAGGTCGCCGAAGAGTTTCCCGACACCGTGTTCGTCACCACGAGCGGCTCCACGATTCGACCCAACGTTGCGCCGATCGTCTTCGAGCTCGAGCAGGCGACCTACGTGCTCGGCTACGTGGGCGCGCGCGTGTCGCGCCACGCACACGTCGGCGCGATCGGCGGCATGCAGATTCCCCCGGTGGAGAGCACCTTCACCGCCTTCGAGGCGGGCGCGCGCGCGGCGCGCCCAGACGTGCGTCTCGCGACCTCGTACCTCGGGAGCTGGGAGGACGTCTCTGCCGCGCGCGAGGCGACGCTCGCCCAGATCGCGCAGGGCGTCGACGTGCTGATCCACAACGTCGATGACGCGGCCCCCGGCTTCTTTCAGGCGGTGGCGGAGAGCTCCGAGGTGTTCGCCTTCGGGACCAACCGGAACCAGAACGGCCGCGCGCCGGACTCGGTGCTCGCATCCGGTACGCTCGACATCCCCCGCGCGCTCTTGCTGGTGGCGCGCGAGGTCGAGTCCGGTCAGTTCCGCGCCCGCTCGATCCGCTTCGGGCTGCGCGAGGGCGTCGTCGCGATCGAGTGGAACGAGGCGCTCCAGTCGCGCATTCCGGAACCCGTCCGCGCGGAGGCCGACGCGCTCGCCGAGCGCATCCGCAGCGGAGAGCTCGAGGTCCCGCGCGCCGGGTTCTGACGCGTGCCGCGCATCGAGCTTCGCGACCTGCACAAGCGATTCGGCGAGACGCTCGCCCTCGCCGGGGCGGACTTCGAGCTCGAACGCGGCGAGGTGCACGCGCTCCTGGGAGAGAACGGCGCGGGCAAGTCGACGCTGATGCGGGTCCTCTACGGCCTCGTCCGGCCCGAGCGCGGCGAGGTTCGCCTCGACGGGCGGCCGATCGAGGTGCGCGGCCCGCGGCACGCGCTCGAGCTCGGGATCGGGCTCGTGCACCAGCACTTCATGGGAATTCCCTCACTGACGGTGGCCGAGAACCTGGCGCTAGGAGAGCCGGGGCCGCTCCTGCTGCCCCGCCGCGAGCTGCTCGCGCACGCCCGCGACCTCCTCGAGCGCTTCTCGCTCGACCTCGCCCCCGACGTCCCCGCCGCCGAGCTCGCCGTCGGGGAGCAGCAGCGCCTCGAGATCGCGCGAGCGCTGGCGCGCGGCGTCGAGGTGCTCGTCCTCGACGAGCCGACCGCCGTGCTCGCGCCGTCGGAGGTCGAGACGCTGCTCGAGCTGCTCGGACGGCTGCGCGCGTCGGGACACTCGATCGTGTTCATCTCGCACAAGCTCGAGGAGATCACGGCGGTCTGTGACCGCGTCACGGTCCTGCGCCACGGCCGGAGCGTGGCCACGCTGCCGGTGGAGGGACTCCGCCGCGAGGAGCTCGGGCGCCTGATGGTGGGCGACGCGCCCCCGCCTCCGGGACAGCCTCCCGACCTGACCCGGGGCCCGGTCGCGCTCCGCCTGCGCAGCGTGCGCGCCCCCGGTCTCGGGAGGCTCGATCTCGAGGTTGCGGGGGGCGAGATCGTGGCCGTCGCCGGCATCGACGGGAACGGGCAGGGAGCGCTCGAGGCGCTGCTGGCCCGCGTTCGAGCTCCGACGTCGGGAAGTGTCGAGATCCTGCGGCCGCCGCTCTCGCTGCTGGCCGGCGATCGCCAGCGACACGGTCTGGTGCTCGACCTGTCTCTCGAAGAGAACCTGATTCTCGCGGCGGCGGCCGTGGGGGAGGCAGCTCCCGTGCTCGAGCGCGGCTGGCTGCGGCGGCGCGCGCTCCGCGCTGCAGCGCAGCAGGCCGTCGAGCGACTCGAGATGCGCGCCGAGCCCGAGGATCGGGTGCGCAATCTGTCGGGCGGAAACCAGCAGAAGCTGATGGTGGCGCGCGCACTCCGCAGCGAGCCCGGCCTGCTGGTCGCGGTGAACCCGACGCGCGGCCTCGACGTCGCGGCCACCGCCGCCGTGCGAGAGCTGCTGCGTGGTGCGGTGCGGAGCGGAGCCGGACTGCTCCTGATCTCGACCGACCTCGACGAGGTGCTCGAGCTCGGGACGCGCGTCCTTGTGATGTTCCGTGGACGGCTGCTTCCCGTCGAGCCGGAGCGTCGAACGCGGGAGCGGATAGGCGCATTGATGCTGGGCGGCAGCGCCGCGTGAGTGCGCTCTGGCGCGGGCTCGAGCCGCTCGCGGCCATCGCGCTGGCGAGCCTGGCGGCCGCGGTCCTGATCAGCGCACTCGGCGCGGATCCACTGCACGCGGGCCGCGCCCTGCTCGGCGGCGCCTTCGGCGACGCGCTCGCGATCGAGAACACCCTGGTCCGGATGGGCCCGCTCGTGCTCGTGGGTCTCGCGATCGCCGTGGCGTTCCGCTCCGGGATCTGGAACATCGGCGGAGAGGGCCAGCTGTACGTCGGCGCGCTCGCGACCACCGCGCTCGCGACGGGGCCGCTCTCCGATGCGCCCGGAGCGCTGGTCCTCCCCGCCTCGATCCTGGCGGGCTGCGCCGCCGGCGCATGCTGGGGAGGCTTCGCCGCCCTGCTGCGCGTGCGCCGCGGCGTCTCCGAGGTGCTCACGACGATCCTCCTGAACTTCATCGCCATACTCCTCGTCAGCTATGCGGTGCACGGACCGCTGCAGGAGCTCGCCGGAACCTATCCGCAGAGTGACGCGTTGCCGGCGGCCGCGCGGCTCGCGCTCTGGCCCGGACTGCTGCGCGCGCACGCGGGGCTGCTCCTCGCGCTGCTGCTTCCGGTCGCGCTCTGGCTGCTGCTGTTCCACACGGCCGCGGGGCTGCGGCTGCGAGCGGTCGGACTCGCACCCGACGCGGCGCGCTACGCCGGGATCTCTCCGGAGCGGGAGACCGTCCGCGTGCTGCTGCTGTCCGGTGGGCTCGCGGGACTGGCGGGGGCGGTCGAGGTGGCGGGGGTCACGGGAAGGCTGTTCGAGAACCTCTCTCCCGGCTACGGCTTCACCGCCATCGCGGTCGCATTGCTGGCGCGCCTGCATCCGCTCGCGGTGCTTCCCTCGGCCGCCTTCTTCGCGGCGCTCGCCAGCGGGAGCGGCGCCATGCAGCGGCAGGCCGACGTGCCTTCGGTCGCGGTGCAGGTGATCGAGGCGCTCGTCATCCTGTTCTCGGTCGGCTTCGCGCTGCCGCGCCGGAGCGCATGAACGTGGAGACCTGGGTGCTCGCGCTCCTCGCCTCGGCGCTCCGGCTCTCCGCGCCCCTCGCGATCGCCGCCCTCGGAGAGCTGGTCGCGGAGCGCTCCGGCGTCCTGAACATCGGCATCGAGGGGATGATGCTCGCGGGTGCCTTCGCCGCGTTCTCGATCGGCGCGACCACGGGCTCGGTCGCACTCGCGCTGATCGGATCGGGCCTCGCGGGAACGGCGCTCGCCGCGCTCTTCGCGACGTTCGCGATCGCGCGCCGAGCGGATCCGATCGTGACCGGTGCCGCACTCAACATCCTCGCGCTCGGCGCGACCGGGAGCGCCTATCGCCTGATCTTTCCGCCGCACGCCGAGCTCCCGACCGCGCCCAGCGTCGCCGACGCGGCCCTCGCGAATCCGTTTCTGTGGATCGTTGCGCTGCTCCTCGTCGGAGTCGGCGTCTTCTTCGGACGTACGCGCGCCGGCCTGGCCGTGCGCGCCTCGGGCGAGCGTGCCGAGGCGGCCTACGCGCAGGGGATCCGCGTCGTCGAGATCCGCTGGGCGTGCACGCTCTTCGGGGGAGCCTGCGCGGGCGTCGCCGGCGCGGCGCTGGTGCTCTGGATCTCGAACACCTTCGTCGAGGGCATGACCGCCGGGCGCGGCTTCATCGCACTCGCGCTCGTGCTGTTCGGCGGCTATCGCCCCGTCGCCGTGCTGGCCGGGGCGCTGCTGTTCGGCGCGGCGAACGCCGGCCAGTTCCAGCTGCAAGCCGCGGGTCTCGAGATTCCCTACTCGCTGCTGCTGATGACCCCGTACCTGCTGACGCTCGTTGTGCTGGCCCTGTTCGCCGGACGCACCCGTTCGCCCGCGGACCTCGCGCGTCCGTTCACTGCGCGAAGCTGAAGGTGCGCGCGACGCGGGTCAGGAGTCGTACTCGGCGAGCGCGCGGTGGAGGCGGGCCAGGCTGTCCTGTAGCCCGCCGGGCCGGCTCCGCTCCAGCCAGCAGCCGAACTGCTCGTCGATCGCCCCCGAGAGATCGTCGCGCAGCTCTCGCGTCGAGGGGCACGGGAGCTCGTGGGAGCGGGCCAGTCGCCACGCGCCGTGACGGGCCAGCCGCGCGGCCTGGATGAGCTCCCGCTTCACCACTTCGCCGTCGGCGCAGCCGGGCCTCGCTCGCGCCACGGCCTCGCTCGCCTCCTCGAGCGCCTCGATCGCGCGCTCGATCCCGGATCGATGTACGTCGCCCCAGCCTGGTAGCGGGCTGGACGCGCTCCGGACCAGCGCCAGGTGGAGCGGGCTCGCGTTCGGCGTGACCCGACCCGTCTCCCGATAGACCGAGCCGAGCTTCTCCAGTGCGGCGCCGAGCTCGCCCGCGGAGTCGTCGAACACGTACCGGTCGAGCCGGGCCGCCAGGTCGAGGTCGCGGTTGCTCTCGAGACACCAGCTCACCGCCGCGCCGTAGACGAGGGGCGGCAGGCTGACGCTGAGCGGCTGCAGGTGTCCGTTGTCCCCCCAGTCGGTGATGAGAACTCCCGAGGCTCCGTGGGACAGGCCCGACTCGGCCGCGTCGAGCAGGTTGGCGCGAGCGTTCGGGAGCCGGCCCACCAGGCTGTTCCAGCTCGATGTGCCGGGGCAGAGCCAGAACGGAATCCCGCTCTCGTTCAACGGTCGCAGCCGACCCGAGAAGCCCTCCCACGCCTCCCGCGGCCAGCCGACCTGCTGCATGGCTGCGAGAACGTCGGGGGGGACCGAATCCGGATCGGTCGGTGCCTCGTACCCCCAGATCAGCGCCACGGTCTTCTCCCTCGGGAGGGAGCCGATCAGCTCGGGGTGCTGGCCCAGCACGTCGCCCCAGAGCTGGACCTCGCAGCCGTCGCCGTGCAGCGCCTCGAGAATGCGCAGCACGAAGTCGAGGTAGACGAGGCCGCGGCCGCGCGCCTCGCACTCCGCCTCGCTTCTTCCCTGTCCGAGCTCCCAGGTCTCGTCACAGCCGACGTTGATGCGCCGGCTGCTGAAGTTCGGGATCAGCTCTCGCACCAGCCCGAGCACGAAGTCGAGGCTCTCGCGGGTCGGCGCCAGCACGCTCGGCTCGCGCCGCGCACCGTCGGGCGAAGCCCAGCCGTCGGGCGCCTCGGCCAGGGGGCGATACGCGTCGTGCTTCAGCCAGCGCCCCATGTGTCCGAAGCAGTTCTGGTTTGCGACCAGCTCGATGCCGCGCGCCCGGCAGAGCGCGTCGAGCCACTGCACGTCGTCGGGCGAGAGCGGCGAGGCATCGCGCCAGACCGTCTCGTGGTCGCGGTACTTGAAGGTGTGCTCCGTGTAGAGCTGAAGCTGGTTCACGCGCAGCAGATCCAGGATCTCCACCAGCCGCTCGAGCGTCGCGGGGGTCGGGACCCGGTCGCGGCTCACGTCGAGCATGAAGCCGCGAACGGCGAAGTCGGGCCAGTCGCGGACCACGAGACCCGGAAGCTCGCTGCCGGCCTGGCTCCTCAGCTGCTCGAGCGTCGCCCGCGCGTAGCGCTCCGCGTTCGAGTCGGCCGCGCGAATCTGAATGCCGCCCGGGCCGATCTCGAGCGTGTACCCCTCGGCCGGGAGGGAGGCGTCGGTCTCGACGCGCGGCTCGAGTGGCGCGCCCGGCTCGATGCGCAGACCCGCCCCGACCGCTTCGACGCTGCGCGGGACCGGGAGGAGTGCGAGCGTCACCCGCCGAGGTAGATCGGGAAGATGGCGTCGAGCAGCAGCCCCAGAGCCAGGAGGCCTCCCGCGCTGCGCGTCAGGACGAACGAGGCGGACACGAACCAGAGCGGCCACACGGGGTAGTTCTCGGGCGGCGCGTCGGGCTTCGGCCGCGAGTAGATGCCGAGCACCTGGATCAGGCGCGGCACGGCGATGAGCACCGCGAGAGAGAAGACACCGAGCGCCCCCGCCAGCACCATCGCCACGATCGACGCGAAGAAGCCGATCATCAGGACCTGGTTCACGCGCCGCGCGAGCGGCTCGCCCAGCAGCACGGGCAGGGTGTGGATGTTCTTGGCTGTGTCGAGCTCGATCTTGTCGATGTGCTTTCCGAACAGCACCGAGGTCACGAGCAGTCCGTAGGGGAGCGAGGCGGCCCAGACCCAGCCGGGGAGCGCGCCGGTCGTGATGAAGTAGGTGCCCCCGATCATGAGCGGGCCCCAGATCAGGAAGACCGCCGGCTCACCCAGTCCGTGGTACTTCAGGCGCAGCGGTGGCGCGGTGTAGAAGAAGCTGATGAAGAACCCGGCGCACGCGAAGGCGGCCGCCGGCCAGCCCCGCAGCCAGGTCAGGTAGAGCGCGATCGCCATCCCGAGCACGGTGACGAGCAGGATGGCCCGGAACAGCTGCGGCAGCGTGATCCAGCCCGAGAGCACCGGGTGGGGCGCGTACAGGGCGCGCGCGTAGTCCGGCGTGTCGGTGCCGCTCTCCATGTCGAAGTAGTCGTTCATCAGGTTGTTGCTGGCGTGGGCCAGCAGCAGTCCCAGCGTAGCGAGCGCCCAGGGCAGCAGGGCGGCCTGTCCGCTCGGGATCGCGAGCATGCCGCCGATGGCTCCCGCGAAGAAGGTCATCGGGAAGACCGAGGCGCGAGTCAGGACGATCCACTTGGAGACGGGATCGGGTTCGACGCCCTCCGGCAGGTTGGTGGTCTGGAAGGCGTCGATCCAGTTCGAGACGACTGACATGGAGCTCCCTCGGGCTGCGTGTTTCGGGCGCGGATACCCATACCATGCTCTCCCCGGCCGGGCTAGGATGGCGGCCGGATCGGGGAGGAACCTCATGAAGTCGATGAGTCGAGTGCTCTGCGTCGCCCTGTCGGGCGCGCTCCTGGTGACCGTCAGCGCCGCGCTCGCGGACGAGACCTGTCAGTCCCCCTACCTGCCGAAGATCAGCGGGCAGGAGGACTTCGTCTACGTCTGGACGCTGGGCATGGAGGGCGTCGGCGACGAGTCCGACAAGCTGGTCACGGTCAGCGTCAACCCGAGCGCGATGGACTTCGGCAAGGTCCTGTCGAGTGCCTCGGTGGGCGGGCGTCACGAGGCGCACCACGGCGGGCTGAGCGACGACCGGCGCCACTTCTGGGTGGGCGGACTCGACACCAGCATGATCTTCATCTTCGACATCGCCACGGATCCGCGCGAGCCCAAGCTCGTCAAGACGATCGACGACTTCGTGGCGGCGAGCGGGGGGGCGGTCGGTCCCCACACCTTCTACGCGCTGCCCGGGCGCATGCTGATCACCGCGCTCTCCAACGCCGAGGACGGAGGCGGGAAGACCGCGCTGGTGGAGTACTCCAATGAGGGCAAGTACATCCGCACGATCTGGATGCCCGAGGGCGCGGAGTACGGCTACGACGTGCGCGTGAACGCGAACCTGAACCGCATGCTCACCTCCTCGTTCACCGGGAAGAACAACTATATGCGAAATCTCGGTGAGCTCTTGAAGGACCCGGAGGCCATGAAGAACTTCGGGAACACCGTGGTGGTCTGGGACTTCCACGCGCGGAAGCCGCTGCAGATTCTCGAGGTGCCGGGCGCGCCGCTCGAGATCCGCTGGGCACTCGGTCCGCGCAACTACTGGGCCTTCACCACGACCGCGCTCACCTCGAAGCTCTGGGGGATCTTCCGGAAGCAGGACGGGAGCTTCGAGGCGGTCGAGCTGGCCGACATCGGCGACCCGTCCGCTACGCCGCTGCCGGTCGACCTCAGCCTGTCGTCCGACGACCGCTACGTGTTCGTCGACTCCTTCATGGACGGGACGCTGCGGGTCTTCGACGTCTCGAAGCCGCGCAGGCCGCGGATGATCCTGGAGAAGAAGCTCGGCGACCAGCTGAACATGGTCTCGCAGTCGTGGGACGGGCATCGCCTCTACGTGACGACGTCATTGCTCAGCCAGTGGGACGGCACGTCCGGGAAGGATCCGCAGTTCCTGAAGGCGTTCGACTGGCAGAACAAGAGCCTGCTGCCGCGCTTCGAGATCGACTTTGTCGAGGAGCAGCTCGGGCGTCCCCACATCATGCGCTTCGGCCAGAGCGGGTTCTGGTCGGGCGAGGAGGTGGCTGCGCAGGGCGGAGGAGAGTCCGGTCGATGACCCGGCGCCTCGCGGCGCTCCTCGCGCTCTGCATCGGCCTTGCGCCCGCCCTCGTGCTGCCCCACGGAGTCGAGGAGCACGCGGCGCCGCCTCCCGCTGAGCCCCTCTTCGATCCCCCCGAGCCGGGCAGCTACGAGCTTCCCCCCATCACCCGGGTCCGCGACCACCAGCTCCTCGATCCCGACGGGACGCGCGCTCCGATCCTGGGGCTCTCGGTCGGCCAGGTCGCCATCGTCTCGTTCATCTACCGGAGCTGCAGCCAGGCCGACGGATGTCCGCTGGCCCTGGCGACCCTGCGGCGCCTGGACCGCGAGCTCGCGCAGCGCGCGGGGCCCGACCCGAGCGTGCGGCTGGTCACGGTGAGCTTCGACCCGAGCCGCGACACGCCCGAGAAGATGGCCGAGCTGCGCGGGGCGCTCGAGCCCAAGGGGGACTGGCGCTTTCTCACGGCGCCGAACGACGCCGAGCTCGCGCCGGTGCTGCGCAGCTTCGGTCAGGATGTCGTCCGCCTGGCAGCTCCAGGCGCGGCGGACGCCGACGTTCTCCGCCACGTTCTGAAGGTCTTCCTGGTCGACGCGAACGGCGACGTCCGCAACATCTACAGCACCGGCTTCCTCGACACGCGCCTGATCCTGGCGGACGTGGAGACGCTGCTGGGTCCGCTCGCTCCTGGCGAAGCGCACTAGGCGCCACCCCGGCCTCGGCCTACGCCGTCAGCAGGACCAGCGCCGTCCCGACGAGCAGCACGGCCAGCGCCACGCGACGCAGCTTGCGGCGACCCCAGCGTGCCGCCCTGCGACCGGCGTTGGCGCTCCACACGGTCCAGCCGGCGAAGCCGATCAGGAGCGCAGCGATCACCGCGAGCGGGTCGATGCCCATGAACACCCTCGCGGGGGAGCGGTGCCCGAAACGATAGGTCTCAGAGCCGAACGGGCAAGGCGCGGCGGGCATTCGGGATCCCTCGTCGACCCGGAGCGACGGACGCCTCACGGGTTGCGTGATGCAGGTCCTCGTTCGGGTCGTCCATGTGTGGTATATGCCCCTCCGAATGTGCAGGGACCGCGGGGCAGCGAGGCGCTGCCCGGGAGGCCTGCAGGAACCCCCATGGGAGGCGTTATGAAACGGCTAGTAACTGTTCTGGCAGGCTTTTCGCTCGCACTGTGCCTGGCTGTCGTCGTGAGCGGCTCAGCCGCCGCCGAAGACGAGCTGGTGACGATCACCGGTCAGGTCGTGGTCGAAGAGCAGGATGCGGCTGGCGACGTGATCGTGACGATCGTGACCGAGACGGACACCTACCTGATCCACGAGGACAGCAAGGCGTCCGACATCAAGGGTCAGGCGGGCAAGAACGTCTCGGCCACGGGCAGCGTCGAGGTGACCGAGGTGAGCAGGACAATCTCGGTCGACGAGTACGCCCTGATCGAGACCGACGAGCCTCCGGTCGGCGCTCAGTAGATAAGCGAGCTTTGACTCCCGAGCAGGGCGCGCGGGCACCGTAGCCCGGGCGCCCTGTTTACCCTGGCCCAGGTCGCGAAGTTGCCGGGACCGGCTTCGGAGCGGCGGACGCCTCGGGGGGGGCGCGATGCAGGCCCTCGTTCGGATCGCCCGCCTGTGGTATACGCCCCTCCCAACGTGCAGGGACCCCGGGGCAGCGAGGTGCTTTCCGGGAGGCCTGCAGGAACCTGCAAAGGAGGCGCTATGAAGCGGCTAGTATCTGTTCTCGCAGGCCTTTCGCTCGCGCTGTGCCTGGCTGTCGTCGCGAGCGGCTCGGCGGCCGCCGAAGACGAGCTGGTGACGATCACCGGTCAGGTCATGGTCGAAGAGCGGGACGCGGCCGGCGAGCTGATCGTGATCATCGTGACCGAGACGGACACCTACCTGGTCCATCAGGACAGCAAGGCGTCCGACATCAAGGGTCACGCCGGCAAGAACGTCTCGGCCAAGGGCAAGCTCGAGGTGACCGACTTGAGCAGGACGATCTCGGTCGAGGAGTACGCCCTGATCGAAGACGACCGGCCTCCGGTCGGCGCCCAGTAGCGAGCTTCGGCTCCCGAGCAGGGCGCCCGGGCACTCTGGCCCGGGCGCCCGCGCTCACCCTGGCCCGGGTCGAGGCGTCGCCGAGAGCGGCTTCGGAGCGGCAGATCGGCGGAAGTAGCCCGCGGCGGCGAGGGCCAACAGCAGGCCAAGCACCATCAGACCGCGCGTGGAAACGGCCGGGATGGGCTCCGGGGCGGCGGTTGCGAGCGTGAAATCGTCTGCCCAGATGAACAGGGCTTGTCCGATCTTTCCGTCGGTCTCCCGGAACTCGAAGCGGGTGAAGCCCGCCGGAGCCGCGTCGATCACTCCAAAGAAGTGATGCCCGATGCCGGGCACCTGCCCGAAGTCGATCGGGTTGGCCTCGTTCCCGTCGAGAATGACGGCGAGGTTGGCCCCGAACATCCCGTCGAAGAACCCGCCTGCACCGTGGAGGGTGCTCGGACCCCCTTCCCAGATGCCCGTAACACCGTCGTGAAAGAGACAATGGGTGTTCGGATCGTTGACGTCGCACTGCGTCGGAGTGCCCGTGGCATAGCCGTGTTCACTATCGTAGATGCCCCACAGGCCGGTTCTGGCGGGACCGCTACTGGTCGTGAGCTCGTTCGAAGCCGGTGGATCCGGATGGTTCGTCTCCCACCGAACTCCCAGGCTCGTGACACTCGGGGCAGTGTCCGGCGATCGCGCGGAGCTCCATGCGACGTCGTCCTCGAAGCCTTCTTGAAAGGTGCCGTAGCCGAGCTCCGCCGCCTTTGCCAAGTAGGCAGGTTCCTTCCAGCAGGAGAAGACCAGGGGACCGCCCGTGCACGCCGTCAACGTCGCCGTCGCCTCGCTGGAAGACGTGCTGAAGACGGCTCGGTAGGTGAAGGCGTCGCTGCCGTCGAAGCTGGAATCGGGCGTGTACGTGAAGGAGCCGTTGGGGTCCAGCAGCAGCGCCCCATGGCTGACGTCGCTGAGTAGCTCCGCCGTGGCCCCGTTCTCACCGGCCGGCTCACCGTCCAGGGTGTCGTTGTCGAGAACGCCGGAAGGCTCGACCTCGAGCGGCTGGTCGAATGGAACCCCGTACTCGTCGTCGTTGGCCACCAACGTCTGGGCGTGCACGGATTCCGCGCCGGACAGGAGAGCGGCGCCCAGCAGCAGCGCGCACATGAATGGACGCTTCACGTCTTGCATACGTTCGCTCGGAGATGTCTGGCCGGCTCAGTCCTCGTCGAAGACGAAGGCGCTAACCGCCTGCTCGAAGCCCGCTGGATTATCGAGCATCACCGCGTGGCCCGCCCGCGAGACGACCGCGAGACGGGCATTCGGGATCACCTCGTCGACCATCCGGTCGGCGGTCTCCGGCGAGAGCACGTCGGAGGCGGCGCCGCGCACGACTAGGGTCGGGCAGGGGAGCTTCGCGAGCACGTCCCACAGGGGCTCGGCTTCGCGTGCCAGCGCCGTCGCCACCTCCCCGCGCTGCGCGGTGGGGCGGAGGCTGCGCAGGGCGGGATCCATGCGCGGCTCCAGGCGGCCGTCGGGCCGCTCGCGCAGCCAGTGGCGGGCGAGGCGCGACAGCGTGGCCGGGGGGGTGACCGGGTAGTTCAGCGATAGCAGCTCCTCGTACTCGCGCGTCGACGCGAACGAGGTCGGGGCCGCCTCGGCCTCCTCCTTGATTCGCGCGACGCCCCGCAGATCGAGGTCGGGCCCGGAGTCGACGATCACGAAGCCGGCCAGCTTCTCGGGATTCCGGCTCGCGAAGCGCATCCCGACCCGTCCCCCCATGGAGTGGCCGACGTTCACCACCCGCTCGATCCCGAGCCCCTCGAGTGCGGCCTCGACGTCCCGGGCCATGCTGACCTGGTCGTAGCGGGCCTCCGGGTCCGCGTCGGAGCGCCCGTGCCCGCGCAGGTCGAGCGCCAGCGTCCGGTAGGAGGGCGCCACCACGGGCGCGAAGTCGTCCCAGACGTGGGCGTCGTTGCCGAAGCCGTGCAGCAGGAGCAGGGCGACGCCCTCGTCGCTCCACTCGTAGAGCTCCAGCTCGAGCCCGTCCGCGCCCCGAACCCTGGTCTGCCTGGGCTTCATGCAGGCAAGGATACCAGCCGGGGCGCCCGCTCAGTCGATTCCGCCCGGCTCCCAGCCCCGGCTCCGCAGGCGCTGGCGGCCCTGCTCCCGGAGCTTCTGGACCACCTCGCGCGTGCGGTCGCGCAGCTCGTTTCGATCCTGCAGGCCGAGCCCGTCGACCGGGATCGGCTCCCCGATCTCGATGTTCACGCCCCCCTTGCGAATGCGGAGCGTATTCGGCGACCAGATCCGGAAGGAGCCGGCCTGCGCGACGGGGAGGATCGGCAGCCCGTCGGCGATCGCCGTCGCGAAGGCTCCCTTCTTGAAGGCGTGGAACGCCCCGTCTCGGGACCGGGTTCCCTCGGCGTAGAAGAGCACCGAGACCTCGCGGGGTCGCGTGGCCATCTTCTCGCGGATGCGCTGGATGTCGCCGGCCGTGTTCGTGCGCTCCACGCGGACGCTCCCGGTCAGGCGGAGCGCGTGGCCGAAGATCGGGATCGCCATCATCTGGCGCTTGACGATGAAACGAACCGGGATGGGCGCGAGGCCGGCGAGCAGGCTCGGGGGATCCCAGTTGCTCTCGTGGTTCGCGACGACGATGTAGGCCTGGCCCGGCACGATGTGCTCGCGGCCTCGCACCTCGAGCTCGGTGCCTCCGACGCGCAGACAGAGGCGCGCGAAGGCGTGATAGAACCAGTCGATCCGATGCCGCGGTGCCCCCAGCAGGGCGAACAGGACTGCCCCCGCGCTGTACAAAAGGATCCCCGGAAACAGCACCGCGACGCAGACGGCCGTGCGCACGGCCGTGTCGAACCCCCTCAGCATGGCGCCATCCTAGCGTGCTTCGGACATAATGGTCTGCAATGACGCAGCGACGCCGACGCAAATTCTGGGGCTGGGGCTACGAGGAGGCCGCGCTCGACGAGACCGCAGAGCGCAAGCTCGCGGAGGCGCTCGCGAGTCGCTTCGGGCTGGAACGGCTCGAGATCTCGCCCCCTCCCAGGATCGATGAAATCCAGCTGCGGGAGCCGCGCTTCCGCCCGCCCTCCGCGCTCGCCTCGAGCTTCACGGCCGACCCGGCCGAGCGCGCGCGCCACACCTACGGATCCAGCTTTCGCGACGTCGTGCGGGCCTACCGGCGCGATTTCTCGGAGCCGCCGGACTGGGTGGCGTTTCCCTCGGACGAGGCCGGAGTCACCGCGGTGCTCGACTGGTGCTCCTCGGAGCGGATTGCAGTGATTCCCTACGGCGGCGGATCGAGCGTGGTCGGAGGCGTCGAGTGTGCGGTCGGCGACGACTACGCGGGCGTCGTGTCCCTCGACCTTGGCCGCCTCGACCGGGTGCTCGAGATCGACCGGACCTCCCGCGCCGCCCGCATCCAGGCCGGCATCTTCGGGCCGGCCCTCGAGGATGGGCTCCGACCGCACGGGCTCACCCTGCGCCACTTTCCCCAGTCGTTCGAGTTCTCCTCGCTCGGGGGCTGGCTCGCGACGCGCTCGGGCGGGCACTACGCGACCCTGTACACGCACATCGAGGACTTCCTGGAGTCGATGCGCGTCGTCACGCCGACCGGCACGATCGAGTCGCGGCGCCTGCCCGGCTCGGGTGCCGGGCCGAGCCCGGACCGTTTCTTCGTCGGCTCCGAGGGCGCGCTCGGCGTGATCACCGAGGCCTGGATGCGGCTCCAGGACCGCCCTGTCTACCGGGCGAACGTGAGCGCCACCTTCGAGAGCTTCGAGGACGGGGTCGCCGCGACCCGCGCACTCTCGCAGTCGGCGCTCTACCCGACGAACTGCCGGCTGCTCGACCCGGGCGAGGCCGCGATCTCCGGGGCTTCGCAGGAGGGCAAGACCGTGCTGGTCGTCGCCTTCGAGTCGGCCGACCACGATCTGGACGCCTGGATGGCGCGGGCGCTCGAGATCGTGCGCGACCACGGCGGGCAGGTTCCGGAGGGGGCGGGCCGCACGCGCACCGACGCCGGCGCCTCCCGCGAGGGCGCGGCCGGCGCCTGGCGCAGCGCCTTCCTCAGCGCGCCCTACCTGCGGGACTCGCTCGTGGGGATCGGCGTGATCACGGAGACCTTCGAGACCTCGATCACCTGGGATCGCTTCGAGGGTTTCCACGCCGCCGTGCTCGGCGCCGCTCGCGCCGCGGTCGACGAGGTCTGTGGACAGGGGGCCGTGAACTGCCGGTTCACGCACGTGTATCCGGACGGGCCCGCCCCCTACTACACGATCCTCGCGCCGGCGCGACCCGGCGGTCAGCTCGAGCAGTGGGCCGAGATCAAGGCCGCGTGCAGCGAGGCGGTGATCGCGCAGGGGGGCACGATCACGCACCACCACTCGGTGGGCCGCGACCACCGACCCTGGTACGACCAGCAGCGGCCGGCGGCCTATGCGCGCGCCCTGCGCGCCTACAAGGCCGAGCTCGACCCCGCGGGAATCCTCAACCCCGGCGCCCTGATCGACCCCTAGGAGCCAGTTCCAGACTTTGTCTGGGGCTGGCTCCTAGCCGTCTTGCCGGGTAGCGGCCGGCGAAGCCGGCCTGCCGGGCTACGCTCGGCTGCGCCTCGCTGCGCGCGCCGCTGCCGCGGCGCTTGCGGGTTGTCGAACGGAGGGCTGGATCGGGGGCACGAGACCCGGCGAAAACTGGTAGGTTACGGCTCGTTGTGCCGGGCGGTGACCCGGTAGTGCGGACAGGGAGAAACCGATGGATTTCGAGTACAGCGACAAGACCAAGATGCTCATGAGCCAGATCGAGCGGTTCATGGACGAAGAGATCTACCCGAACGAGGCATTGGCGGCCGAGCAGGTCGCGGCCTCGGACGACCCGCATGCCATGCCCGAGATCGTGAAGGAGCTTCAGGCCAAGGCTCGCGACATCGGGCTCTGGAACCTGTTCCTGCCCGACGAGGAGTGGGGCGCCGGACTGACCAACATGGAGTACGCGCCACTCTGCGAGCTGATGGGCCGCAGCCCGATGGCGCCGCGCGTGTTCAACTGCGCGGCACCCGACACCGGGAACGCGGAGATCCTGACGGAGTTCGGGACCCCCGAGCAGAAGCAGCGCTACCTGAAGCCGCTTCTCGACGGCGAGACCCGCAGCTGCTTCTCGATGACCGAGCCGGACGTCTCGAGCGCCGATCCCACCGAGCTGCACACGATGGCCAAGC
>CAZLBF010000057.1:0-7876 GCA_964557495.1 uncultured Myxococcales bacterium | reverse complement strand
GTGACCAAGCACTATCCCAGCGGCGAGGTCATGCCGATCTACGACGCCGCCATGAAGTACCAGGCCGAGGGCGTGCCGCTGGTGGTGATCGGCGGCAAGGAGTACGGCACCGGCTCGTCTCGCGACTGGGCGGCCAAGGGCACGCAGCTGCTCGGAGTGCGCGCGGTACTCGCCGAGAGCTTCGAGCGCATCCACCGCTCGAACCTGATCGGAATGGGCGTCCTGCCGCTCCAGTTCCTCGAGGGCGAGAGCGCGGAGTCGCACGGTCTGACCGGCCGCGAGACGTTCGACATCGAGGGGATCTCGGCGGGTCTCGCCCCCGGCGGCGAGGTCACGCTGCGCGCCGTTCCGAGCGGAGGCAATGCACGCGAGCTTCGAGCGCGCGTGCGCATCGACACTCCCGACGAGCTCGAGTACTACCGGAACGGCGGCATCCTGCCCTACGTCCTGCGCCAGCTCTTGAGCTGACTCAGGTTCCGACGTCGATCAGGCGGAACAGCGGGCCCTCGGGCGCGCCCCGTGCCGGAAGCTCCACCTCGCCGCGGAGGCACCACAGATTGTCGTCGCTGGGGTCGACGATCACCTGCTGCACGCGCCAGCTCCGCTCGGCGAGCGGCTGGATGTCGGTGTACTGGGGCTGGCGCGCGTGCGGCGTGAAGACGATCTCGTCGAACTCCTCCCAGTAGGGTGCGAGCGCCCGCTCGAGGCGGGAGGCGTCCCAGGGATCGGCCGGATCCGGCCGCAGGCCCAGCGCCGCCTCCGCGTACTCCTTTGCGGCCAGCGCCCTGACCAGGCGGTGCAGCTCGGCGCGGATGCGCGCGCGCAGCGCCTTCGGATCGCGCGCCAGGTCGTAGGGCGCCTCCACCTCCGGCTCGCTGACCAGGTCCGGGCGCTCTCCGGTGAGCACCGTCTGCCACTCCGCCAGCAGGCTGGCGTCGATGCGCTCGAGCATGACGCGGAAGAAGGCGATCGCGTCGTGCACGGCCTCGGTCTTGGCCGGCTCCGGCACGTTCTTGGTGAGCGTGTCGTAGACCTGGTCGAGGTAGCGCAGCAGCACCCCCTCGCTCCGCGCGAGTCCGTAGCTCCGCACGTAGAGGTCGAAGCTCGCGTAGGTCTCGAACATCTCTCGCGCCACCGACTTGGGGTGGATGCTCTCGTATTCCACCCACGGATGCTGGCGCGCGAACTCCTCGAAGGTCGGGTAGATGAAGTCGGCCAACGGCTTGGGGTGGGTGACGCCGTCGAGCTGGGCGATCCGGTCCTCGTAGGGCACGCCTTCCGCCTTGAGTCGCGAGATCAGCTCGGACTTGGCCCGCTTCTCCTGCTGCACCAGCACGTGTCGGGGGTTGGCCAGGATCGCCTCGACAAGCGAGATCACGTCGAGCGCGTAGGACGGCGCCTCCGGCTCCAGCGCCTCGACCGCCTCGACCAGGTAGAGCGAGAGCGCGTGATGCAGCGAGAAGTCGGGCTGGAGCCCCTCGTTCAGGACGATGCGCCGCCTCCCGGTGTCGGGGTCGCACACGCGCTCGAGCACCCCCGCGCGGCGTAGCGACCGGAACACTCCGGCGGCCTGGCGCACCAGGCGCCGCTTCGAGCGATCGTCGCCGTGGGAGAGATCGATCAGGTCGATCAGGGCCCGGTAGCCGCGCGACACGTTCCCCTCGGCGCCCTCCTGCTGCAGCAGGAAGACGAACATGCCGTGCGTGACGCGAAAGCGGGAGCCGATCGGCTCGGGTGGCTTGTCGACGAGCGCCAGGAAGATCTTTTCGTTCCAGGAGACGAAGCCCCGTGGCGCGCTCTTCTTCTGCAGGTTCTTCTTGCGGCCGCCGGTCTGACGGCCCTTCGCCTCGATCCGCCGGTTCGCGATCACGTGCTCGGGAGCCTGACAGACGACACTGCCCTGGTCGTCGAAGCCCTTGCGCCCCGCGCGCCCGGCGATCTGCCTGAAGTCGCGCGCGGAGAGGATCCCGACCTTCTCCCCGTCGAACTTGGAGAGCTTCGCGAAGACGACCGTACGGATCGGGATGTTCACCCCGACGCCGAGCGTGTCGGTGCCGCAGATGACGCGCACCAGCCCCTGCTGGGCGAGCTGCTCGACCAGCAGCCGGTAGCGGGGGAGCATGCCTGCGTGGTGCACGCCGATCCCGTGGCCCAGCAGCCGCCTGAGCTCCTTGCCGTAGGGCGTGTCGAAGCGGAAGTCCCCGATGGCGGCGCCGATCCGCTTCTTCTGCTCGCGATCGCTCACGTTCGCGGAGGTCAACGCCTGCGCCTGCTCCCCGCAGTCGCGGTGCGTGAAGTTCACGATGTAGAGCGGTGCGAGGCCCGCTTCGAGCAGCCCCTCGACCGTCTCGTGCATCATCGTCTCGCGGTAGGCGAAGTCGAGCGGAACCGGACGCTCGTCGGACTCGACGTGCGAGACCTCCCGCTGGGTGTGGTCCTCGAGCCAGGCCGCGAGCCGCGAGCAGTCTCCCAGCGTGGCGGACATGAGCAGGAAGGTGGTGTGGGGCAGCGTGAGCAGCGGTATCTGCCACCAGACACCCCGGTCTCGATCGCCGTAGAAGTGGAACTCGTCCATTACCACGTAGGGTGCCGCCGCACTCGCGCCGCCCCGCAACGTCAGGTTGGCGAGCACCTCGGTCGTGCAGCAGATCACCGGCGCGTCCCGGTTGATGCTGATGTCGCCGGTCATGAGTCCGACCCGCTCCGCGCCGAGCTCGTCGGAGAGCGAGAAGAACTTCTCGCTCACGAGCGCCTTGGTCGGAGCGGCGTAGAACGAGCGCTGCCCCTCCGAGAGCGCCTTGAAGTGGAGCGCCACCGCGACGAGCGACTTCCCCGAGCCGGTCGGCGTGCCGAGAATCACGTGCCGGCCGCTGAAGACCTCGAGCACCGCCTCCTCCTGGGCCGGGTACAGCTCGAGGTTCTTCTCCGCGACCCAGTCCAGAAAGGACTCGAGGAGCGCGTCCGCACCCGCGTACTCGACGCTCGCGACGCGCGCCCCGAGGGGCGCCCTCTGCGCATCCGTGGCTGTCATGGACGGGGGGGACGCTAGCTCAGGGCCGCCGCGCGGGCATCCGCTCTAGCGCCCGGCCGGGCTCTCGCCCTGCGAATCCGCCCGGCGGCGCGCACGCGCAGGCCTCGCGCTGATATCCTGGCCGCGGTGTCGTTCTACCTGGGCATCGATCTCGGAACCTCGGGCGTGAAGGCGGTCCTGTGTGACGACGCCGGCGGGGTGGTGGACCAGGCGGTCGCTCCGCTGGAGGTGTCGCGCCCCGAGCCGCTCTGGTCCGAGCAGGACCCGAGCGACTGGTGGGAGGCGGCGAATGCCGCGGTGCAGAAGCTCGGGAGCCGGGGCCGCGGCCGGCTCGGCGACGTGGCCGCGATCGGGCTCTCCGGCCAGATGCACGGCGCGACGCTGCTCGACGCGCGGGACCAGCCGCTGCGCCGCGCGATCCTCTGGAACGATGGGCGCAGCGGCGAGGAGTGCGCCGAGCTGGAGCGCCGGGTGCCGGACTCGCGCGAGATCACGGGCAACCTCGCGATGCCCGGCTTCACCGCTCCGAAGCTGCTCTGGGTCCGGACCCACGAGCCGAAGCTCTTCGAGCGGATCAAGCGCGTGCTCCTGCCCAAGGACTACCTCCGCCTGTGCATGACCGGGGACGCCGCCTCGGACCTCTCCGACAGCTCCGGCACGCTCTGGCTCGACGTCGCCCGCCGCCGCTGGTCGGACGAGATGCTCGCGGCCTGCGACCTCGGCCGCGAGGCGATGCCGGCGCTCCACGACGGGACCGAGTCCACCGGGTGGCTGCGCGCCGAGGTGGCCGACGCCTGGGGCATGAAGAGCGTTCCGGTCGCGGCGGGGGCGGGCGACCAGGCCGCGGGCGCCGTGGGGGCGGGTGTGGTCCGGCCCGGCGAGGCCTCGCTGTCGCTCGGCACCTCGGGCGTCTACTTCGTGACGCAGGATCGCTACCGGCCCAACCCCGCGCGGGCGGTTCACTGCTTCTGTCACGCCGTCCCGGACACCTGGCACCTGATGTCGGTGATCCTGAGCGCGGCCAGCTGTCTCTCCTGGGTCGCGGCGCTCGTCGGGTCCAAGAGCGAGGAGGCACTCCTCGCGGAGGTCGAGGCCGCGGACCGGCCGAACGATCGACTGGTCTTCCTGCCCTACCTGTCGGGCGAGCGGTCTCCGCACAACGACCCCAACGCGCTCGGGGTCTTCTTCGGACTCAGCCACGCCACCGAGCGGGCCGACCTGGCCCGGGCGGTCCTCGAAGGTGTGGCCTTCGCGCTCGCGGACGGTCAAGAGGCCCTCACCGAGGCGGGGGCCGAGATCCGGACCGTCTCGGTGATCGGCGGTGGCGCCCGGAGTCCGCTCTGGGGGCGCATTCTCGCGAGCACGCTCGGGATCTCGCTCCACTATCGCGCCGGCGGAGAGGTGGGCCCCGCGCTCGGCGCCGCCCGCCTCGCTCGCATCTGCGTGACCGGCGAGGCCGCCGCCGAGGTGTGCAAGCCGCCGCCGCTGGAGTCGGTCGTCGACCCGGAGGCCAAGCTCGTGGATCACTACGCGCAGCGGCTGCCGGTCTACCGACGGCTGTACCAGAGCCTGAAGGGAGAGTTCCGATGAGTGCGCCGTTCTTTCCGGACGTCGAGCCGATCGGCTACGCGGGCCCCGATTCGGAGAGCCCGCTCGCGTTCCGCTGCTACGACCGGGATCGGCGGGTGCTCGGCAAGCGCATGGAGGAGCACCTGCGCTTCGCGGTCTGCTACTGGCACAGCTTTGCCTGGCCCGGGAACGACGTCTTCGGCGCGGGAACCTTCGGGCGGCCCTGGCTGGACGAAGCGGGCGACCCGATGGCGCTCGCCCGGCTCAAGCTCGACGTCGCCTTCGAGTTCTTCGAGAAGCTCGGCGCACCCTTTTTCTGCTTCCACGACCGCGACGTCGCGCCGGAGGGGGCGACCCTGAAGGAGTCGAATGCGAATCTCGACGCGATCCTGGAGCGCGTCGAGGAGCAGATGGAGCGGACCGGCGTCAAGCTGCTCTGGGGCACGGCGAACCTGTTCGGTCACCCGCGCTACGCCTCCGGCGCCGCCACGAACCCGGATCCCGAGGTCTTCGCCTACGCCGCGGCGCAGGTGAAGCACGTGCTCGAGGCGACCCAGCGTCTCGGCGGCGCGAACTACGTGCTCTGGGGCGGGCGCGAGGGGTACGAGACGCTGCTCAACACCGATCTCCGGCGCGAGGCGGAGCAGCTCGGCCGCTTCATGCAGCTCGTCGTCGAGCACAAGCACCGCATCGGCTTTGGCGGCACGCTGCTGATCGAGCCCAAGCCGCAGGAGCCGACCAAGCACCAGTACGACTTCGACTGCGCGGCGGTGCTCGCGTTCCTGCAGAAGTTCGGCCTCGAGCGCGAGATCAAGCTCAACATCGAGGTGAACCACGCGACGCTGGCCGGCCACAGCTTCCAGCACGAGCTGGCCTACGCCATTGCCAACGACGTCTTCGGGAGCGTCGACGCGAACAGGGGAGATCCCCAGAGCGGCTGGGATACGGACCAGTTTCCGACGAGCGTCGAGGAGATGACGCTCGCGCTGTACGAGATCCTGCGGGGCGGCGGCCTCGAGACGGGCGGCTTCAACTTCGACGCCAAGCTCCGGCGGCAGAGCCTCGACCCGGTCGATCTGTTCCACGCCCACGTCGGCGGCATCGACACGCTGGCGCGCGCCCTCGAGAACGCCGCCCGCATGCTCGAGGAGCGAAAGCTCCAGGACTTCGTCGACGCGCGCTACGCCGGCTGGGACTCCGCGCTCGGGCGCGAGATCCTCGCCGGCCAGAAGAGCCTCGGGGACCTCTCCGCGGAGGTCCTGTCCCGGAATCTGGAGCCGCAGCCGGCGTCGGGGCGCCAGGAGATGCTCGAGAACCTGGTGAACCGCTACCTCTGACAAGGAGCCGAAGCATGCCCGGTGACCTCGCCCGCGCCCCCTACAAGGACCCGAGCGTCGACCTCGACAAGCGGGTCGAAGATCTGCTCGACCGGATGACGCTCGAGGAGAAGCTCGCGCAGCTCGGCTGCGTCTGGTCTACGGAGCTGATCGACGAGAGCGGCTTCTCCGCGGAGAAGGCGCGCACGCGCCTCTCGATGGGGACCGGGCACATCACGCGTGTCGGCGGCTCGACGGGCCTGCGCCCCAACGAGAGCGCGGCCTTCGTGAACACCGTGCAGCGCTTCCTCGTCGAGGAGTCGCGCCTCGGGATCCCCGCGATCGTGCACGAGGAAAGCACCGCCGGCTACACGGCGCGCGGGGCGACCCAGTTCCCGCAGGCGATCGGCCTCGCGAGCACCTGGGAGCCGGACCTGCTCGAGGCGCTGGGCGCGGTGATCCGGGAGCAGATGCTCGCTGTGGGCGCGCGCCACACGTTGGCTCCCGTCCTCGACGTGGCGCGCGACCCGCGCTGGGGTCGAACCGAGGAGACCTACGGCGAGGATCCCTACCTGGTGTCGCGCCTCGGCGTCGCCTACGTGCGCGGGGTTCAGGGCGCGGACCTGAGCCGCGGCGTGGTGGCGACCGCCAAGCACTTCCTCGGCTACGCCGCCTCCGAAGGGGGCATGAACCACGCCCCGGCCCACATCGGGCCGCGCGAGCTGCGCGAGGTATACGCTCGGCCGTTCGAGGCCGCGATTCGCGAGGCGGGGGTCGCCTCGATCATGAACGCCTAAAACGAGGTCGACGGTCTGCCCTGCGGCGGGTCGAAGCAGATCCTGGACGACCTGCTGCGGGGCGAGCTGGGCTTCGGCGGGGTGGTCGTCGCGGACTACTTCACGACGCGGCTCCTCGAGAGCGTCCACCGCGTCGCCGCGGATCGCGGTGAGGCCGGACAGAGGGCGCTCGAGGCGGGGATCGACGTGGAGCTACCGCGCCTCGACTGCTACGGCGAGCCGCTGCGCGAGCGCATCGAGTCGGGTGCGATGTCGCTCGAGCCGGTCGACCGCTCGGTGCGCCGGCTGCTCCGCATGAAGCTCGAGCTCGGCCTCTTCGAGCGCCCGTACGTCGACGAGACCTGCGCCGCCGAGGTCTTCGACACCACCGAGCAGCGCGCCCTGGCGCGCCGCATCGCGCAGAAGTCGCTCGTGCTGCTCGAGAACCGGGATGCGCTGTTGCCGCTCGACCCCGAGGTCGCGTCACTGGCGGTGATCGGCCCCTGCGCCGACGACGCGCGGCTGCTCCAGGGCGACTACAGCTACCCGGCCCACCTCGAGATCATCTACGAGAGCTCCGAGCGGTCCGGCTCCATCCTGCCCGCGACCGACGCCGCCTCCTACCGGCCCGGCCCCTACTTCGTCCCGATGTCCTCGGTGCTCGAGGCGGTCCGCGCCGCCGTGTCCGAGCGCACCGAGATCTACGCGGCGCGCGGCTGCGATCTCGTCGGCGACGCCAGCGACGGCATTGCCGAGGCGGTCGAGGCCGCGCAGCGGGCCGAGGTTGCGGTCGTCTGTGTAGGCGGCAAGTCGGGACTCACGCGAGCTGCTACGAGCGGCGAGTTCCGCGACGCGGCCGACCTGGGTCTGACCGGCGTGCAGCAGGCGCTAGTCGAGGCGGTGGTCGCAACCGGAACCCCGACGGTGGTGGTGCTGGTCGGCGGACGGGCTTTCGCGCTGCCCTGGATCGCCGACCACGTGCCAGCCATCGTGCAGGCCTGGCTCCCCGGCGAGGAGGGCGGCGCGGCGGTCGCCGACCTGCTGTTCGGCCGCATGAACCCGGCCGGCCGCCTCCCGATCACGCTGCCCCGCTCGGTCGGGCAGGTCCCCGTCTACTACGGCCACAAGTCGGGCGGCGGCAAGAGCCAGATGTACGGAGACTACTCGGACCTGCCGAGCCGTCC
>CAZLBF010000056.1:0-6956 GCA_964557495.1 uncultured Myxococcales bacterium | reverse complement strand
GACGACGCGCTCCACGTTCACGCTCGACGCAGCCCACATGGCGACCCTTCCTGCCCGGCAGCGAAGCGTCCTGGAGCGAGTCGAGGCGGTGATGGGGTCCGCCGCGCTGCGCGATGCGCTGCTGTCGCGCTACGGCGACGTGCTCCGCCAGCGATTTGGCGACGGCTGGCGCTCGGTCGCCCTCGAGGGCACGGTGAAGCTGCAGCGCGACACGCCCGGCTACCGGATCGGGGTGCATCCCGATACGGCGGACAAGGTCGTCTTGCTGCAGCTGTACCTGGCTCGGGACGACGCGCACCGCTCGATGGGGACCTCCATCTACCGGCGCACGGGCCCGGAGGCCTACGAGCGGGTCGATACGCTCGCCTTCGGTCGGAATACCGGCTTCTCGTTCGCCAGGACGAGCGAGAGCTGGCACGGCGTCGAGCCGATCGACGCCGAGCGCTACAGCCTGACCCTCAACTACAGGCTGCGGAACCAGCGCCTGTGGCGGGGCTTCAGGAAGCGCTTCGTGCGCCAGGCGCGGCGCTTTGCGCGACGGCTGTCGGGCTGACCGGCGGCGCGACTCCCTCGGCGCGGCTCGGCGTGGTACCCTGTTGGTAGCCGCTCCAGCCGTGCGGGCGTCCGGCCGATCCCCCCGTCAGGGGAGGGGCCTTGTGGTGCTCTCCCGCTACGTGTCGGGGGGACTCGGGGAGCGGGGAGAGCGCGGAGGATCTGCCGATGAAGAAGATGCGTTCTACACGCCTCGCGGGCGTCCTGACGCTCGTCGCGCTCGCCGCTTCGGTCGCCGCCTCGCCGGCGTCGGCCGACACGTACGATCCCCAGAAGGCGGGTCATCCGCTGCGCATTGTCGCCTACGCGCTGCACCCCGTCGGAGTGATGCTGGACGTGCTGCTGATGCGCCCCGCCCACTGGGTGGTGACGCGCGACTCCATGGCGCGGCTGTTCGGCCACGAGCGCTACACCGACTGATCTTCGCCTGAGCGAGCTGCGGTGCTTGTTCGGTGTCGGCCATGTCGGTATGCTTATTGCATATGCGCATTCGCAGCAGGCGGTGGAGTGCCCGGATCGCACTCGTAGGGATCGGCCTTCTGGCACTCCCGGTGGCGCCGTTGCCGGTTTCCGCCGCCGCCGTATTGCGCGTCGGCGGTATGACGTTCGTGGGCAGCCGCGGCTCAGTGCGCGAGCTCGTGCTCCAGTCCCGGATCGCGGTCTTCCGACCCGAGGCCCGCATCGCCGAGCTCCAACACGTCAGCGCGATCGTGACGACGGAGGGCGACGATCCGAGCTTCTCCATGTCGTGCGATCGGGCCGAGCTCAACCTGGACAGCAACGACTTCATCGCGGAGGGCAACGTCGAGGGCGAGACCGGCGACGGCCGTCGCTATTTCGCCTCCTGGGTCCGCTACGAGCACGAAGAGGGGGTGCTCTACACCGACGCACCGGCCCGAATGGTGGACGGCTCCGGGAGCTTTCGCGGTGATGGGTTCCGCTACGACGTGCGCGAGCGCCGCTTCAAGCTGCTCGGAGACGTGAGGGTGGAGCAGGTACCTTGATCCGCCGCCTGCATCTCCTGATTCGCGCGTTGCTCGTCTCGATGCTGCCGGCGGTGGCCTGGCCGCCTACGAGGCGCCGCCCGAGGCCGCGGCGCTGCGCATCGGCGTGGCGCCGTTCCAGGTGGTTTCGCCTCCCGACGTCGAAGTGCCCGACCTCGCGGACTCGCTGGCCCAGGGGCTGCAGGCTCAGGGCCTGGAGCGGATCGTGGGCCCGGGCGCACTGGGAGCCCCCCGCATTGCGGAGCCCGCGCCCGGACTGGTGCGGTCTCTGGCGGCTCGCGCGGGAGTCGACGCGCTGCTCGTCGGTCGCACGACGCGGCTCGGCAACCGCCTCAGCGTGGACGTGCGCCTGCGTTCCGGCCTCTCGGGGGTCGTGGCCGGGACCTACGTGGCAGAAGTCTCTGCTTCGGAGCCCCTGGCTCCGGCGCTGGACCGGCTGGTGGAGCAGGTCGTGGTGGGCGCGCTCGCTCTGGCCGGTGCCGAGGCGCGCAGCGGCCCGGTGGCGCCGGGCGTGTTGGGCCGTGCCGTTCCTGCCCAGCCCCCGATCATGGAGGCTTCGTCCGAAGGCGCGCCCTTCGGTTTCGGAAACCTCGGCGGCTCGCCCATCTCGATCCGCTCCGACGAGCTGGAGGCGACGGATTCGGACGGCGTCCGGACGCTGATCTTCCGGCAGAACGTGGAGGTCCGGCAGGCGGACCTGTTTCTCGGCGCCCGCTACCTCGAGGCCAGATATCGCGACGGGTCGAAGCAGCCCGACCGTCTCGTGGCGCGCGGCGACGTGCTCATCCGCCAGGGAGAACGCGAGGGGCGCTGCGCGGAGGCGTTCTACGACCACCCCGGCCAGCGCATCGTCTGTCGCGGCGACGCCGAGCTCCGCGACGGCGCGGATCGGGTTTCCGGCGAGTCCATCGCCTTCGACCTCGTCCGGCAGCGGGTGTCGGTGGAGGGAGGGGCCGATCTCCTGCTCCATCCGACGCCGCGGAAGGACGAGACGACCCCGGGGCAGCGCGAGCGGCAGGTCGGCCTCGAATCCGACGAGCCGGTCGTGATCCGGGCCGAGCGACTCGACGCCGAGGAGCAGGGCGACGTGCGCCTCATCGTGCTCGAGGGAGACGTCGTGGTGGTCCAGTCCGACGTCGAGCTGCGCGCCGCACGCCTCGAGGCGGGCTATCCGATCGGAGCGCAGCGACCCGATCGCCTCACGGCGACGGGCGATGTCGAGATCTCCCAGGGAGAGCGGCAGGCGCGCTGCGAGCGGGCCGTCTACTCCCAGCCGCCGCGCCGCGTCGAATGCGAGGGCAATGCGGAGATGTGGGACGGCCGGGCGCGAGTCCGCGGCGACGTCATCACCCTGGACCTGGATGCGGAGACGGTCGACGTGACGGGGAGGACCCGGCTGGTGGTCCGCCCGGCCGACTCCGAGCCGCGGACCGCCCTGCCATGACGACACTCTCCGGTGCGGCGCTCTCCAAGCGCTATGGCGATCGCGACGTAGTGGGATCCGTGGACTTGCAGGTCGAACCCGGACAGGTCGTCGGCCTCCTGGGGCCGAACGGAGCCGGCAAGACGACCACCTTCAACATGATGGCCGGTGGCATCCGGCCCAGCCAGGGTCGCGTACTGCTGGGGGAACGGGACATCACCGACCTCCCGATGTACCGTCGCGCCCGGCTCGGCATCACCTACCTCCCCCAGGAAGCTTCTGTCTTCCGTAAGCTGTCCGTTGCCGACAACGTCAACGCCATCCTGGAGACGGTGGAGCCGGACCGCCGGGTGCGTCGCGAGCGGCTCAGGGAGCTACTGGCGGAGCTCGGTCTGGCCGAAAAGGCGGGTCTGAGAGGCGACACACTGTCGGGAGGGGAGCGGCGGCGCGTGGAGATCACGCGCGCGCTGGTGCTGGATCCGAAGTTCATGCTGCTCGACGAGCCCTTCGCGGGAATCGATCCCATCGCGGTGATCGACATCCAGAAGATCATCGAGCAGCTGAAGACCCGGGGCATCGGAGTCATCATCACCGACCACAACGTGCGCGAGACGTTGTCGATCTGCGATCGCGCCTACATCATCAAGGACGGCCACATCATTCGAGAGGGAACCCCGGACGAGATCGCTGCAGACCCGCAGGTCCGTGAGATCTATCTGGGAGAGAACTTCCGGCTTACCTAGAGCAGGAACGAGAAGACGACGCGATGGCACTCGAGCTCAAACAGCACCTGAAGCTGAGTCAGCAGCTGGTCATGACGCCGCAGCTGCAGCAGGCGATCAAGCTGTTGCAGCTCTCGCGGATGGAACTCGTGGGACTCGTGCAGAAGGAGCTGCAGGAGAACCCCGTCCTCGAGGAGACGATCGAGGGAGACGACGATCGTCCCTCCGACACCGGCGACGGTGGCGAGACCGCCGACCTCGCGGCGGATGCATCCCAGAAGGATCGCGCGGCGGGCGAGGCGAGTGTCGAAGCCGACGCGCGGGCCGGCGAGGGTGCGGAATCCGATCGTGAGCCCACCGACGCAGAGAAGGTCGCGGACGTCGACTGGCAGAACTACATGGACGCCCGACCCCAGACCGCCGTCCGCGAGTCGGGCGGTGACGACGATCGCCCTTCCATCGAGAACACCCTGACCCGTCGGGAGTCGCTCGGCGATCACCTGCTGTGGCAGCTCCAGCTCGCCGACTTCCCCATGGAAGAGGATGTCGCGGCGCACTTCATCATCGGGAACATCGACGACAAGGGCTACCTCGCGTCGACGCTGGAAGAGATCTCCCGACAGTCGGGCGTGAAGGAGGAGGTCGTCGGCAGAGCGCTCTCGAAGGTGCAGGAGTTCGACCCGGCGGGCGTGGCCGCACGAGATCTGCGCGAATGCCTCTGCATCCAGGCCCGGACCCTCGAGATCCGCGATCCGCTCGTGCTTCGGATCCTCGACGAGCAGCTCGAGAGCCTCATCAAGCGCGACTTCCGGGGCGTAGCCCGTGCGCTCGGCGTGGCGATCGAGGAGGTGGCGGAGGCGGCCCACGTGATCGGAAGGCTCGAGCCCCGCCCTGGCCGCGCCTTCGGGGGCGACGAACCCGTCTACATCGTGCCAGACATCTACGTGCACCGGATCGGGGACGATTTCCACGTCGTGCTCAACGACGACGGCCTGCCCCGGCTCCGCATCAACGGGCTGTACCGCGAAGTTCTGGCCAAGGGGAATCCGGCGTCCAAGGACACCAAGGAGTACGTCCACGACAAGGTGCGGTCGGCGATGTGGCTCATCAAGTCGATCCATCAGCGGCAGCGCACGATCTACAAGGTGATGCAGAGCATCATCAAGCACCAGCGGGACTTCTTCGAGAAGGGCATCAACTACCTGAAACCGCTGAACCTGCGGGACGTCGCCGACGACATCGAGATGCACGAATCGACCGTCAGCCGCGTGACGACGAACAAGTACACGCACACCCCCCAGGGCATCTTCGAGCTCAAGTACTTCTTCAACTCGAGCATCAATCGCGTGGATGGGGATGCGGTCGCGAGCGAGAGCGTGAAGGAGCGCATCCGGCGGCTCATCACGAACGAGGACCCGCGCCGGCCGCTCTCGGATCAGCGGATCGCGGAGATGCTCCGCGTCGCCAACATCGACATCGCGCGCCGAACGGTGACGAAGTACAGGGAATCCATGAACATGCTCTCGTCGACGAAGCGCCGGGAGGTCGGCTAGCCTTCGGGGCCGAACAGGGGATCCGCATGAAGATCATGGAGATCCTCGTCAAGGATGCCGTCATCCTGAATCTCGGCGTCCGGACGAAGAACGAAGTGCTGGGCGAGATGGCGGCCGCGCTGGCCAAGGTCGAGCCCCAGATCGACGCGGACCGGCTGCTGGAGGTCCTGCTGGAGCGGGAGGCGCTCCAGAGCACGGGCATCGGCGAGGGAGTCGCGATCCCCCACGGGAAGATGATGGGGCTGGATCGCCTCGTGGCCAGCTTCGCCAGGAGCGCCGAGGGGGTCGATTTCGACTCGATCGACGGCCAGCCGACCCACCATTTCTTCCTGCTCGTGGTGCCAGAGCACTCGGGAGGCCGCTATCTGAAGGCTCTCGCGCGCATCTCCCGCTTCTTCCGGGACGCGGCGTTCCGGCAGAAGCTCACGGGGGGCGAGACCCTCGAGGACGTCATCGGCGCCATCGAGGACGAGGACGCCAAGATCTGACCGTGCGCTGCCACGGGGCGTTCGTCGACGTCCGCGGGGTGGGGGTCCTGCTCCTGGGTCCCAGCGGCAGCGGCAAGAGCGAGTGTGCGCTCGAGCTCGTCCAGCGCGGCCATCGCCTGGTGGCCGACGATGTCGTCTTGCTGGAGTGCACGCCGGCGGGTGAGGTGGTGGGCCGGGCACTGGACCGCATCCGCGACCACGTCGAGATCCGGGGGCTCGGGATCCTCTCGATCCGCGACCTCTTCGGGCCCGAGGCCGTCCTGGAGCAGGCCCGGGTCGACCTGGTCTGTCACCTGGATCCTCCGGGTCGCGGCCGCGAGTACGAGCGGGTCGGCCTGGACCGTCCATCGGAGAGGCTCGCGGGCGTGGCGCTGCCGTCGCTGACGCTGCCGGCGCGGCCGGGTGGCAACGTCGCGACCGTGGTCGAGGTGGCGGCCCGCGACCATCGGCTGCGCGCCGCCGGCGTGAATGCGGCGGCCCGCCTCGACGCCAGCCTGCGCGAGGAGATGGGACGGTCGTGAGGGAGTCCCTGCCGCGCATCGTCTTCGTGAGCGGGCTTTCCGGCAGCGGGAAGAGCACCGCCATGGCGGCGCTCGAGGACATCGGCTTCTACTGCGCCGACAACCTCCCGGTCCAGCTCGTGGACCAGTTCCTCGATCTCTGCGCGAAGTCCTCGCCGCCGATCCAGAAGATCGCCCTGGCGCTCGACGCCCGGGAGGTCCAGTTCCTGTCGGCGCTCCCGGATCTGATCCGACAGCTGCGCTCCCGGGGGGTCGCGCTCGAGCTGATCTTCCTGGACGCCTCGGTCCAGGTGCTCGTGAACCGCTATCGCGAGACGCGCCGCGTGCATCCCCTGTCTCCGGAGGGGCCGGTCGAGCGCGGGATCGAGGTCGAGCGGGATCTGCTCCGCGACGTGGCCGACCTCGCTGATCACGTGATCGACACCTCGCGCCTGAACGTGCATCAGCTCCGGGCGGCGGTCGTCCAGCACGTGTCGGGCAAGGTCCGGCCCATCGTCGTGAACCTCGTCTCGTTCGGGTTCCGCTACGGTACGCCCCAGACCATGGAGCTGCTCTTCGACGTGCGATTCCTGCCGAATCCCCACTTCGACGATCGGCTGCGGGAGCGCACCGGTCGGGAGCGGGACGTGTCGGCGTACGTGCTGGAGAATCCGCGCGGCAGCGCATTCTTCGATCGACTGTGCGACTGGCTCG
>CAZLBF010000055.1:0-5876 GCA_964557495.1 uncultured Myxococcales bacterium | reverse complement strand
CTTGCAGCCGTAGACGGCGAGCGGTGCCTTGGCCGCGATCTCTCGAGCGATGCCGGTGACCTCGGCGAGCATCGTCTCCTGGTCGGGGAATACGCGGTTGATCAGCCCGGCCGCCTCTGCCTCGCGTGCCGGCATGCGCCGTCCGGTGTAGGCGAGCTCGCGCACGATCCCTTCGGGGATCAGCTTCACGAGTCGCGGAAACGTGCCGACGTCGGCGGTCATGCCGATGTTGATCTCGAAGATCGTCAGGAAGGCGTCCTCGGTCGCGTAGCGCATGTCGCACGCGGTCACCAGGTCGACGCCCCCGCCGATGCAGCCGCCCTGGACCGCGGCCAGCACCGGCAGCCGACAAGCCTCGAGGCAGGAGAACGTGTGCTGCATGCGGCGCACGTCGTCGTAGAAGCGGGCGGCCCGTGTCCGTCGCGCTCGCGTCTGCTCTTCGGAATCCGGAGGCTTCGCCCCTTCGCCAGCGCCGGCGGCGAATGCCTTCACGTCGAGACCGGACGAGAAGTGCGGACCGGTGGAGGAGATGACGATGGCCCGCGCCTTGGAGTTGTCGTCGATGTCCCGAACGATCTCGGGTAGCTCGTCCCAGAACTCGGGGATCATGCTGTTGCGTTTCTCGGGTCGGCTCAGAACGATCTGCGCGACCTGCTCGTCGATGCTGATCTCGAAGCAGCGATAGCCCATTCTTCTTCTCCTCTGTGGTCGGGCGGGATTATGGCACTCGGCTCAGCCAGGCGCGCGCCCGCTCCTCCGCGGCGCGGATGTCGTCGAGCCTTACCTCCCAGCGGTGGCGTCCGGCGGCGACCTCGTGCTCGGCACCGTCGGGGAGGCGCACGCTCGCGCCGGCTCCCGCGGGGACGCGAGCGTTCAGCGTGAACCGGTCGCCGTCGATGGACCAGTCGACCTCGTAGCGGCCCGCCACGGTGTCGTGTCCGACCGCCGCGCGCGTGAGCAGCGGCGCGTCGGGCAGGCCGGGTGCGATCGGCGGTCGCGGGGCGATGCGCGCCCGCCGCCAGGCGTTCGTATCGGGACCCTCGTCCGGATCGAGGTCGAGGCCGGCCAGGGTCCCGTACATCCACTCGCCGACGGCGCCGTAGGCGTAGTGGTTGAAGCTGTTCATGGCCGGGTCGTAGAAGCCATTCTCCGCGGTCCAGCCGTTCCAGCGCTCCCACATCGTGGTGCCCCCGTTCCGCACCGTGTACAGCCAGGACGGGTACTCGGTTCGCAGGAGCAGCCGGTACGCGAGGTCGAGGCGACCGATCGACGTGAGCACGTGCAGCAGGTAGGGCGTGCCGACGAAGCCGGTGGTGTGCGCGACGCCGCGCGACTCGAGCGCGACGCACAGGCACTCCGCGGCCGTGCGCCGCTCGTCCCCTTCGAGCAGACCGAAGTGGAGCGGCAGCACGAAGCTGGTCTGGGTCGCCCCTGCGAGCAGGCCGTCGGCGGAGACGAAGCGCTTGCGGAAGGCCGCGCGCACGCGGGATGCCAGGTCGGCGTAGCGCGCGGCGTCCGCATCGCGCCCGACGGCGCGGGCCATCCTGGAGACGAGGCTCGCGCTGTACTGGAAGAAGGCGGTCCCGATCAGGTCCTTGGGCGTGCCGCCCTGACGGTCGTCCGTCGGGTCGGTGCCGTCGAGCGCCAGCCAGTCGCCGAAGCCGCCCCATGCGTCGACGGCGGGATCGGAGCGGATGAGAGATGGAAAGCGCCGCTCGAGGAAGTCCAGGTAGGCCTGCATGCCGTCGAGGCGGGCCTCGAGCAGGCGCGCGTCGCCATAGCAGCGGTAGAGGGTCCACGGGCAGATCGCCACCGCATCGGCCCAGGCCGGGCCCCCGTCCGCCAGGCGCGCGAGCGGGCTCGAGCGGACCATGGGGGCGACGGGCGGCACCGCACCGTCCGCGTCCTGCGCGTCCTCCAGATCGAGCAGCCACTTCTGGAAGAAGCCGGCCACGTCCATGTTGAAGGCGGCGGTGCGCACGAACACCTGCGCGTCGCCGGTCCAGCCGAGGCGCTCGCTGCGCTGCGGGCAGTCGGTGGGCAGGTCGACGAAGTTGCCCCGCTGCCCCCAGACGATGTTGCTCTGCAGCTGATTCAGGTCGGGGTCGGAGCAGCTGAACGCTCCGGTGACCGGCATGTCGGAGCAGAGCACGACGCCGGTCAGCTCCTCGATGGCGTCGGGTGCGAGGCGTCCCTCCACCTCGACGTAGCGGAAGCCGTGAAACGTGAAACAGGGCTCGAAGGTCTCCGCGTCGGCGGTGCCCGCGAGCGTGAAGTGGTCCTGCTGGCGGGCCGCCCGCAGGTTGTCGCGGTACAGCTCACCGCTCTCGTCCAGAACCTCCGCGTGGCGGATGCGCAGCGTCGTGCCGCGCTCGCCGCGCACGCGCAGGCGGATCCGACCGACCATGTTCTGGCCCAGATCGAAGATCCAGCGCGGCGCATCCAGGCCGCCGGAGCGCCACTCCGGCGGGCCGATCGGCCGAAGCTCGTCGATGACGCGCACCGGAGGCCCGGGCATGGCCTCGAGCGCGCAGCCGGGGTCCGCGAGCACCTCTACCGGCAGCCAGGCGGAGTCGTCGAAGCCGGGCAGCGTCCAGTCGCCCGGGTGCTGTCGGGCGTCCTGCGTCTCGCCCATGAACAGGTCCGCCTCGAGGATGTGCGACGCGTGCCAGCGCCAGTCCGCGTCCGTCGACACCATCTGAGCCGTGCCGTCTTCGTTCTCGATCTCCAGCTGTGCGATGAGTGCCGGTCGCTCGCCGTATCCCTCGCGCGCGTTCGCCAGCCCCAGATAGCCGCAGTACCAGCCGTCGCCGAGAAGCGTGCCGAGGACGTTCTCGCCCGGCCGGAGCGCAGGCGCGACGTCGCAGACCTGGTAGCGGACCCGGCGGTCGAATGCGGTCCAGCCGGGCATCAGCTCCCAGTCGCCCACCGGCGACCCGTTGATCTCGGCCTGATACAGACCGAGCGCCGTCGCGTACAGCCGAGCGCGGCGGACCGGCTTGTCGACCTGGAAGCGTCGCCGCAGTGCCGGCACCGCGGGCGAGTGCTGCGGGGACCCCATGAGCGGCGAGGCGATGAAAGACGCGTGCCAGTCCGAGCGCTCCAGCAGCCCGAGCTCGAAGCGGGCCACCTCGCTCCAGGGGGACGCCTCGCCGCCGGCGTCGAAGCTCCGCACGCGCCAGCAGGCGCGCTGGCGAGACCCGAGCGCCCGGCCCGCGTACTCGACCTGTGCCGTCGCCGAGGACTCCACCCGTCCGCTGTCCCAGAGATCGCTCTCGTCCGCCGCCAGCGCCTCGCGCGTGGCTGCGACCTGGACCTGGTAGGCGCTCTGCACCGCGCCCGCCCGCTCGTCGGTGAGTCGCCAGAAGAACCGCGGCCGCGTCGTGCCGATGCCGAGCGGATCGATCGCATACTCGCAGCGCAGATGACTGGGCGCAAACGTCGACATCGCTCTCCCCTCGCAGTGCGGCCCCTCCTCTGGGGGAATGGTGTTCACCACAGCTCCAGATCTCGGAGAAGCAACGCTCGATGCAGCTCCATCGTAACGCGAAGACGACTCCCTCGGCCCGACTCGAGCTGTGAACGGGCGTCGGACCTGGTAGGTGAAGGAACGTTCTCCCCCAGGCGCGAGAGCGCACCTGCAGGTCACCGGGCCGGGCACTGGAATGGCATCGGCTCGCGGGGATGGCGCGCCAGCTCTCGCTCCTCGCCTCCTCCTGCACTCCCCCTCGCGCCGGACACCGCGAACGACGCCGCCCCGAGGAGACGCCCCTCTACGCGGTCGTGCACGAGCATCTCGAGAGCTTCCTCGCCCAGGCCGAGCGGCACGAGCGCACGGTGCCGCGCTTCGTCGAGCGGGAGCTACGCTCTTATCTCGAGTGCGGCCTGCTCCAGTTCGGCTTCGCGCGCCTGCGCTGCGAGTCCTGCGGCTACGGCCGGCTCGTCGCCTTCTCGTGCAAGGGCCGCGCCTTCTGTCCGTCGTGCATGGGCCGTCGCATGTCCGACACCGCCGCTCATCTGGTGGACCGCGTCCTGCCCGCGGTCCCGGTGCGCCAGTGGGTGCTCTCGCTTCCCCACGCCCTGCGCTACCGCCTGGCGTACGACCACCGGCTCTGCAGCGCGGTGCTCCGGCTGTTCATCCGCGCCGTCTTCGGAGCACTCCAGCGCCGGGCGCGCGCAGCCTGGGGCGAGTCCCCGCTGCTCGCGGAGCTGTGCGCGGCGTCGGTCCGCGGGCGCATCGCCACCGGTCCCCGCGCAGGCCGGCCGCTGCTCCGGCTCGGCGACCGCATCGACGTCGAGGACGTGGTCGCCGGATCGGGCCCCCGCTGCGCGAACGTCGGCGGGGTAAGCCTGCACGCCGACGTTTGTGCTCCAGCGCGGGACCGGAAGCGTCTCGAGCGGCTGTGCCGCTACGTGTCCCGGCCTCCCATCGCGAGCGAGCGCCTGTCGCGCCTGACCGACGGACGCGTGCTGTACCGCCTCAAGCGCCGCTGACGCGACGGCACCACACACGTGCTATTCGAGCCGATCGACTTCCTGAGTCGCCTCGCGGCTCTCGTCCCGCCGCCGCGCGCTCACCTCGTGCGCTACCACGGCGTGCTTGCTCCCGCCGCGCGCCGGCGACCCGCCGTCGTGGCGGGCCGACCGTCGGAGCCTGCCGGAGGTGAGGCGAGCGCAGGCCGTGCGTCTGTCCGCGGCTCACGCTCGGTCAAGCCGCCGCCTCCTGCCCGTCCCGGAGCCCGGTCTTCGCCGTCCGGCAGCGCGGACGCAGATCGACCCGTGGCAAGCCCCTGCGTGACCGGGCGCGACGCTCCGGCCGGCGGGTTCCCGGGGCCCGAGGACCCGCAGCTCCCGCCGCGCGCAAGACGCCTGTCATGGGCCGAGCTCATGCGGCGGATCTTCGCCGTCGACGTCCTGGAGTGCCCCCGCTGCCGCGGCCGCATGCGCATCGTGGCCGCGATCGATCAGCCCGAGGTGATCGCGAAGATCCTCACCTACCTCGGTCTGCCCGCCCGGGCACCGCCCCCGAGACCCGCCCGAGCCGACCGGCTCGAACCCCTCCCCGGCGAGGCGCCCGACTTCCCCGTACCCAGCTAAGCCCTCCGCCACCGGGCAACGATCCCACCCCTTCCCGAGACCTCCGAGGCGTGCCGCGGGGTCCCGGCGGCCCCCGTGCCCCCATCTCTCGCCGGCCAACGCGCGCAACCGCCGCCCATCCGCACCGCGCTCAGCCCAACCGCCCGCTTGCTCCCCCCGCATAGAGCCCCTCAGCCCGACGATTTGACAGAAAGCGCGTTATCAGACCCCCGAAGGGATCTTTGAATCGCTTATGCTCTTCGTCTCGATCACGCTCTGCCCCAGACGCTTGCCGCTCTGGGACAGGACCACCAGCGTCGAGCTCGCTGCATGGACGTCCAGACCGAGGTATCGTTGCATCGGTGGTGTCTCCTCTCGTGGGGGCGGGTTGATGGCTCAACTCCACAATCCCCGACGAGGTCGGGAGACACCATTCCCTCATCCCTGCCCCTGCAGACGCCACCCCCCTATGATGCTTACCGGCACCCGAAAAGCCTGCTTGAATTACCTATCCGCCTTGGTTGGTATGGAGGGAGTGGTGGGGCGGCTGGCCTGCGCGTCACGCAGTGCTCCCTGCCACACCCCTCAGGAGGATGCCCGAGCTTGTAGCAGATGCAGTGAGTAGGCTCTGGGTAGGCCTCATCGATGTGCTTGTGGTGTGTCGGGAACTTGAACATCAGTAAATCCCCGGAATCAGCCGATAGCGCACGCGCCGCGCATAGTCTCGATAACCCGGCAACTCTTCCTGTAGAGTCTGGTCTTCCAACGCGGTTCTGACCACCGCGATGATTAGCGCCACC
>CAZLBF010000054.1:0-3007 GCA_964557495.1 uncultured Myxococcales bacterium | reverse complement strand
CAGATCGACGTATCCGCCGAACTGGACCCCCGAGCCGATCGGCAGGTGGAGCTTCACGACGCGAATCCCGAAGTCCCGCTCGAGGTTCGAGGCGGTGGCGTCGAAGTTCGCAGCCTCGTGATCCATCTTGTTGGCGACCGCCGTGACCGAGATCCCGTTGCCCCGGGCCAGCTTGAAGGCCTTGTCGGTGCCCACCTTGACGTCCTCGCCCGACGCGACCACCAGAACGGCGTGATCCACGGCCTGCAGTGCCCCGGCCAGTTCCCCGGCGAAGTTCGAGTCCCCGGGGGTGTCGACCGCGCACATGCGGTACCCGTCCTTCTCGAACGAGCAGACCGAGGCCGAGATCGTGATGCGCCGCGCCTTCTCCTCCGGGAGGTAGTTCATGAAGGAGGTTCCGTCCTCCACGCTCCCGAGCCGGTTCACGACACCCGCAGCCATGGCGAGGGAGTCGGCCAGCGTGGTCTTCCCGTCACCCCCGTGTCCGATCAGTGCGAAGATGCGGGTTCGGGTCACGTCGCTCATGCAGCCTCCTCAGAGTACGGTGCGAGCTCGCTACGGCGCGAGCTCTCGATTTCTTTCCCAGATGAGTCGCAGTCCCTCGAGCGTCAGAAACGGCTCGACCCGCCGGATCGACTTCGTCTCGCTCGCGATCAAGTGTGCCAATCCTCCCGTCGCGACCACGCCGGCATCCGGCCCGATCTCGCCCCGGATCCGGTCCACCATGGAGTCGACGAGTCCAGCGTAGCCGAACAGCATCCCCGACTGGAGGCTGTGCTCGGTGTTTCGGCCGACGACGCCGGGCGGACGCATGATCTCGACGCTCGACAGCTTCGATGCGCGCTGGACGAGACCCTCGAGCGAGGCGACGATCCCCGGGAAGATCGCTCCCCCGACGAAGGCGCCGTCCGCCGAGATGCAGTCGAAGCTGGTCGCCGTCCCGAAGTCGATCGAGATCGCGGGCCCGCCCAGGATGTGGTAGGCGGCCACCGAGTTCACGATGCGGTCGGCGCCCACCTCGCGCGGGTTGTCGACCCGGATCGGCATGCCGGTCCGGATGCCGGGCTCCACTGAAATGGGCTCGCAGTGGAAGAGCTTGGTGCAGGTCCGCTCGAAGATCGGGAGCAGGGGAGGGACGACGCACGAGATGATCGCGGCGTCGACGCAGGTCGGGTCTCGCCCGGCGAGCCCCAGGAGCGCCTTCACCGTGACCGCGCACTCGTCGGACGTGCCGTGAACGAGCGCGCCCAGCCGCCAGTGGTCCAGCAGCGTCTCGCCGTCGAACAGGCCGATCGCCGTGTTGGTGTTTCCGATGTCGATGGCGAGCAGCAAAGCGTCCCCTTACCGATCTGGTTGGTCCGAGTCCAGGAGGGTCACGTCGCCCGCGAGGATTCGCTCGCGGGCTCGTTCCGTCTGGACCAGAAGCGCCCCGACCGAGTCGATGCCCTTGACCGTGCCCTCGATCTCGCGTGCGACGCCCGGCCCTCCCACCCGGACCCGTGCCCCCTGCATTCTGAAGAAATCCCGCCAGGCTTCCAAGACTTCCGGGAACCCCCCCTCCCGGAGCCGATCGATCCGCTGCTCGAGCCTGCCGAGCAGCGCCTCGGCGAACGCCACGCGATCCAGCGGCGTGCCGCGAGCGACCCGCAGACTGGTCGCGATCGGGATCAGCTCCTCGGGGAAATCGGCCCGCGTGAGGTTGACGTTCACGCCGATCCCGAGCACCAGCCAGTGGACCCGGTCGCCCTCGAGCTTCGCGGGCAGGTTGATCCCGCTGGTCTTGCGTCCGTCCAGCAGCACGTCGTTGGGCCACTTGATCTCGACCCGCACCTCGGGGGGGATCCAGGCGCGCACCGTCTCCGCCACGGCGACGGCGGCCGCGAAGATGTACTGCGGCGCGCGGTCGGCCGGGATCCGGGGCCGGAGCACCAGCGAGAGGTAGAGACCGGTGCCGGGGGGCGAGAAGAAGCTGCGTCCGAGGCGCCCGCGTCCCGCCGTCTGGCCGTCCGCCAGGACCAGGGTGCCCTCGGGTGCGCCTCCGTTCGCGAGCTCCTCGGCCAGCCGGTTGGTCGAGTCGAGCTCGCGGTAGAGCTCCAGGCGCCTCCCGAGCCAGCCCGTCGGGAGCGTCAGCTCCCCGAGCGTTCGGTCCATTCCAGGGCGAGGTCGACCGCCCGCGCCGAGTGGGTGAGGGCACCGACCGAGATGCGATCGACGCCGGTCCGTGCGATCTCGTGGACGGTCTCGAGCGTGATGCCCCCGGAGGCCTCGACCGGGACGCGGCCCGCGACGAGGCCCACGATCTCGGCGATGTGAGGTGGCGGCAGGTTGTCGACGAGGAGCGCGTCCGCCCCGGCCTCGAGTGCGGCGCGCGCCTGCTCTAGGGACTCGATCTCGACCTGAACGGCGAGTGCGAGGGGACCTCGGCTGCGGGCGCGCTCCACGGCGGCCTTGACCGAGCCGACTGCCGCGATGTGATTGTCCTTGATCAGGATTCCGTCGTAGAGGCCGCTGCGGTGGTTGGTTCCGCCCCCGCAGCGCACCGCGTACTTCTCGATCAGACGCCAGCCGGGCGTCGTCTTGCGCGTGTCCAGAATCAGGGCGCCGGTCTCGGCGACCGCCGCGCAGAAGCGGCGCGTGAGCGTCGCGATGCCGGAGAGGCGTTGCAGGAAGTTCAGCGCGGTGCGCTCTCCCGCCAGGATCGCGCGCGCGGGGCCGCGAATCGTGGCCACGACGTCGCCCGGCTCGGCGTCGGCGCCATCCGTCGAGCTCCGGTCGAGGCTGGCGCCGCAGCGCAGGAAGACCTCGGCCGCGAGCTCGAGACCACACACGCGCAGGGCTTCGCGAGCCTCGATGCGCGCGACACCGGTCGCTGCGGCCTCGATCAGCGCGCAGCTCGTCGCGTCGCCGGGGCCGATGTCTTCGGCCAGGGCCGCCGCGACCAGCGGGTGCCAGGTGGCGGCGGGCGGCATCTCGAGATCCGGACCGGTCACGGGCCGGGCAATATAGC
>CAZLBF010000053.1:0-5503 GCA_964557495.1 uncultured Myxococcales bacterium | reverse complement strand
CTACACGCCGAACCCGAGCCGATCCGTCGCCCTCGAGCTCGACTTCCCCCGCGGCCAGATCCCGCAGCATGGCCGGCTCACGGTCGAGTACCGCGACGGCGAGGAAGACGCGTCCAGCCTCATCGCCGAGGCGAGCGTTGTGCTCTCGGGCAACTGAAGGGACGGCACGACGCTCGAGGCGACGCGGTCGCATGATCTTCTGGGCGGCGGCCCTCATCGCGTCCCTCTCGGCCCCGGCGCGCGCCGAGGCCCCCGCGCAGGGTCCGGCTCCAACCGAGCTCGAGGCTCCAGCCGAAGTCCCGGGATCCGCTCTGCGGACCCCCGTGGATCCGGAACAGCTCTGGCCCCTCGAGCTTCGGCTGGGGGGGCGCGTGCTGGACGGCGGCCTGCTGGCGATCGACGAGGACGGCGAGCTGCTGCTGCCGCTCGGCGAGCTGGCCGCCGCCTTCGAGCTGGCGGTCCAGGTCGATCCTGAGAGGGCGCGGGCGGAAGGCTGGTTGATCCACCCCCATCGGCTCTTCGAACTCGACCTGGAGGGGCGCACGCTGCGCACAGAGGGAGCGGAGCGCGACCTCGCCTCGTCCCGGATCATCCTCTGGTCTCACGACATCTACGTCGACGCGCGCTCTCTCTCGGCCTGGTGGCCGGTCGACCTCTCGATCGACCGGCGGCAGCTCCGGGTCGAGGCGGTGTCGCGGGAGACACTGCCCGTCGAGAGCCGGCTCGCCCGGGAGCAGCTGCACGCCCGCCTCGGCTTGCGGCGGGAAGATGCAGAGGGCCCGACCACCGAGAGCCCGTACCGCTGGTGGAGCGTCCCCGCCGTCGATCTGAACGTCTACTCCCGGACCCTGCGCTCCGGGCGGAGCGGCCTCGATTGGCAGTCCGGCTACGACCTGGCGGCGGCCGGCGACCTGCTCCGGCTCCGCTCCGAGATGCTGTGGACCGGCATCGCGGGCGAATACTCGCGGCTGCGAATGCGGGCCGGGCGACGAGACCTCGACGGCGAGATGGCTGGCCCGCTCCACCTGCGCGAGTTCACGCTGGGAGACGTGTCGACGCCTTCCCTCCCGTTCGTGTCCCAGGTGCGCGGCGGGCGCGGCATCCAGCTCTCGAGCTTCCCGCTGAACTACTTCAGCGAGCTGGGACAGCTGACGCTCTCCGGGGATCTGCGGCCCGGCTGGAACGTCGAGCTCTATCAGAACGAGGTGCTGCTCGACTTCCAGGGCTCGTCCGGCGACCTTCGCTACGCCTTCGAGGACGTGCCCACGGCTCCCGGCCTCAACGTCTTCCGGATGGTGTTCCACGGGCCCTTCGGCGAGATGCGCGAGGAGGAGCGTCGGGTCTGGATGGACGGGGGGCTGGCGCCGGCCGGCGAGACGCGCTTCCGGGTCACGTTCAACCAGCAGGACAGCGACCTCCTGACCTTCGGCGACGTCGGTGGCGACGCGCGGCTTCGCGGGGAGCCGCGGGCGATCGGCGAGGTCGAGCACGGCTTCGGCGAGGCCTTCACCCTGGCACTGGGAGCCGCCACGCTGCCGCTCGTCGAGGGGCAGCACCACTACGCAACGTTGGCTGCGCGGACCGAGCTGCAGGGCTCCCTGCTGCGCGCCGACCTGCTCGGGGTGAGCGAGGGAGGCTTTGGACTCGGCGTCGGCTGGCAGACGCGCGTGGGGCGCACCTCGATCACGCTCTCGCACCACGAGTTCCGCGAGTTCCTCTCCGAGCGCACGCGCGTCTGGGGCGGACGGCGCCTGCTGGGTCGCACCGAGGCAGACGTCGACGGCTCGGTCCCGCTGCGCAGGCTCCCGCTCTACTACCGGGTCGGGGTCGGATACTCGCGCCAGCGCAACGGGCGCTTCGAGACGGACGCCGACCTGCGGCTCTCTACCTGGCTGCGCCCCGTGTGGCTGACCCACACGCTGCGGAGCCGGGTGAACCGGGGCGACGGCGTCGGGACCGAGTACCTCGACGCTGAGCTCATCGCGAGCTACCGGCGTGGGCCCTTCGGGGTGCGGGGACAGTTCGCCTACGGCGCAGTGCCGGCGCGGTTCCGGAGCATCGCGGCCGTAGGCGACTGGACGCTGGATTATCTGACCGCGATGCGGCTGGGCGTGACGCACTCGTTCGGCAGCCGCACCACGGGCCTCGCGTCGTTCAGCCGCCGCGTGAGCGTGTTCGTGATGAGCACGAACCTCGAGGTCGACGGCCGCGGCGTCGTGCAGGCCGGGGTCGGGATCTCCGTCGGCATCACGCCGGACCCCTACACCGGACGTGCGCGCTGGCAGGATCCGACGGCGACCCGCACGGGTGCGGTGAACGCGCGCGTCTTCCTCGACCAGAACGCCAACGGACGCTACGACAGCGGCGACGAGCCCCTGCCCGGAGTGGGCTTCCGCGCGCCGGGCGGCGGCACGCCCCGCAGCGACGCGGTGGGGACTGCGTTCCTCAACGAGCTTCCCATCGACGGACGGATCCGCGTGGGCATCGACACCGGCACGATCGAGGATCCGCACTGGCTCACCCCCCGGGAGAGCGAGCGAATCGTGCTGCGCCCCGGCGCCCCCATCCAGCTCGACTTCCCGGTGGTTCCGGTCGGTGAGATCGACGGCTGGGTGCGCGTCGCGCGAGCCAACGGATCCGAGCCGATGCACGGGATCTCCGTCCAGCTCGTCGATGCCTCCGGCGAGGTCCTCCGGAGTTCGCGCTCGCAGATCGACGGCTTCTACATCTTCCAGGAGATCGTCCCGGGCCGCTACCGCCTGCGCGTCGATCCGGACCAGGTTCGACGCCTGGGTCTCGTTGCGCCGGCCGAGCGCGAGGTCGTGATCTCCGAGGGCGGAGTGATCCTTGCGGACGAGAACTTCGAGCTGGGCGCGCCCTGAGCGGAGCAGATCGGCTGGTGGGACGATCGACGTCGTGGGGTAGGGGACGGAAGCCTGTGGACTTCCGCCACCCGCGCGCTCTTCTCGCGATCCGGTTCAGTACGCCCTCCCGTCTTCCGATACGCGGCGACAGGCCGCTCCCTCCTCGGGGGCGCGAGGTCGCGGTGCCGTGTCCGAGAGCTATCGCATACCCAAGTCCAAGCTGGCCGTGGAGATCCTGTGTGCTTCGTCGCAAGCGGCACAGAGGGGGTTCCTGTTCCTCGGGGCGGGAGCCGACGGGCACGTCGGGCCCGAGCGCGCCCTGGATCTCCTGAACGGCGAGGAAGAGTTCCTCGTCCTCGAAGACGAGGCGGGAGGCGTGAGCCTGCTGCAACGCGGAGCCCTGTCCCGTGTGACGCTGGCGGCGGACGACGCCTGCACCGACCCGAAGTGCGCGGCGGATCCCAGCACGGCCGACCTCGACGTGGAGGCGCACATCCGGCTCATCCTCGAAGACGGCAGCGAGCTGGAGGGCGCCACCCGCTATCAGCTTCCCGTCGAGCGCCGTCGCATCCAGGACTTCCTCAATGCGCCCGGCAGCTTCATCCCGCTGTACCACGGCGGCCGACTGTCCCTCGTGAACAAGCGCCGGATCGCCCGCGTGATTCCCCGCTGAACGGAGCAGCAGCCCTACGTCATGGCGCGGATCGATCGATTCATCGAGGCACTGTCCCAGCGCGGAGCCGACCGCGTTCGCCTGCGCTCCGGGGAGAAGGCGGAGCTGCTGTTCGGGGGCACGGCCCGCCCGATCACCTCTGCCGCGCTCCAGACGAAGCTGCTGCGCAACTTCCTGATGGAGATCGTGCCTCCCGAGCTCCGGGCCGAGGTGGAGCAGCCCGGCGAGCACCGCTTCACCTACGATGGGCCTTCGGGCCGCGTCTCGATCGAGGTGGCGCAGGCCGACGGATCGCTGCGGATCGAGGTCGCACTCGCCGAGGCTCCGAAGCCCACGCGCGCGGCGGCGTCGGAGCCCGCGCGGGCCGCGCCGGCGTCCCGCTCCGAGCCCGCGCGCGATTCGCCGGCGCCCGCCCACCGGACCCCGACGACACCGGAGACCACGGGCGCCGCGGATCTGGAGGAGTTTCCCCAGGACTCGGTGCTGCCGGGACCCGAGACGGCGGCGATGGACGCCCTGTTCCGGGAGATGGGGCGTGAGGGCTGCTCGGATCTGCACCTCACGAGCGGCTGCCCGCCACTCTTCCGAAAGGACGGCGAGATGGTGCAGCTCTCGAGCGGGGATCCCCTGCCGGCCGCGCGCGTCCGCGAGATGCTCTACTCCATCACGCCGGCCCACCGACGCGCGGAGTTCGAGCAGCGCCACGATTGCGACTTCTCCTACGAGCTTCCCGACCTCGGCCGCTTCCGCTGCAACCTCTTCATGGATCGCAAGGGCGCGGGCGGTGTGTTTCGCGTGATCCCGCGCGACATCCTCACCACGCAAGACCTCGGTCTGTCTGCTCACATCCTCTCCCTCTGCCGACTGACGAAGGGGCTCGTCGTGGTGACCGGGCCCACCGGTTCGGGGAAGTCGACCACGCTCGCCGCGATGATCGACTACATCAACCGGGACCGCTCGGGGCACATCATCACGATCGAAGACCCGATCGAGTTCGTACACGACAACAAGAAGTGTCTGATCAACCAGCGTGAGATCGGGAACCACACCGATGGCTTCAAGGCCGCGCTGCGCGCGGCCCTGCGCGAAGATCCCGACATCGTGCTGGTCGGCGAGATGCGCGACCTCGAGACGGTGGAGATCGCCATCGAGACCGCCGAGACGGGGCATCTCGTGTTCGGCACGCTCCACACGAACACGGCGGCCTCGACGGTGGACCGCATCATCGACCAGTTTCCCTCGGATCGTCAGGCCCAGGTACGCGTCATGCTCTCCAGCTCGCTCAAGGGCGTGATTGCCCAGACCCTGTGCAAGAAGACGGGCGGGGGCCGCGTTGCCGCTCTCGAGGTGCTGATCGTCAACGCGGCCGTAAGCAACCTGATCCGCGAGGGCAAGACGTTCCAGATCGGCTCCATCATGCAGACCGGCCGCAAGCTGGGAATGGTCACCCTCAGCGACGCGCTTGCCGAGCTGATCGAGAAGAAGCTCGTGGACCCCGAGGAGGCTCACAGCAAGGCCGTCGATCGCAGCGAGTTCGCGAAGGTGCTCGCGGCGAAGGGCTTCAAGCTCGCCGCCGGAAGCTGAGCGCCCGCGGCATGGCTCCGGGCTGCACAGGGCAGCGACCAAGCCCCGGCATCGAGGTAGGCCGCCGACGTAATCGTGGAGCTTCTGTGACATTTGCGGCTCACCCGTGACCGCAGCGGATCCGCACGACAAGACAGTGTGGCCATCCCCTCCGGCTCGCAGGCGGTGGGCTGGGGGGCAGCCGGCGGGGGCGGGGCGGCGGCACGCGGGTCCCGTGGCGCCGGCGCAATGCCCTCAGGAGGCGGCGTGCGCCGGGTTGCTCAGGATCTGCCGGCGACCTGCCGATGAAGCCGGCGATGCCGGAGTTGCGGACTGGAAATCTCGACGTGGCGCCGGAGGAAGAGGCCTACCTGCGGCGCGCCTTCCGTCGCTTCGCCCTTCC
>CAZLBF010000052.1:0-4141 GCA_964557495.1 uncultured Myxococcales bacterium | reverse complement strand
GTCCGCTACGTCGACGACGGGCGCATCGAGCAGGCGAGGAGCGAGTCGGAGCGACTCGCCCGGGCGGTGGAGCGCATGCGCGCGGATGTCGGCCAGTGGCCGCTCACGAACCGCAACGGGCCCTCCGGTCAGCTGGACCGCCTGGTCACCTCGACGAACGTCGCGCGCAATGCGGTCCCGGGCGCGGGCCCCGGAGCGCGGAACTGGGGGCGCTTCGGCCGCGTGAAGCCGCTGGGGGACTTCCTGTACTGGAACAACCCGGACAATGATTCGGGTGTCGCGGGCGCGGCAGCGAACCAGCCGGAGCAGGACTACCCGAGCAGCGGTGCGGGCGCCTGGCGCGGCCCGTACCTCGACGCCTACAGCGTCGAGGATCCTTGGGGTAATGCCTACGTCATCAACGCGCGCTACTTCCCGGGCGGGCGCTACGCCGGCGAGCTGCGCCACCGGGTGATGGTCCTGAGCGCGGGACCGGACGGCCTCTGGGAAACACCGTTCAGTGACGGAACCTCCGAGGAGGGTCCGCTCGGCGACGACATCGGCTTCGTGATCACCACCGACTGACTCGGAGCGCCACGCTACTCGGGCACCTCCTCGAGGATGTGCGCAAAGATGTCCGCCATGGTCTCGACCTGCCTCACCTCGACCCACTCGCGAGGCGTGTGGGCCTGGAGGACCGAGCCGGGCCCGATCACGATCGACGGGAGGCCGGCGCCCTCGAACACGCCGCCGTCGGTTGCGAAGGGGGCGGCAGTCGTCTGCGTCGGAAGTCCCGCACCGGCCACCGCGCGCTGACAGGTCGTCACGGCCGGATGTGCGTCGGGAGTGGCGAGGGCGCCCTTCTCGACGCGACACCACTCCACCTCGACGTGACCGATCCCCGCGTGTTCGAGCCGCGCCTCGATCTCCGAGCGCACGCTCTCGGCGCTCTCCCCGGGCAGGGTGCGGCGGTCCAGCGTCAGGGAGGCGCGGGCCGGGATGACGTTCACCGCGCTGCCTCCCTCGACCAGGCCGACCGAGAGCGTGGCGGGACCGAGCGTCGGGTCGCGGTGCTCGCCGAGCGCGTCGCCCAGCTCGTCGAGCGCGAGCGTTGCACGCGCGAGCGCCACGATCGCGTTGCGTCCGATGCTCGGGTCGGAGCTGTGGCCCGCAACGCCGCTCGCGCAGAGCTTGGCGTGGATCACGCCCCGGTGGCACGTCACGACCCTGAGATCGGTCGGCTCGGTCGCGATGGCCCAGCTCACGCGTGGCCCGCGTTTACTGGCTGCAGGGGAGACACCGCCGCCCGCGCCCGGGAGACGCTCCGCCAGGTGCGCGACGATCGCTCGCGCTCCGATGCTCCCGAGCTCCTCGTCCGACTCTCCGACGACGAGCAGGTTGCGCCGCAGCGTGCCGCGCGCGAGCACGCCCTCGAGCGCGGCGACCAGGGCGGCCATTCCCCCCTTGGTGTCGCAGCTGCCGCGACCGTAGAGCCGTCCGCCCTCGATGTGCGGGTCGAAGGGATCGATCTCCATGCCGTCGACCGGCACGGTATCCAGGTGTGACGCGACCAGCAGCGTCTCCGTCGCGCCAGCGGCGGTCGCCTCCGCGATGACGGAGGGACGCTCCCCGGGATCGGTGAGCTCCGCGTCGAGGCCCAGCCGTCTCAGCTGCTCGTGCAGGTGCTCGGCATAGCGCGCCTCTCCCGCGATCGACGGCTCGATGTCGTCGCGCCGCATCGGGTTGACCGAGGGAATCGCGACGTAGTCGCGCAGGTAGCGCACCGCGGGAGCGAGCTTCATAGGTGGGAGTCTAGCCGAGCCGGGCCCGCACCCGCCCGGGTCGGAGGCCGCACGGAACTAAGGGCCGGCCGCTCCGGCGAGCCACTCCAGGTAGCGCGCGACCCCCTCCTCCACGCTCAGGAAGCGCTCGGGGTAGCCGGCCTTGCGCAGCGCGGAGAGGTCGGCCTGGGTGAAGCTCTGATAGCTCTGGCGCAGCGAGTCGGGGAAGGGCACGTAGACGATCTCGCCCCGGCCGTGGAAGGCGATGACCGCGCGGGCGACGTCGTTGAAGCTCTGCGCCCGGCCGGTCCCGACGTTGAAGATGCCGGAGCGGTCGGGATGCTCCCAGGCCCAGAGGTTGACCGCGACCGCGTCCCCGACCCAGACGAAGTCGCGCTCCTGCTCCCCGTCGCCGTAGCCGTTCGATCCCTCGAACAGGCGCGCCTCGCCCGACTCGACGACCTGGCAGTGGAGCTTGTAGGCGACGCTCGCCATCTCGCCCTTGTGCTGCTCTCGCGGCCCGTACACGTTGAAGTAGCGGAGGCCGACGATCTGGCTGGACGCGCTGGCGAGCTGGCGGCGCACGTGGCTGTCGAACAGGAACTTGGAGTAGGCGTACGGGTTCAGCGGCGCCTCGCAGCTGCGCTCCTCGAGGAAGCGCTGGCCGCTGCCGTAGACGGATGCCGACGAGGCGTAAATGAACGGGATGTCGCGCTCGAGCGCGAAGGCGAGCAGCGCCTCCGAGTAGTGGGTGTTGTTCTCGAGCATGTAGGCGCCGTTCCACTCCATGGTGTCGGAGCAGGCGCCCTGGTGGAACACGACGTCGACCGACTCGCCGATCCCGCCGCCGGCGAGAACCCGCGACAGGAAGGCGTCCTTGTCGAGCAGGTCGAGGATGTCGCAGTCCACGAGGTTGCGCATCTTGCGCCCGTTCACGAGCTCGTCGACGACGAGGATGTCGCTGCGCCCGCGCTCGTTGAGGGCCTTCACCAGGTTGCTGCCGATGAAGCCCGCTCCGCCCGTGACGACGATCATCGAGGCTCCCCGATGCGTCGGATCAGACCCTCCTGCGCGACCGAGGCGACGACCACGCCATCGCGCGTGTAGACGCGCGCGGTGGTGAAGCCGCGCGCACCGGCGGCGGCGGGGCTCTCCTGCACGTAGAGCAGCCACTCGTCGGCGCGGAAGGGCCGGTGGAACCACATCGCGTGGTCGAGGCTCGCGCTCATGAGCGTGCCGCTCGACCAGGCGACGCCGTGCGGGCGCAGGGCCGTGTCGAGCAGGGTCATGTCGGATGCGTAGGTGAGCACGCACTGGTGCAGCAGCAGGTCGTCCGGCAGCGAGCCGTCCGCGCGCAGCCAGACCAGCTCTCGGGGCACCGACTTCTCGGGCTCGAAGAAGTCGACCGGGTCGACGAAGCGCATGTCGATGGGCCGGTCGCGCTCGAGCCAGCTCTTGAGGTCGGGCCACTCGTCTGCCCTCGGGTCCTCGAGCACCGGATCCGCCCGCTCCGCGAAGCTCGGGAGCGCCTCGGGCGGGGGGCAGTCGGGGATCGGGACCTGATGCTCGAGCCCCTCCTCCGGGGTGTGAAACGACACCGACATGTTGAAGATCGCGCGGCCGTGCTGGATGGCGACCACCCGGCGAGTGGTGAAGCTCCGGCCGTCCCGGATGCGGTCGACGTCATACAAGATGGGGATCGTCGGATCGCCCGGTCGCAGGAAGTAGGCGTGGAGCGAGTGGAGCACCCCCTGATCCACGGTGCGGCCCGCCGAGACGAGCGCCTGCCCCGCGACCTGGCCCCCGAAGACCCGTTGTCGCTCCTCCTGCGGGCTGCGCCCGCGGAAGATGTTCACCTCTAGCTCTTCCAGATCGAGCAATTCGACGAGCCGGTCCAGCGCCTCCTGCATGGCCCAGAGGTAGCATGCCCGCGCAGCGCTGCCCAACCGATCGGGCCGCGGCAGGGGCCGGCTCGCGAGCACGCCGCCGGCGCCGCGCTCGCAACGTGCGAGAATCGCGCGACCCATGAGCCCGCCCGCTGCCTCTACCGAGACCTCCGAGTCCGTGGACCCGAGGAGCGCCTATCCCTGGTACATCGGCGGGATCGGCGCCTGGTTCGCCGCCTTCGGCATGCAGGGAGTGATCTTCTCCTGGCTCGTGGTCGGCGAGCTTCGCGCCGAAGCCCGCTGGGTCGGCGTGGCTCAGAGCGCCTCGATGCTCCCGAACGTGCTGCTGATCCTGCTCGGCGGGGCCGTCGCCGATCGCGTGGACCGGAGGCGGCTCCTGATCGGCCTCCACATCGCCGCGGCGCTGCTCTCGGCGGTGCTGCTCGGGGTCGTCTGGAGCGGCCAGCTCTCGCTCTCCTTCCTGATTCTCTTCGC
>CAZLBF010000051.1:0-8351 GCA_964557495.1 uncultured Myxococcales bacterium | reverse complement strand
ATCTTCGGCTCCTTCTAGCCGGGTAACGGCCGGCAAAGCCGGCCTGCCGGGCTACGCTCGGCTGCGCCTCGCTGCGCCTCGCTGCGCGCGCCGCTGCCGCGGCGCTTGCATTTCTGACCGGGTCTCGGCTGGTGGGGGGGGGCGGCTCAAACGGGTGGGCGATTCTTCCGATGGGTCGGACGTGGGGTGGCCCGTTCGGATACTCGCGCTGGCCCTCGCCCTGGCCCTGATGGGGACCGGGGCGGGCTTGCGTACGCTGCGGCGAGACGAGCCGGCCGAGCGCCGGAAGCTCGAGCAGTCGCTGCAGAAGCAGATCCCCCCGGCGCTGGCCCAGACACTCGTCTCGAGCGCTCACAAGCTGGGGGGCGGCGTCGCGCCACCCCTCCTGCTCGGCTCGGGCCTCGTCCTGGTCGGCTTCGGGCTCTGGCCCAGGCGCAGGCGAAAGCGGATCGCGCCGGGCCCCCAGTCGGAGGCCAATGAGACCGCGAAGATCTCCCGGAAGGAGCTGAAGAAGGTGCTCCGTGCCGCCAAGGACCTCGAGTCCTCGAAGGGGCCCGAGGTGGCGGCCGAGCTGCTGCTCAGCCACGGGCTGCGCGACGAGGCCTTCTCCAAGTTCCTGGCGGCCTCCAGCCTGATTCGCGCCGCCGAGGTCCGACACGATCAGAACCGCTTCGACGAGGCCGCCGAGCTCTACGAGCGCGCGGAGCGACCCGAGGCCGCGGGGGCGATCTACGCCCAGCTCGAGCAGATTCCCGAGGCGGCGCGTTGCTACGAGGCGGCCGGCAAGTGGTCGGTGGCCGGCGAGCTCTACGAGAAGAGCGGCTGCTTCGGCGACGCGGGTCGCTGCTACCGCGAGATCGGCTTCAACCGCCACGCTGCTCAGGCCTTCCTGGAGGCGGGGGACGACGAGGAGGCGGCGATCTCGCTGAAGGCCACCTTCGAGGAGGAGGGCGGCGGCGGCTCCGGCGAGAACGTGCAGAAGGAGAAGGAGCTTCGCGGGATCGCCCGGAAGGGTGCGCAGCTGTTCGCAAAGCTGGGCCGTCTCGACGAGGCCGAGACCCTGCTCGTGCGCGCCGGTCTACCCGGTCCGGCCGCCCAGGTCGCGATGAAGGCCGAGGCCTACGAGCGTGCAGCGGACCTGTTCCTGCGGACCGGGCGCGGCGACCTCGCGGCCGAGGCGCTGGAGCGGGCCGGCGACGAGCAAGGAGCGGCGCGGCACCGGGGCGACTTCCTGCGCAACAAGGGCGATGAGGACGAGGCGGCGCAGTGGCTCGAGAAGGCCGGGGAGTACCAGGACGCGGGCGATCTGTATCGCAAGCTCGACCTGCCGGAGAAGGCGGGGTCCTGCTATCTCGAGGCGCACGACTACAGCTCGGCCGCGGAGATGTTCCGCGCTGCCGAGCTTCCGGAGCGCGCCGGAGAGGCCTTCGAGCAGGCGTCCAACTTCGTGCGAGCCGCCGAGTGCTACCGAGAGGCGGGCAACGTGGCCCGCGAGGCTGAGCTTCAGGAGCGGGCCGGCAACATCTTCGCAGCGGGAAGCGCCTACGCGGGGCTCGAGCGACTGGACGACGCGATTCGCCTGCTGCAGCTCGTGGAGGCGTCGGATCCCCACCACGCCGAAGCCTGCTCGCTGCTGGGCGACCTGTTCGAGCGGAAGGGAATGCACAGCCTCTCGATCCAGAAGCGCGAGCAGGCTGTCGGCAGCGACGCTTTGAGTCGCATCAACGTCGATGCGTTCTACAACCTCGCCTGCGCGAACGAGCGGCGGGGCGATCTCGACGCCGCCATCGATGCCTACGAGAAGATCCTCGGCTTCGACTACCACTACCAGGACGTTTCCGAGCGGCTTGCGCGCGTGAAGGAGCAGCGCGGGACGCCGCAGCCGTCGTCTCCCCCCGCGGGTGCCTCCGAGAATCGCTACCAGATTCGGAGCGAGCTCGGCCGCGGCGGAATGGGCGTCGTCTATCTGGCGCGCGACACCGTGCTGGACCGGGACGTGGCCTACAAGGTTCTGCCCGAGGGACTGCGCGGGAACGCGAACGCGCTCAAGAACTTCCTGCGCGAGGCCAAGGCCGCGGCCCAGCTCAACCACCCTCACATCGTCACGATCTACGACGCGGGGGAGTCCGAGCACGGCTTCTACCTCGCCATGGAGCACGTCGACGGCACGACGCTCAAGGACATCCTGCAGCGCCGGGGTCCGCTCTCAGCCGCCGGCGTCTTCTACGTGCTGCGTCAGCTGACGGACGCGCTCGCCTACGCCCACTCGCGCAAGGTCGTGCACCGCGACATCAAGACCGCGAACACGATGTGGACGAAGGACAAGCAGGTGAAGATCATGGACTTCGGGCTGGCGAAGCTGATGGAGGAGGTCCGCAACGCCACCACGCTCATCTCGGGCACCCCGTTTTACATGTCTCCCGAGCAGACGCTCGGTCGCAACGTCGATCACCGCACCGACCTCTACTCGCTCGGCGTCACCCTGTTCGAGCTCGCGACCGGGGACCTGCCGTTCCGCAAGGGAAACGTGCCCTACCACCACGTCCACACCGCGCCTCCGGATCCGCGCGAGCTTCGGGCCGAGGTGCCCGAGCCCCTCGCGCGCCTGATCCTGCACTGCCTGGAGAAGGACCCGGCGGCGCGCTTCCAATCGGCCCAGGAACTCCGGTCCGAGGCCGACTCCATCCGGGGGAAGGACGATCCCTCGGCGTCGGAGGTCGCGAGCCGGGACGCGTGACAGCTCTGTCACGCCGTAATTCAATCGTCACTGGTGACTCTCGGTCAGGTTGGGTCTGTCGCACCTGTCGTCAGCAGTCCACCGGCGAATCCCACCGGATGTGACCGAAATCACGTGATTTTTCGGTTCCGTTCCGGTTGAAGCGACACCAACGCCATTGGCACGACCGTTGCTAGAACCGGCACCTATCGCGGACAGCCTGCGAGGTTTCGGCTTGGGGCCGGGCCAAAGGTTCCGCGGAGGGGGCAGAGGGGGAAGCCTTGCTCGGTCATGTCGAGCACACGGTCGATACCCGTGTGAGCTGTACCGGAATCGGCCTGCACACAGGAAAGCCGGTGGACCTGACGCTCAGGCCCGCCGCGGCTGGGACCGGCATCCAGTTCGAGCGCACGGACCTGGTTCCGCGCGTCCGCTTCCCCGCTCGCGCGGAGTGGGTCACCGACACCATGCTCGCGACGACGCTCGGGAACGGCGACGCGCGGCTCTCGACGGTCGAGCACCTGCTGGCGGCCCTGCGGGCCCTCGGGGTCGACAACTGCACGGTCGAGGTGACCGGGCCGGAGCTTCCCATCATGGACGGGAGCGCCGCGTCGTTCGTTTACCTGGTTCAGCAGGCGGGGCTGCGGCCGCAGCGGCGCATGCGGCGGCACCTCGTGATCCGACGTCCGATCGAGGTGCGGGACGGCAATCGCTGGGTGCGCGTCACTCCGTCGCGCTACTTCAGGGTGTCGGTCGGCATCGACTACTCGCATCCGTCCATCCGCCGCCAGTCGCTGCGATCGCTGGTGGTCACTCCGCAGCTGTTCGCCCGGGAGATCGCGCCGGCCCGCCCCTTCGGGTTCCTCGAAGACGTCCAGAAGCTGCGCTCTCTGGGCCTCGGGCTGGGTGGCTCGCTGCAGAACGCCGTGGTGCTCGATGGGGGGAGCGTCCTGAACCGCGAGGGTCTCCGTTTCGACGACGAGTTCGTGCGTCACAAGGTTCTGGACCTGATCGGCGACCTGGCGCTGCTCGGCCTGCCGATCCGGGGTCACGTCGCCGCGATGCGCGGCGGTCACAACATGCATCGCGCGCTCGTGGCCGAGATCCGCGCGAACCCGAGCTGCTGGACGGTCGAGGTCCCGAGCGACGCGGCTGAAGTCCCCGCCGGCATCCCGGTCCCCGTCCCGCAGCTGCGAACAGCCTAGTAGCCGGCGCCAGAAAATCGGCTGCACCCGGAGCGGGCGTCCTGCGGTCCTCCGCCGGACACCCACTGCTCCCCGGTTCAGGAGTCGGGGTCCCGAACGAACCGTTCCTCGCAGACTCGAGTGTCCGTCGGAGGACCGCAGGACGCCCTGACGAGGCACCGCCGGCCGATAACCGGCAAGACCCTGCAAGCGCCGCGGCAGCGGCGCGCGCAGCGAGCCAGAGGCGAGCGGAGCCCGGCAGGCGAGCTTCGCTCGCCGATACCCGGCAAGCTACGGGGTGAGACCCAGGGATTCGGTGCAGGCGTCGGCTACGCGGAGCAGGAGGGCGCGAGCGGGCGGGCAGAGCTGGAGGATCGCGCCCGGATCGGAGGCGCCGGCCAGCTCGAGCTGCTCGGTCTCCCCGCAGCAGGTGAGGAGACCGCGCATCGCCTCTTCGAGGCCGACCTCCCCGGCTGCGACGGCCTGCGCGGCCGCCTGGGCCAGGGCGTGCTCTCGCCAGCGAGCAGGGTCGAGCGCCGCAATCTCCTCGAAGGTGTCGCGACCCAGCGTGCGCCGGACCTTGCGACGCGCGCGCCGCGAGAGCAGCTGCTCGGCTCTCTCGCACGCTGCGCGAAAGATCGCCTCGAGTCCGGCGTCGTCGGCCTCGCAGGCGCGGCCGGCGATCGAGGTCAGCTGAGCGCGGATTGCACCGGGAAGGCTCGCGAGGCGTGCCGCCGCGCTGAACTCGGGCAGAGCTTGCCAATCCTCGAGCGCACACAGCAGCTCGGTGGCCGCCTCGACCACGGCGTCGGAGACGCACTCGGTCCGGATCAGCGGCGCTGCGCCCGGGTCCTCGCTCGCCGCGGCACAGCCGAGGAGCTGGAGCACCTGCCGGCACGTTGCTGCGGCTGGCTCGCGCTGCCACTGCTCGGCGATGCGGAGCAGGGCCTGCCAGGATCCGGGGCGCGCCGGGTAGCTCTCGAGCAGCTCGCGGTGGAGCCGCGCCGACTCCCCGTGAGAGGAGGGATCGAACGACGTGATGTCGGCGAGCGATTCGCGCACGCTCGTGCGGTCGGGGTTGCACTCCAGTGCCCGCCGGAACGACCGCTCCGCGCGTTCGATGTCCTCGAGCGGACCGGCATACGAGCGGCCGATCGCGTCCGCCAGCTCCGCCTCGATGTGGGCCGGGGGATGCGTCGCGGCCAGCGCGCATTCGAGCTTCCGCACGGCCTGCTCGAAGTCCCCGCACTGGCCGAGATGCTGTGCGAGGAGCCGCGCCGCGTCGAGGTGGTCGGGTCTGCACTCGAGCGTCTCCGCGGCGCAGCGGGCGGCGTCACCCCGGTGCCCGAGCGCCTCGTGTGCGCGAGCCTCGACCCAGGCCAGCCGTGCGAGCGGCTCCGACTCGCTCGCATGGGACCTGCAACGCTCGAGCATGTCGAGCAGCGCCTGTGGGCCGCTCAGCTGGAGCGACAGCTCGGCGATCTCGCACCATGCCTCGGCGTGTGCGGGATCCGCATCGACGAGCGCCGTCAGACGCTCGAGGGCCTCCGTCTTGCGTTCGTCCGCGATCTCGAGCCGAGCTGCGCGCAGCGCGAAGTCCGCTCGATACTCGGGCTGGGCGATCGTCGCCCACGCGTCGAGCTGGTCGATCGCGCGCCGACGCTCGCCGCGTCTCTCGAGCAGGTCGACGACGCGCGCGCGCGCGACCTCGTCCTCCGGCTGTAGCTCGATGGCGCGTTCGAGGTGCTCCGTCGCTGCCGCGTCGTCGCCGGTCGCCTCGCACGCCTGCGCGAGTCGCCTCAGCCACTCCGCGTGGTCGGTGTCCCCGAGGGCGCCCTGGACGAGGCGAGCCTCGATGCACTCGCGCGCCTTCGTGTGCTCGCCGAGCTGGAGCGCGATCTGACCCATCCGCTCCAGGGACTGCGAGTCCTCGGGCTGCTCGGTCAGTGCCAGCTCCAGGTAGCGGAAGGCCTCGCGGAACCGGTCCTGCTCCAGCGCTGCCCCGGCGGCGGACTGCGCGACCCGGGCGAGGAGCTGGCGCTGCGAGCCATCCGTGATGAGGCCGCAGGCCATGCCGAGCAGTCGCTCCGCCTCGCTCCAGTCGCTGCGCTCGACGGCCAGCTCGCCGCCGCCGACGAGCGCGTCCAGGGCAGTGGGGTCGCGCCCGAGTGCCTCGAGGTACAGGTGACGGGCGCGAGCCGGATCGCCGAGCGAGTCGTGGGCCAGGCGCGCCGCGCGCGTCAGGGAGATCGCCGCCTCCCGCCCGTCTGCCGCTCGCGCGCCGTAGCCGACGCGGTCCTCGATCTCGCGCTCGGCATCTCCGGCGAGCTGGTGAACCTCGGCGCGAACCGCCAGCGCCGCTACCGACTCGGCGTTGCCTTCGAGCGCCCGGTCGCACGCGTTGCGCGCCAGGTCGAGGTCGCCCCGCTCGAGTGCGAGCTGTCCGAGGTCGAGCCAGTCCCGCTCCTTGGCGCCCTCGCCGAGCGCCTCGAGCGCCGCGCGTCGGTGCTCGAGGGCGCGCTCCGTCTCGCCGAGCGCCTCGAGCGCCTCGGACAGCCGCTGCTGCTCCGACGCAGTCAGAGTCTCGAGCTCGAGCAGCGCTTCGAGCGCCTCGCTCGTCGTGGCCGCGTCGCCGAGGCCCTCCCACGCGATTCGCGCGACCTCGCGGAGCAGCGGCGCGCACGCGTTCGGGTCGCGTCGGTCGAGCTCGTCGCGCAGGATCTCGAGCGTGCGAGTCCACTCTCCGAGGCGCTCGAACAGCTCGCAGAGCGGCTGAAGCAGCCCGGTCCCGATCTGCGCGAGGGCGAGACACGACTCCGCGGCGCGCCGCGCGTCATCCCGCCTTCCAGGCTGCTCCGCCAGGATCTCGGCGAGCCGCAGCCAGAGCGGCGCCGCGTCCGCGTCGGCTCGGCGGCTTCGGAGCACGACGTGGAGCGATTGGAGCTCCTCCTCGGCGTGGTTCAAGCGGTGGCAGATGCGGGCGCGCAGCTCGTGCGCGGCGGGAGCGTGGCGGTCCAGCTCGAGGGCGCGCTCGAGGCTCTCGAGCGCGAGAGGCGCGTCGCCGAGGCTCTCGAAGCGCAGCCGCGCAGCGGCCAGCAGCAGCGCCTGGATCTCGTCGGGGCTGAGCCCTCGGCCTCGACCTGTGGCGACCTCGCTCGTCGGCTCCAGCGAGGCCATGGCTGCGCGCGCTCGACGCTCGAGAATCCCCGCGCGCTGCGCCTCCGAGCCCGGCGCATCGAGCAGCTCGGAGAGCGCCGCGAGCGCCTCGTCGTCGTCGGGCGCGTTGGCGAGAATCTCTGACCACACGGCGACGGACCGCCAGCGGTCTCCGAGGTCGCTCCAGAGTCGGCGCGCCAGCTCTCTCTCGAGCGCGCCGCGCTCTTCGTCGGCGACGAACCTGCGCAGCCGCTCCGCCAGGTTGCACCAGTCCGCCGCGCGCGACAGCGAGTCATAGAGCGCGAGCAGCTGGTGCATCTTGGCAACCGACGCGCTGTCGTCGGAGTCGACCTGCAGACGGAGCTGGAGTGCGGCCTCTTCCTGTAGCTCCGGGTGCGATGCGAGCACGCGCATGCGCACCTCGGCGTGCTGCGCGCGCTGTGCCTGGTCGACCTCGGGGTGCTCCGCCAGCTGTCTCAGCACCTCGGCCCGCTCGGCCGGGCGGCAGAGGCGATCCAGCAGACGCTCCTGAGCCTGCAGCCAGGCGGGCTCGGTCTCGAGGCTACTCTGCAGGGCCTCGGCGTAGAGCTGCCGAGCCAGCTCGAGATCGCCCCGCTCCTCGTGCAGCGCTGCAGCGGTCGCGAGCGCACGGGCCCGAGCTCTCGGGTCCTCCTCCACCTCCGCGAGCGAAGCGAGCGCGTCGAGCAGACCCGCGCGATCCCCGCACTCGCGTTCGAGCTCGACCCGGCGCTGCCGCAGCGGAAGCTCGAGGGGATCGAGGGCATGCACGCGTCGCAGCCAGCTCAACGCGGTCGCGTCCGCTCCGATCCGCTGCGCCAGCTCGAAGCCCTCGCGAGCGAGGGGGAGTCGACGCTCGGCGGGCTCCAGCGCGAACTTCGAGTCCAGGATCTGCACCAGGCCCGCGGGGTCGTCGCGCCCCCGCAGGATCGATTCGAGCGAGTCTACGATCTCGCGGTCGCCGGAGCCGACCTCGAGCGACCTGCGCAGGTGCGGCTCGGCCGCGTCGAGCGACCCCGTGCGACACAGCGCCAGGCCGAGCCGTCGAATCCACTCCGGCCTCGCCGGGGTGCCCTCCGCCGCACCGTCGACGAGGCGGGACAGGAAGGCGGCCTCGCGGGCGGGGTCATCCACTCGGGCTGCGAGCCGGGCGCCACGCGCGAGCAGCTCGGGAGAGAGCTCCCCTCCGCGCTCGAGCCAGTCCAGGGCGCGCCGCGGGTCGTCGAGTCGCCCCTCGAGCAGGGCGACCAGCTCGCCCAGGCGCAGCACGCGGTGCG
>CAZLBF010000050.1:0-9512 GCA_964557495.1 uncultured Myxococcales bacterium | reverse complement strand
AGTCGTCTTTCGCACTCAACGTGACAAGGTTGTGCGCCACCTTGAGCGCGGTCTGGCTGATTCGTCCCTGCTTCACGATGGACCGCTCCGAAGACTTTTCGATGAGGAGAGAGGTCGCGGCCTCGCCGCCCAACTCCTAGTTGACAGCGATCCTACCTCATATCCGAGTTCCGCATACCCTCCCCTCCTCTCTCCTTCGATCGGCGATTCGCTCACCCGGACGCGGACTTCGGCCGCTGGCGTCGATCGGTTGCCGGTGTAGGGCTGCGGTGAGGGCTGGCTAAAGAGGGTCGCGCGCGCTTCGGGGCAGCGGGGCGGATCAAGCAGGCGCGGCGCAGGCGCGGAGCGGTCGGAGGTCACAGGCGGTCGGCCGGGCTCGGGATGCCGTACGGGCCCTGCTGCAGGACGTGGGTGTAGATCGTCGTGGTGCGCAGGTCGCGGTGGCCCAGCAGCTTCTGGATCGTGCGGATGTCGGTGCCGGTCTCGAGGAGGTGGGTGGCGAAGGAGTGGCGCAGGGTGTGCGAGGTCACGCGCTTTGGGATGTGAGCCCGGAGGGCAGCGGAACGGATGGCGCGCTGCACGGCGGTCTCGTGCAGATGGTGGCGGCGCAGGTCGCCGGTCGCGGGGTCGCGGTAGTGGCCGCGCGCCGGAAAGACCCACTGCCAGGGCCAGTCCCCCGCCGCGCGTGGCGACTTGCGGGCGAGTGCGCCGGGCAGTGCGACCCGGCCGCGGCCGGCCGAGCGGTCGCGGCGATGCTGCTCGGCGACGCGCTCGAGGTGGCGGGCGAGACCGGGCGCGAGCGTTCGCGCCAGGAAGGTGCTGCGCTGCCGGCGGCCCTTGCCCTCGCGGACCACGATCTGGTGCCGGTCGAGATCGACGTCTTTGACCCGAAGCCGCAAGCACTCGAGCAGGCGCAGGCCGCTCCCGTACAGGATGGTCGCGACGAGCCGGTGCGTGTCAGGCAGGGCGTCGAGCAGACGGCGAACCTCTGCGGCCGAGAGGACGACGGGCAGTCGCCCGGTCTCTCGCGCGCGCGTGACCCCCTCGAGCGGACCCGGATCGAAGCCGAGAACCGTGCGGTAGAGGAACAGCAGCGCAGAGCGCGCCTGGTTCTGGGTCGAGGCGGCTACCTCGCGCACCGCAGCCAGGTCGGACAGGAACGCCTCGATCTCGGGCGCTCCCATCTCGCGGGGATGGCGTTTGCCATGGAAGAGGATGAAGCGGCGGATCCAGCCGACGTAGACTTCCTCGGTGCGCCGGCTGTAGTGGCGCGTGCGCAGGGTAGCGCGCAGCTGGTCGAGTAGCCGGGGAGGCGGGCGCAGCGGGATCACGGCCGCAGCCTCGCCGCGTGCGGCAGCGCCGGGTGGACGGCGCGAGCGATCGGGCATGGAGCGGTCCTGACTCCGGGACCGGTGGGGGCGAGCATCCGCGAGCCTAACCCCCGCGCGGCCACACGGCCAGCGACGTCGGTGGGAGCCCGCGCCTCGGCCGTCCGCCTCACATAGCCCGCTGGCTGACGATCTGACGGAAGGACCGTAATCGGAGTCCAAGGGGGCCCTCGGAGCGTCTATGCTAGTGAGATCGCTGTCACGGGTCATCTGGTGTTGAGCCCAGCCAGTGACCCGATCGGGAGGAAACGGCATGCAACCCCAGACCCATCCCATCCGGACTCACGCGGCGCTGCCGCCCCTCGCCCTGCTGCTGACCCTGCTCGGCCTCGCGGTGCTGCCGCTCCTCGCCGGGGCCGAGCCCAAGCTGCTCCTCTGGGGCGACACCCACCTCCACACCAGCAACTCCTTCGACGCCTTCTTGAACCGCAACATGAGCGCCGACCCGGCCACGGCCTACCGCTTCGCGAAGGGCCTTCCCGTGATCCACCCCTACCACCGGGCGCGCGTACAGATCGGGACGCCGCTCGACTTCCTCGTGGTGGCGGACCACGCCGAGTACCTCGGGGTGATCCGGTACATCATCGAGCGGGGGATTCCCGATGAGGACCTGGGGGTCCGGGACTGGTTCAAGGCGTGGATGACGGAGCGCTGGCTGCGCGGGGTGATCGAGCGGGACGAGGGGATGTCGGCGTTCAACTCGTTCTTGCCGGACTCGCAGTCGGTGGAGGAGGATGCGGCGAGTCCGCCGAACGGCGGCGGGATCGTGGGTGCGGAGGAGATGTCCCGCACGGTGTGGCAGGAGGCGATCGAGGTGGCGGACGCCTACAACGAGCCGGGGATCTTCACGACGCTCATCGGCTGGGAGTGGAGCTCGATTCCGGCTGGAGCGAACCTGCATCGGGTCGTGTTCACGAGCGGAGACGCCAGCGTGGCGTCTCAGTTCCAGCCCTGGAGCTCGATCGACAGCGCCTACCCGGAGGATCTGTGGGCCTGGCTCGCCGAGACGTCGGAGCGCACGGGGGCCGAGTTCGTCGCCATTCCCCACAACTCCAACATCTCCAAGGGCTACATGTTCGCGGAGACGTCGCTGCGCGGGGCGGAGATCTCACCCGAGTATGCGCGCCTGCGAGCGCACTGGGAGCCTGTCGTTGAGGTGACGCAGATCAAGGGGGACTCCGAGACGCACCCCGACCTCTCTCCCGACGACCCCTTTGCCGACTTCGAGATCTACCCACACTACATCGAGCAGAACCCGGCGCCGTATCGCGCCCAGGTGGCGGACTACGTGCGCCCGGCCTTGCTGCGCGGGCTCGAGATCGAGAAGAAGATCGGGTTCAACCCGCACCGCTTCGGCCTGATCGGCTCGACCGACTCGCACACTGGCGTCTCCTCTGCAGAGGAGCCGAACTTCTGGGGCAAGCTCGCGCGGGACTCGGTGCCGGAGAACAAGGCCTCGAGCCGGCGAGGCGACAGCGGCCCCACCGGCTGGTCGATGTCCGCGTCCGGCCTGGCCGCGGTCTGGGCGGAGGCCAACACGCGGGACGCGATTCTCGAGGCGTTCCGGCGCAAGGAGCTCTACGCGACGACGGGGCCACGTATCGCGGTGCGCGTCTTTGGCGGCTGGGACTTCGAGGCCGAGGACGCGGAAGCCGCGCCGCTCGAAGAGGTGGGCTATGCGCGCGGCGTCCCGATGGGAGGTGAGCTTACCCGAGCGGCCGCGGGCCAGGCGCCTCGCTTCCTGGTGCAGGCGCGCATGGACCTCGTGGGCGCGAACCTCGACCGCGTGCAGATCGTCAAGGGATGGATCGACGCGAAGGGCGAGACCCACGAGCGGGTCTACGACGCGGCCTGGTCCGGGGAGCGCGCGCCGAGCGCCGCCGGGGTCCTCCCCGCAGTCGGCAACACGGTCGACCCCGCGACCGGCACCTATACGAACGACATCGGCAGTCCCGAGCTCATCACCGCGTGGAAGGATCCGGACTTCGACCCAGCGCAGCCCGCCTTCTACTACGTGCGGGTGCTCGAGATCCCGACACCACGACACTCGGTCCTGGACGCACTGGCCCTCGGCCTGGACCCGAAGGAGATCCAGGGGCCGTGGTTCATCCAGGAGCGCGCCTACACGTCGCCGATCTGGTACCGGCCGTAGGACCGACGGTCAGCTGCCCGAGACCACCGTGCAGTACCGCGAGAAGCCCCCGAAGTATGGAATGAGCTCGAAGGTCTGGTAGTCGATCGAGCTCACCTGCGCGATCCCGCTTGGACTCGCTGGAACCGCCACTCGCAGAGGCGCTTGAAGCGGTTCATGATATTCGCGGTGGCCCTGTTGTGGATCTGCTCCCAGACCCTGTTGATCACGTGCGTGTGTGGCCAGTCCGTGCGGCCGTAGAAGTTGAACCCGACCGCCATGAACATCTGGGAGGGCTCCACCTCGCCCAGCTCAGCGATCCGCGAGCGGACGTACATGGCGAAGACGCCGATCGGATAGCCTCCGCTGCTCTCGAACAGCAGGTATCGCGCGTTGTCACCGTCCGAGGACTCCGGCACGTCCTGGATCTTGATCGCCTTCAGATCGAAGAGCGGGACCAGGCCCAGGCCGAACAAGAGAATGCGGACGTGTTCGAGGCTGCCGTCGACGCGCTCGGCAGCTGCTAGATGGTTCGGCCAGCAGGTGGATTCGCCGTCCCACCTCTGCAGCTCCTCGAAGACGTATCCCACCGGAGCCTCGATGCCGATCTTGTGGATGTTCAGGATCGCGTAATCGGCCACGCTGATCTCGAGGCGCTGCCGAATGCGCTCGCTGTAGTTCTCGCGGCTCTCCTCGGACGTCAGCGAGACCAGTGTGGGGACGTCCGGCCGCTGCAGCAGGAACAGCCGGATGTCGGACAGGATTCCCCGGCTTCGCGCGGGTGGAGTCCCGGGCTCCGTCGGCTGACCTCGGCTCGGGGACGAGCTCACTCAGATGTCCTCGGTCCGGGTAGTCCGGCACAGGTCGATCGCGAAGGAGGCACTCGCGACCGCCCAGATGGCCCAGATGTAGTTCAGGTGAGTCATCACGTTGAACGCGCAGAACACGAGCCAGGCGAGGCAGGCCATGCGTACGACGAGCGTCAGGTCGGAGCGGTAGCGCACCAGAGTCCAGAGGCAGAGCGATGCGACGATCAGGAGGCCGAGTAAAAGGAACGGCCCCTTGAGCGCATCGGGGAGAAAGAACCAGAGAGAGCTGCTGTCGCCACCCGCGTGGACGGTGACGTAGTAGAGGATCGTCGCGGAGAGGAAGGCCTCGGGATCCCAGAGCACGAAGGGGAGGACCACGCCGGCGACGGTGGCGGCTCCGGCCGCCACGAAGCGCCAGCCCCCCTCGCGACCGAGCGCCCACGCCGAGAGCAGCACCAGGAAGATTCCCCCGGGCAGGAACTTGGCCGACTGGGCCAGCCCGACCAGCACGCCGCCCGCAACGAACCGCTCGCGGCTGAGCGCGATGACGCCGTAGAGCAGGAATGCGCTCACGACGAAGTCGGTCACGCAGCGCGAGTAGAGCTCGTGGGTGAGATCGAGCGGCCCGAGCAGCGCCGTCACGGCGAAGACCGCGGTCAGCGCTTCGCGCCCGGGTTCGGCGAGGCGCAGGCCCAGCCAGGCGACGCCGACGATCGAGGCGAGGAGCAGCGCCAGGTTGCCGACGCGAATCGCGTCGCGCCCGACGACGCGCCGGAACGGCTCGTAGGTGAGAAACATGACCGGCAGGTAGGGATAGCCGTAGTAGTACGGCACCCCGAACATCCGGATGCGACCGAGGTCGAACTCCACGTTCTCCGCCTGTGAGACGTTGAGGCCCAGCTGAGAGGGGGAACGGTAGGGGTTGTCGCCGTGCTCGAAGAGGTGCTGAGCGGCGGTGAGCGAGTTCCTGCCGATGTCATACATCGGGCCGCCAAGCGCCTTCGGAAAGAACCACGCGTGTAGCCCCACCAGGTAGGCGAGGTACAGGGCGCAGGCGATGATCGCGACGCCTCTGACCGAGCGGGTCGAGAATCGATGCTGCCACCTCGGAAGGAGTCGCGCGATCGGTCGCCGGGCGCCCCAGAGCGCGATCGCGAGCACCAGCAGAGAGAAGTGCAGCGGACCCGATCCCCACCTCGCGTACCCCAGCACATTGAAGATCCCGATCCACACCGCCAGACACGCGAGAGCCGTCAGGGGACCGATCAGCGCACTCCTGGCCTCCGGCCGGCCGGACACCTCGCGTTCCTCGGTCACCGCCATGCGCTCCCCTACTCCGGTGCAGGAAGGTCCGGTGCAGGAAAGATTCGCGATTCGAGTCCCCGAGGCAAACCGGCTGTGGCACCCTTCCGTCTATGCCCGCATCCGAACCCCGGTTCACCGTCGGGATCGAGGAGGAGTATCTGCTCGTCGATCCGGAGACGCGCGACCTGATCCGCTCCGCGCCGCCCGGACTGCTCGCGGAGTGCGAAGAGCGCATCGGCGGCCAGGTCACGCCCGAGTTCCTGCAGTCCCAGATCGAGATCGGTACGCAGCCCTGCGAAGGGATCCGCGAGGCGCGCGCCGATCTCGCGCGCCTGCGCCGCACGGTGGGCGACGTCGCGCAGCACCACGGCCTGGCCATGATCGCGTCCTCGACTCATCCGTTCGCCGATTGGGGAGAGCAGCGCCAGACCGAGAAGGAGCGCTACCAGATGCTCGCGCGCGACCTCCAGGAGGTGGTGCGGCGGCTGGTGATCAGCGGAATGCACGTCCATGTGGAAATCGACGACCCGGCGCTGCGGATCGATCTCATGAGCCAGGCGAGCTACGTGCTACCCCACCTGCTCGCGCTCAGCACCTCCTCTCCCTTCTGGCAGGGTCACGACACGGGCCTCATGTCCTACCGCGTGGCGGTGTGGGACGAGCTTCCGCGCACCGGGCTGCCCGAGAGCTTCGACAGCTACGACGAGTACCAGCGACACGTGCGCACCCTGATGAGTGCTGGACTCATCGAGGACCCGAGCAAGATCTGGTGGGACATCCGCCCGAACGCACGCTTCCCCACGCTCGAGATGCGCATCACCGACGTCTGCACGCGCCTCGAGGACGCCATCTGCGTGGCGGCGCTCTTCCGGTGCTGGCTGCGGATGCTCTACCGGCTGCGCCTCGGCAATCAGCGCTGGCGCCGGTACTCGTCGATGCTGCTGAGCGAGAACCGCTGGCTCGCCCAGCGCTACGGCACCGAGAAGGGGCTCGTCGACTTCGCCAAGGGCGAGATCGTTCCCTTTCGCGAGCTGGTGGAGGAGCTGCTCGAGCTGATCCGGGAGGACGCCGAGCACTTCGACTGCGTGGACGAGGTCGCCCACGCGCGGGTCATCCTGGAACGCGGCACCAGCGCCGACTGGCAGCGGCGCGCCTATACCGAGGCCAGCGCCGCGGGCGCCACCCACGAGGAGGCCCTGCGGAGCGTGGTCGACCTCTTGATCCGCGAGACCTCCCAAGGAATCGTGGACGAGACGGGCGAGTAGAGCGCGATCACGGACAGCTCGCGTTCGCGACGGCGTCGTCGAGCAGGTCGCAGTCGCGACTCAGGCCCGCCGCCTGATTGATGGCCCGACAGACGTGGCAGGCGGCGCTCCACGCGAGGCAGCTCGAGAGCTCGGCCGGGTCGTCGCTGGCGCATCCCGGGAACGCATCGGAGAGGTCGACGCCCTTGTCGTCGCACAGGCGCGGAACCGTTCGAGTGCTAAAGGCGGCAAGGGCGGGATCACACAGGCGCGCGACCTTGCCGCGCGGGTCCGCGCCCACGCAGGTGTCGAGATCGGCTGCGGTGACGATCGTCCCCTGCTTCAGGCCGCCCTTCGCACAGCGAGCGAACTCCCCGGCAAAGGCGTCATAGCAGCGCCGGAGGGCGCGTTCGACGGCGCGCTGACAGCGCGCGCCGTCCTGCTGGCTATGCGCATCCACGATCGCCGAGTCGAGATCGCCTCCGAACGGAGCGTGAACGAGATCGAGCGGACCCTGCGTGGCCGCCGTGTTCACCGTGGGCGCGTCGAGGGGTCCGCCGCTCCCTGGACCCTGACACTTCCTCCCTGCTCGCTCGATCGCCTTCTGCTGCGCCTTGGCGACTCGGCCCTTGGCGTCGGCCGTGACGCAGTCCTCGATACGGCCCGACAGCTTTCCCCGCGAGCCGGCCCGGATGCACCCTGAGACGTCCCGGGCGCGGGTCTTCCCGACCTTGACGAAGCCGCGCAGCAGCTCGTTGACGCAGCGGGGCTCCACACCACCCTGGAACGAAGAGGAGAGGCGCAAGACGTCGGCGCCGACCGTCATGTAGAGCTCGCCGGCGGCGTCCTCGCCGAAGGAGGTCAGGCCCTGCCCGACGCTCACGACCTCCGTCGTCTGCCATGTGCTGCCCACCTCGTCCAGAGCCCAGATCTGCCCCGTGCACCAGTCGCCGAAGACGTACGAGCCGACCAGACCTGGCAGCTCGCTCCCCCGGTAGACGAAGCCTCCGGTGATCGAGCAGTGGCCCCCGCCGTGGGCGTAGACGTGGATCGGGGCCATGTAGCGCGCATCGAAGCACGAGGGCGTCGCAGCCGGGCAATCGGTGTCGATCGGGTCGGGGTCGAAGCAGACGTCGCCCTCCATCACCTTCCAGCCGTAGTTCTCGCCGCCGGAGCTCGCGGCGGGCTGACGATCGACCTCCTCCCAGGCGTTCTGGCCCACGTCGCCGATGTACAGATCGCCGGTAGCCCGATCGAACGAGAAGCGCCACGGGTTGCGCAGGCCGGTCGCCCAGACCTCCGCCGGCGGCTCGCCCAGACCGCCGAAGGGATTGTCGGGCGGGATCCCGTGATAGGGAGGTGCGGCCGGGCTCTGATCGACGTCCAGCCGCAGGAGGCTGCCGAGCAGGTTGTCGGGGCGCTGTGCGTTGCAGGCCGCGTCGCCGGCACCACCGCCGTCTCCGAAGCTGGCGTACAGATAGCCGTCGTTGGGTCCGAACTGGAGCTGTCCGCCGTTGTGGTTGTCGAGCGGCTGGAGGATCTGCAGCAGAACGACCCCGCTGTTCGGATCGGCCCGGTCGGGGTCTCCCGCGAAGGTGGAGTAGCGCGCGATCACGCTGTCCAGCAGTCCGTTGGGATCCGACGCGGAACGCGTATAGCTCACGTAGAAATAGCCGTTGGTCGCGTAATCCGGGTGAAACGCGACGGAGAGCAGGCCGCCCTCGCCTTGCGTGTTGACCAGCGATGCGATGTTCAGGAACGGCGTGGGCTGGACGCCGCCCTGCGAGGTGTGGATCAGGATCCGCCCGGCGCGCTCCACGAGGAAGAGCCGGTCATCGCCCGCGTGCGTCACGTACACCGGGTTGCTGACGCTCGCGACTTGTTCGACGAGCAGGCCCGGAAGATCGGCCCGCGCCGCACAGGGCAGCGCGATCGCGGCGGCGACGAGCCAGCGGAGTGGAAGTCGATGCATGACAGATCCTATATCTCGTGCGGCGCGCGGTGCCGAACCGTGATCTCCCTCACATTGCCCGCTGCGGTTGGAGTCGATCCTCCTGGCCACATGGCGCACTGCGTTCTCCTGTTGATACTGCTTCTCGCTCCCACGGCCGCAGCCCAGGCACCGGGGGGTGGCTCGAAGACGAGCGACTGCTGGACGGAATTCGGCGCGGTGACGCCCGTGAACCGACCCTCCTCGAAGCCGAGCAAGATCCGCTGCATCGACAACGATCCGAGCTGCGATTCGGACCCGCGGGTCGGCGTGTGCGGGTTCCGCGTCCAGGTCTGTGCAAACGTGGACGACGCGCGCCTGCCGCGCTGCTCCCCAACGGACCTCCTCGACTACGCGGTCGAGAACTACCAGCCGGACGAGAATCCGCGGCACGACTTCGACTCCCAGGCGCTCGAGGACGCCGTGAACGCCTCGGTCGTGCCACTGGGGCCGAGCGAGACCGACGTCTGCAGCGCGGAGGTCTCGATGACTCTCTCGCTCCCGGTCCGCATCAAGCGGGGAAGTGCCTCCTTCAAGCGAGCCAAGAAGCTGCTACGGACCTGGGTAGAGGGGCCCGGGGCCGTCCGCGACAGCGACAAGCTGCCGATGCTATGTCTCCCCGATCGGGACGCGTCGCCCTGCGAC
>CAZLBF010000049.1:0-37892 GCA_964557495.1 uncultured Myxococcales bacterium | reverse complement strand
GCTAGGAGGTCGGGGTGCAGTGGAACCATGCGGGCACCGGCCTTCGTCTTAACCCGCTTCGGCGCCTCAGGATCGCTGCTCGGCTTGATCTGCAGGCACCACACGCCGTCAACCTCGAGCACGTCCTCGGTCCAGGCCTGGGTAACCTCGCCCCGGCGAGCGCCGGTGTACACCAGCATCAGCAGCGCCCAGTAGCGTTCCCGAGCGAGGTCGTCGCCCTCGCGCAGATCGCGGAAGGCCTCGCACCCTAGGATCTTCGTCAGGTCGTCATCCGACACGGAGTCCCGAAGCTCATCCTGAGGTCGGGTGTCCCTCTGTGCGAGACCGCCGGGAAGGCGGTCGGCTGGGCTTTGCTCAATCCACTCAGAGTCGACGCAGTAGCTCAGGAAGCGAGCGGCGCACCTCATGTACTTGCCAACGGTTACCTCGGAGACGCGGCTCCTGAGCGCCTCTCGGAAGGCGACGAGGTGCTGCTTCGTGACCCCAGCAACGTCCGGGCTCGGAGTGCCGAGATGCTCCGCGAGTTCCTCCAGGTAGTGCGAGACCTCGACGACGTACTGCTCGCCCCACGGTCGACCATCATGCGTGTGGATGTACTCCGCGATCGCCTTCTCGACGGTCACCCCGGCCTTGCGTGGGCCTTTGGGCGGCTCCGGTTGGACGTGACGCTGCTCCGATGCCCGGGGTTTGCCGAGGAGATCGGCCTGACGCTCCTCAGCCATCTCTCGGAGCAGCCGGATGTTCGCCCGCGACAGTTCCCACGCGAGCGCCCGGCGCTGATCGTCGTCGAGCTCGACACCGGCTCGTTCGATGACCTCATCCGCCTCTCGCTTGATGTGGGGGAGCAGGCGCCCCTCTTCAAGAGCTTCCGCCTCGTCCTGGGCGATCGAGTGGAAGTGCTCGCCCATCTCGCCGAAGTTCTGTTGCTGGCGTTGCTCTTGGCGGTCTTCGGCGGCCATCCGCTCGAACCAGTCGTCGACCAGTTCTCCGATCAGCCTCTCGACCTCTTCTGCATCCACTCCCGGCCTCCGAGCCATCACGAACAGAGCATCGACCCGATCATTCAGAAGACGAGCGACCCTGCGGGCCCCGGCTACCGACCGTGTCCGGACCGACCGAACGAGCTCCGTTGAAGGGAACTGGTGGCGCAGATCCGCAGGAACTCGGCGACGAAAGTAGTACACGCGACCCCGAAGCTGCAGGTGGCTTCTGTGTACCATCGAGCGATCCTCCCTGTGTACCAGGTGGATCGCATCCGGCTCGGGAGCCTCGACTACGGCGTCGACTTCAGCCGCTAAGGTGCCGCCAGAGAAGCCGAAGTCCCGTCGCGAGCTTGGAGCGGGAAACGGGGGTCGAACCCGCGACCCTCGGCTTGGGAAGCCGATGCTCTACCACTGAGCTATTCCCGCTGGAGGCGGTCGAAGATATCAGACGCTCGGGGGCCGAGGGAGGGGCCGGGCGCGCTGCGGCGCTAGGGGAGACGGCGCTCGAGACGATCGACCCGCTTGAGCAGCTCCGGGAGCCGCTTGGACGCGGCGAGGATGCGGAAGAAGAGCCTGCGGGGAAGGACCGGAACGCCGACGAGCTGCGCCCCCGGCTCGGTGTCGCTCATCACGCCACTCATCCCGAGCACGACCGTGCCGTCCGCCACGCTCAGGTTGCCCGAGGTGGCAGAGAGTCCGCCGAAGAAGACGTTCTTGCCGATGCGCGTGCTGCCCGCGATTCCGGCGCCGGCGCAGAGCGTCGAGCCGTCGCCGACCTCGCAGCCGTGAGCGACCTGGACCTGGTTGTCGATCTTCACCCCGCGGCCGATGCGCGTGCTGGCGCGGCCCTGCGCGTCGTGCGCGTGCGCGGCTTGGGACGCGTCGATGGTCGTGTTGGCGCCGATCTCGGCGTCGTCTTCGATCACGACTCCCGCCCGGTGCGGTACGCGCGCCCTCGTCCCGTCGGTCCTGAACGCGAAGCCGAAGCCCTGCGATCCGATCACCGCGCCGCTGTGGATCACCACACGGTCGCCGATGCGCACCCGCGAGTGCAGGCGAGCGCCCGCGTGGACGGTGCAGTCCCGGCCGATCGTGCAGTCGGGATAGATCGTCACGTGCGGGTCAATGCGGCTCCGGTCCCCTATGTAGACGTCGTCTCCCAGCACCGCATAGGCGCCGATCGAGACATCCCTGCCGAGCTCCACGCGGTCGCCGATCACGGCCGTCGGATGCACTTCGAGCGGCGTTGCCCGCTCTGGGGACAAGAGCTCGATCGCTCGCGTGAAGTCGGGGTAGGGCTGTGCGGAGCGCAGGCAGGCCCGGCCACCCAGGTCGAAGTCGGGGGGCGCCAGGAACGCACTTGCGAGCGAGCTGTCGACCGCGTCTCTATAGCGCGGGCCGGTCACGAAGCTGAGCTCGCCCTCCCCCGCATCCACGAGCCCCGCGAGCCCTTTGATATCGATCTCCGGATCCCCCTCGAGCGGCAATCCGAGCGCGATCGCAATTTCTCCGAGCTCCAAGGTGCACCCCCTCACACAGACCCTATCGAATAAGGCGCGCGGCGCCCGCTTTTCGGGATCACAAGGACGCGCCGCTCACCGAGAATCCGGTAGATGGCGGCAGCCCTGTCGCGGGCGTCAGGCCAGGATGTCGTCGAATAGCGAGTCGACGACCTGCAGGGACTCGTCGTCGTCTTCGTCCTCGACGATCTCGATCTCCGGGGGCTCCTCTGAGTGTGACTCGGATTCACCCGCGGCTGCAGCCTCGCCGTTGGGCTTTGCGCTGGCCTCACCGTTCGCCGCGGCCTCGCCGTTGGCCTGCGGCGAGTCCCCCTCCTCGTCGAGCTCGAAGTCGGCGAGCAGATCCTCGAAGTCGTCGTCGTCCTCGTCGGCTACGACCTCGCTCGAGACCTCTTCGGCGCCCAGCAGCGGCTCCTCTTCCTCGCTCTCCTCCTCATCGATCCCGAGACAAGGCTCGTCCGCTTCCTGCGCACCGCTCTCGCCCGCGAGGGCCGGCAGGTCATCCTCGGCCGCAGCATCGAGGTCGATCACCTCTTCCTCGTCGTCGCCGAGGCAGATGTCCATCTCCTCCTCGGAGTCGTCAGACGCCTCGGTCTCCTCTACCGAGTCCTCGACGACCGAGTCGAATACGAGCTCGATGTCGTCGGCTTCGCCGTCTTGCGCGGGGACCTCGAGTGCCTGCGTCTTGAAGCCGCTCTCACCCAGGTCCGCAGCCTCGATGGCTTCGGGCTCGGCGCTCAGCTCCTCAGGCTCGCTCTCCTCCGGCTCCGACACCCACTCGGACTCGGGCTCGACGTCAGAATCCGCTTCGGGCTCGGCGTCAGCCGCCGCCTCCAGGTCCGCCTCGAGATCCGGCTGCGAGGTCCACTCCGGCTCCTCGTTCCAGTCCGGATCGGGCTCGGGCAGCGACTCGAACTCGGGCTCCGCCACCGCTTCGAGCTCGGGCTCCGGGTCGGACTCGAACTCGGGCTCCGCTTCCAGCTCCGGCTCGGGCTCGATTGCAGGCTCTGCTTCGAGCTCCGGCTCCGGCTCGAGATCGGGCTCCGGCTCCGGCTCGCTCGCCCATGCGGTCGACGACTCGGGCGGCTTGATGTCGATCTGGGTATCCGGCTCGTCCATCTCGGAGAAGGCCGTTACCTCCCCGACTGCGGCCAGCTCCAGCGGACTCGGGGGCTCGATGCCGAGCGGCTCGCAGGCGGCGAGGATGAGTGCGCCATCGACCGGCATGCGCTCGGCGAGCGCTCCCTCGAACAGCGCGTTGTCGGCCAGCGTGTTGATGACGCGCGGGATGCCGCCCGCCGCCGCCGCGAGGACGTCGATCGCGTCGTTACTGAAGACGGAGAGGCTGCCACCCACACACCGGATCCGGTGCTCGAGATAGGCTTTCACGTCGTCGCGATCCATCCCGGTCAGCTCCTGCCGGATCTCGACCCGCTGCGCGAGCGACACGTCCAGGTCGATCGTCTGCGCCAGCTCCGGAAGCCCGAAGAGCACGACCGTCACGATCCGCCTCCCGTCGCCGCGCTCCAGGTTCAGCAGCGCGCGCAGCTCCTCCATGCGGGCCGGCTCCTGGAGCAGCTGCGCCTCGTCGAGCAGCAGCACCGAGTGGCGCTCCTCTTCGTGGATCTGGATGAAGCGCTCACGGATCTGCTCGAGTGAATGGAGCGGATCGGGGTTGGGCTTCGGAACGCCAAACTCGCTCGCGATCTTCGCGAGCAGCCAGCCACCGGTGCAGTCCGAGCTCGGGATGGAGACGCGGCGCACGAGCAGCTCCGGTCCGTGCAGGCTCTCCTCGATGTTGTAGGCCAGCGTCGTCTTGCCGCAGCCCGCCTCGCCGATCAGGACCGCGAGTCCCTTGCGCTGGGTAACGGCGCGCTCGATCCGAAGACGCGTGCGCGCGTGCTCCTTGCTCTCGAAGTAGAACAGCGCATTGAGCTCGTTCCGAAACGGCTCTGCTCGCAGCTTGTAGAACTCAAGGTAGTCCATCCGCTCCCTCGTTCACCCCGCGAGCTTCTCGAGCTCGGCAATCTGAGCCTCGACTTCGCGAAAGCTCGGGTCCTCGGCTGCGACCTTGCGGAAGCCCTCGAGCGCGTCGGCGGTCTGCCCGGCCGCCTGGAGTGCCGAGGCCCGTTCGTAGTGGAGCGACGTCGTCGCTTCGTCTTCCGCACCGACGATGGTGAGCGCCTCCTCGAGGTGGGCCACCGACTCCTCGGGCCTGCCGAGCTCGAGCTTGCAGGTCGCGATCAACGACAGCGCCTCCACGCGCCGGTTCCCGCCGCGAATCGCGACATCCAGGGCCTCGACCGCGTCTTCGACCAGACCCATCTCGCGGTACGCGATTGCGAGGTCGTATCGCGCGTCGCACTCCTCGGGCCCGAGCGTCTCGTGAATCCCCTTCTTGAATGCCTCGAAGATCGTCTGGAAGCCGGCGGCCTCCTTCTCCGAGGGCTCGTCCGCCTCGGAGCCGAGCTCCGCAGACAGCTCGGCGGCCAGGTCGAAGTCGCCGTCTAGCGCCGGGTCCTCCTCGGGCAGCTCGATGTCTTCGGACGACAGGAAGTCCTCGGGGTCTTCGAGCGCGCTATCGGCAGGCTCCTCGAGCGCGCTGTCGTCGGTCGCCTCGACCGCCACGACCGCCTCGCTCTCCTCGACCTCCACGCTCGCGGCCGGCTCTTCCCGACCCGTGACCGACTCGGGCGCATCGCCCCGCTCGCTGGCGATCTCGCCGAGTCGCAGCAGCGCCTGCGGGTGGTTCGGGATCTGCTCCAGAATCGCCCGGTAGCGTGCCTCCGCGCCCTCGTAGTCGCCGCGCAGATAGCACTCCTCGGCCTCGTCCAGGGACGCCTCGATGTGAGCCGAGTCCTCGACCCAGCTGCTGCTGCTGCTCTCCGGCTCTGCCGCCGGAGGCTCTTCCTCGGCGTCGAGCGTCTCCACAGCCTCGAGCTCGACTGCCTCGTCGGCGGGCGCCGTGTCCCCGGAGCCGAAGGAGCTGTCGAGGTCGATCTCGAAGTCGTGGTCGTCCTCGTCGTCGCCCTCGCCCCGCTCGAGCTGCGGAGGTGGCGAGACCGACGCGTAGAGGTTGTCCGAGTCCTCGGCGTCCTCGAGAACGATCTCGACGTCTGGAAGCTCGTCCGTGAAGTCGGCGCTCTCGGAGCTCTCGGGGCTCGGTGGGGGAGCGGTGGCGTTCTGGAGCCGAGCCATCTCGGTCTCGATCTCGCTCAGCAGCTCGGCGTCTCCACCTGCCGCCGCGAGACGGTGTCGCTCCTGGTGGAGTGCGAGGGCCGCCACCGGATCTCCCCGCTGCTCCTCCACGGCCGCGAGCACTGCGCGCGCTCCGTCCAGATGCGGTGCGACCTCGAGCGCGACCCGTGCCTGGGCCTCCGCCTCCTCGAGGTTTCCGAACTCGAGCGACACGCCTGCATCCGCGACGAGATCCTCCGGATCCCGATCCGACTCCACCGAGGAGGAGCCCAGCGAGGGGGACGGGGATGTCGTCGAAGGCGAGTCCGGGCTGCTCTCCAGCTCGGGAGACTCGCCCGCCTCGTCCCCGGGGGACGTCAGCGGCTCGAGCCCCATGTCGAACTCGTCGCACTCGTCGGAGAGCTCGATGCTGGGAGAGGTGTCGGGGTCCGCGAAGGCCTCGACGTGAACGAAGCGCTGCAGGATGTCGCGCGATCGCTCGTCGTCGCCCCTGCGCTTGTAGAGCTCGGCGATCTCCCGGTAGATGCTCTGCACGCGATCGGCGTTCCCCACCGCCTCGTACGCCTCTATGAGGGCCTCGCGCAGTCCGATGTCCTCGGGGTGCGACGGACGCGCCCGCTCGAGCGCCTCGATCGCCTCCTGCGTCTGTCCGCTCCCGACGCGCGCGCGCGCGAGCGCCTGCAGGGCGCCGGGGTGATCGGGGAACGAAGCGATCGCCTGCTCCGCGATGCGGACTCGCTCCTCGCGATCCTCGACGTCCCTCAGCATCGCCTCGTATTCCTGTAGCGCCTCCGAGGCCATGCCCTCGCGCGCGAGCAGGTCGGCCAGTTTCAGGCGATTCGAGATGTTGGAGGGATCGAGTGCGGCGACCCGCTTCAGGAGGTCGAAGGCCTCGCGCTTGAGGCCCCGGCCCTGGAAGATCTCGGTCGCCTCCTGGAACTGGCGCAGCGCCTCGGAAACGAGGCCGAGCCGCTGGTACAGGTCACCGAGGCGCGTGTGAGCTTCGAGCTGTGCCGGGTCGATGCGCAGGATCTGCTTGTAGATCGCGACCGCCTTGGCGTCGAAGCCACTGGCCGAGAAGATCTCCGCGACCTGCACGTACGACTCGATCGCCTTGTCCGCCTGGCCGCGCTTGAGCTGGAGGTCGCCGACCCGCATGCGGACGTTCGTGTCCTTCGGGTCGCTCTTGAGCAGCTTCGAGTACTCCTTGAGTGCCTTGTCGAAGGCGCCCTTCTGGACGTACTTCTGCGCCGACTCGAGGATCTTGCGCTTGTTGACCGAGAGAGCCAGGGCTTGTCCTCGCTAGCGATCCAGACGGTCGAAGCTCTACGGTGCGCCTTCCCCGGATAGGTACGCGCACCGACTCAAAATGAGCTATCGGCGTAAATGGGAGGTCCGCTTGAGGCGAGGGGGAGTCGTGCGAGGGCGTCGCTGGCCCGCAGCGACGCGCGGGTCCGCGCGAGGTGCCGCTCGGCTTCCGAGAGTGGCGCGGAAACGAGTGCGCTGTCGAGCTTGTCGGCAAACGTCCGCTCGAGTGCATCCATGACAGTCCCGGGCGCGAGCGCCGGGAGGTCGATCGCGGGAGGGGGCTCCGGCAGCAGGAGCTTCGCGTACAGGGCCGAGTCGTCGCGGAGTCGAATCGAGCCGTGCTGCAGGAAGCCCCAGGAGGTCCGGCGCTGGGCGCTTCCGACCAACTTGCGGCCGGCCAGCTCGATCTCGTAGCCGGTCGCGCCCGCGAAGCACACCGCCAGCCGATCGGCACCGTTCCGGCCGCGCGCGGGACGGGCGGCGAGGCCCAGGTCGGCCAGAGCGGCGACGAGCGCGGCCTGGATCCACGCGTAGCTGCCGGGCAGGTCGTTCGGGATCTCTGGCACTCCGAGCGGTGCGACCACGGCGTAGGTGAGGTCGCCCGAGTGGAGCACGGCGCCTCCCCCGGTCACCCGGCGAACCACCTCGAGGCCCTCGTCCCGGGCGCGCTCGATCCAGGCGGGAGCCGGCTGGCGGTAGCCGAGGCTCACCGACGGCCTGCGCCAAGTGTAGAGCCGCAGGGTCGGACCCGAGTGGGCGACATGCCGCAGCAGCGCCTCGTCGACCGCCATGTTGTGGGCGGCGGAGCCCGGGCCGTCCCGGAGGATCCGCCAGCGAGTCGACATCTAGCGCTTGATTCCCATCAGCGCGCGGAGCGCGAGCTCGTATCCGATGGCTCCCAGACCCATGATCTGCCCGACGGCGACGTCGGCCACCAGGGAGTCGCGCCGGAACGACTCCCGCTTGTTCAGGTTCGAGAGGTGCACCTCGATGACGGGGATCTCGGTGGCGATCAGCGCGTCGCGCAGCGCGACACTGGTGTGCGTGAAGCCGCCCAGGTTCACGATCAGCCCGTCGGCGCGGCCCCGCGCCGCCTGCAGGCGGTCGATCAGGGCCCCCTCGTGGTTGGACTGGAAGGACTCGACCTCGGCGCCCAGCTCGGCCGCCACTCGCCCCAGAGCCGCGTCGATCTCGGCGAGCGTCTCGCGCCCGTAGATCTCCGGCTCGCGCTCGCCGAGCAGGTTGAGGTTCGGGCCGTGGAGGACGAGGATCCGCACTGCCCCTGTAGTTACAGCTCCCGCTGCAGGTCCCGCAACAGGCTCCGCATCAGGTACCGGGCCTTGCCGAGGCTCCCGGTCGGCTCCAGCGCGATCACGACGAAGTACTCCTCGTCGACCTCGCGGAACAGGAGCTGGTTCTCGGTCGTGTTCAGGATGAGCTCGGCCAGCCGTCCTCGCGCGTCCGGGTAGAGGGCGCTGGACGCCTTGCGCGCCTCCTCCAGGACTCGCTGGAACTCGACCGCCAGCGCCGGCAGGTCGATCCGGGCTCCGGCCGCGCGGTAGTCGTCGATCGGGATCCCGTCGCTCCCCATCAGGACGGCGGCCAGCGCACCCGGCGTGTCTTCGACCAATCGCTGAAGAATCTCTCGGAATGTCATGCGCTAGCTACCTCTTCCGAACCTGGTCTACGCAGCTTGACCAGCCACCGCTCGAGCTCCTCGATCACCGTGTCCGACCCCCCGGACCGAGCCGGGCGGACGTCGGCCTCCGCGAGCGGCGCATTCGCCTGGAGCCGGTCTCGGACCGCCGACGCGCGCTGATCGTCTGGATTCTTGCGCAGCACGTCCTCGGCGACCCGCAGGGCCTTCTCGGAGTAGCCCTGGTCCGCGAGCAGCTCGGCGAGCGTGGGCGTCGCGATGCTGCCCGAGAGCTCCTCGACCTCGGTCGCGGCCTCGACGACCCGGTACAGGCGCGCCCGCAGCTCCTGGCTCGCGTCGGATCCGGCGTGGTAGGTCAGGTCGTTGGCGAGCCGCGAGGCCAGCTCGGCCAGGCGCGGGTCCTGGGGATCGCCTGAGGCGTCATCCAGGGCGCGTTCGAGGCACTGGAGGGCCTCGTCATACTCGCCGATCTTCCAGTGCCCCTGAGCCAGCTCGAGCCGCACCTCGAACGAATTGTTGCCTCTCATGGCGCCCCCGCAAGAATCTCGTCGGGCGAGAGTTGCAGCAGCTCGGCGCGGCCGAGCTCCCGGAGCACGACGAACGCAAGCTTCTCTCCCCGCATCTTCTTATCGACGGACACGGCACGAAGGTAAGCCTGCCGATCCCGCCCCCAGTCCGGTGGCTCGGTGGGCAGTCCGACTCGGCCGAGCAGCGTCGCGATGCGCTCCGCCACGCCCCGGGCCAGGAGGCCGCGGGCCTCGGACATGCGGGCCGCGAAGACCATGCCCATCGCCACCGCCTCACCGTGTCGCACCTTGCGGTAGGTGGCCACGTTCTCGATCGCGTGGGCCAGGGTATGTCCGAAGTTCAGCAGCGCGCGGAGCCCCGCCTCGCGCTCGTCGAGCCCGACCACCTCGGCCTTGATCGAGCAGGCCCGCGCGATCGCCTCGGTGAGCGGATCCCCTTCGAGCCGCATCACCGCATCCAGGTTCTCTTCGAGCCACTCGAAGAAGCTCGCATCCCAGATTGCGGCGCTCTTGATGAGCTCGGCCATGCCGCAGCGCAGCTCGCGCTTCGGCAGCGTCGCGAGAACGCCCGGGTCGATCCAGACGAGCTGCGGCTGGTAGAACGTGCCGATCAGGTTCTTGCCGCGCGGGTGGTTGACGGCCGTCTTCCCCCCGACGCTCGAGTCGATCTGCGCCAGCAGGGTCGTCGGGACCTGCACGAGCGGCAGGCCGCGCAGGAACGTCGAGGCGACGAAGCCGGTGAGGTCGCCCACCGCTCCGCCTCCGAGCCCGACGAGGATCGTCCGCCGGTCACAGCCGAGCTCGAGCAGGCGATCGTAGAGGCGCGACGCCGTGCGCAGCGTCTTGGCGCGCTCGCCGTCGGGGACGTTGATCGAGTCGAAGTCCAGGTCGAGGTGCTCGAGGCTCGCCGCGATCGTGGCGAGGTGGGCCTTCTCGACCCGCGGCGACGTGACGATGACGATGCGCTGGCTCTCGAACTCGCTCTGGAGCGCGCGGCCCAGCTCCGCGAGCGAGCCGGGGCGAATCCGGATCGGGTAGCTGCGATCCTCGAGCAGGACCTGGACGGTCGTCATGCCGCGCACTCCTCGCGAACCGCCGCCAGCACCGCCTCGACCGCCTCCTCGAGCGCCATGTCCTCGGTCGTGACCGTGCGGTGGGCACTCGCGTAGGCGTCGCTTCGCTCCCGGAGCAGCCGGCGGAGTCGCTCGACCTTCTGCTCTCCCTCGGCCCCCGCGAGGAGCGGCCGGTGGCGGGTGTGCCGGAGCCGCTGCGCCAGGCACTCCGGGCTGGCGTTGAGCCAGAGCAGGAGGCCCTTGGAGCGGGCCAGCGCGCGGTTCTCGGGCGCGATGAGGGCGCCGCCGCCCAGCGCGATCACCGTCCGCTGCGTCGGAAGCGACGCGAGCACGGCGCGTTCGAGCTCGCGAAAGCGCTCCTCTCCGTCGCGCGCAAAGATCTCGGAGACCGAGCAGCCCGCTCGTTCCTCTACCAGGAGATCGGTATCGAGGAACGGCCAGCCGAGTCGCGCTGCGAGTCGCCGACCGACCCGCGACTTGCCGGAGCCCATCATGCCGGTGAGCAGGACCGCCGGCTCGCGCTCTACCCTCCCCATCGCTGGGGAGGGTAGCAAAGCGCGTCGCCTGAGCTTAGGAGCCGGGCAGACCCTCTACGATCCGCGGCGTCACGAACACGAGCAGCTCGCGACGGATGTCGGTGTGCGTCGAGTTCCTGAACGCGACCCCGAGCACGGGAATGTCGGCCAGGAAGGGCATCTTGGTCCGCCCCCGACCCTTGTCGACCGTGTAGATCCCGCCGAGCACCATGGTCTGACCGTCGCGCACCAGCGCCTCGGTCTTGGTCTCGTTCTTGGCGATACCGACCACCGCACCGCTCGCATCGGAGAGCTGCGGCGCGTTCCGCGAGACCTTGATATCCATGATGATCGACTTGTCGGCCGTGATGTGGGGCCTGACCCGGAGCTCGAGCACCGCATCGACGAAGCTCGTATTGATGCTGTCGCCGTCCTCCGCGGTGAACGCGATGGCCACACCCTGCTGGATCACCGCCTCGCGGTTGTCGAGAGTCACGACGCGCGGCGAGGAGATGACCTTGCCCTTGTTCTTGTTCTCTGCCGCCTGGATCTGCAGGTCGAGCTGCAGGTGGTCATCCAGGCCGAGCAGCCCGAGCGTGAGCGTTCCGATGGCCGCCGAAATCGGGTTCGCGACCACGAAGTTGCTCTGCTGGATACCGCCGACGCCGGAGCCCGGCACGACCGAGTTGCTGCCGTCGCCCAGGTGGAGATCCTGCGCCCCGCCCTGTGAGCCCAGCGAGTTGTAGCCGAAGCCCCAGCGGGCACCCAGGGAGCGCGAGAAGTCCAGGGCCGCCTCCACGATCTTGGCCTCGATCAGCACCTGCGGGGTCGCCGTGTCGATGGCCTTGACCAGAGCGGTCGCCTCCTGGATCACCGTCGGGATGTCCTTGATGATGAGGGTGCTCGTGCGCCCGTCGACGTTGACGGTCCCGCGCGGCGAGAGCAGCCGCTTGATCAGGCCTGCGACCTCGCCCACGTTGGCGTAGTTCACCGGCTGGAGCTTGACCACCAGGTCCTCGAGCTTCTCCTTCGCGCGCCGCTCCTTGAGCCGCGCCTCTTCCTCGCGCTGCAGCACGTCGATCGGCGCGATGCGCAGGATGTTCCCGATGCGCAGGAATCCGAGGCCCTTAGTGAGCAGCACCACGTCGAGCGCCTGGTCCCAGGGCACGTCGACCATGCGGATCGTGACGTTCCCGGCGACCTCCTCGCCCGCGATGATGTTCAGGTCGGAAACCTCGGCGATCAGTCGAAGGATGTTCCCGATGTTCGCGTCCTTGAAGTCGAGCGAGATCCGGCGTCCGCGGTAGACCTTGTCTCCCGAGAAGCCACCCTCCTCGAGCACGTCGATCGAGGCGGGATCCGCGGGGCCACCGTAGAGCTCGTCCTTGGAGGCGGGCAGTGCCGCCGGCACGATCTCGCTTCCGGGCGAGGCCGCGTAGCCCGCAGCGCCGTCGATCGGCGCGGCAGCGGCCGGCTCGGTGCCGGGCGCGGTCGCCATCGCAGCCGCTTCGGGAGCGCTCGCGAAGTTGTGCGGACGCGGGACCTCGATCCGCAGCTGCGGGCCGTCCCACTCGAGCTTGGGCGTCGTGTTGCCCCGGCGCCGCATCACGACGCGGAGGTTCTTGCCCGGGATCTCCGGCGAACGGAACGCAGAGAAGACCTCCACCGGGCCGCTGAACTCGCGCGTGTCGACGCGCCGCTCGTTGTTCGCAGTGATCATGACGCCGGGCAGATCGACGATCACGGTCGCCGCATCCGGCTGAGCCAGGATCGCCTCGGTCTTGTCGGTGAGTGTGACCACCACGCGGTCGACCTCGGGCATCGACTCGAAGTGGACGCTCTCCACCTCGACCGGCGCCCCGGGCTCGCGCGCGCTGCCACTCTCGTTCTCGGCCATCTCGGATGCGTCGCTCTCGGCAGCCGCCGACTCGCGCATCTCGATGCTCTCGGACTCGCGAACCTCGACGGCCTCCGACTCGCGGACCTCGATGGTCGCCGGCTCGTTCTCGAACGACTCCTCCGCGGGTGCCGCGGGAACAGTGTCGTCCTGCGCCACGGAGTTGTCGCCCTCGACCGTGGTGCTCGCCGCTTCGATCTCGACGCGCACGCCGTTCGAGGTCGGCGCGACCACGTGGGTCTCGACCGGTACCCTCAGGTCCAGGACCACGCGCACCTTGTCGGGATGCTCACCGACCCGAATCCGCTCGACGGAGCCATGCTGGATCGGCTGCGAAGCGCGCGAGACGCCGTTCTTCGCGCCCCAGAGGTCGATCACGATCCGGTCGGGGTTCTCGAGCACGAACGAGTCGACGTTGTCGATCGGACCTTCGGAGCTCACCTCGACGCTGTCGCCCGAGGCCTTCACGTCGATGATCCGGCTCGCCTTGGCGGTCGTCTCCTCGGCCATTTCGGCCGTGCCGGACGCGTCGGCCGAGTCCTCGGCGCCCGCGTGTGCTGCCGAATCACCCGGGTCCGCCTGGTTGGCTGCATCGGCCTCGGGGGTCGCGGGTGCGGCTGCTTCGCTCTCGGAGGTCGCGCTATGGCCGTCCGCCTCGTGCATCGGTGCCTGAGGCATCGCCTGCTCGGGCGTCAGCTTCTGTGCGGCCGCCATCGGCATCGAGCCCGCCTGCGGCGCCTCGGAAGCCGCCGCCGGAACGCCGGAGGTGAGCGTGACCACGAGCTGCTCGGCCTGCGGAAGGACCTCGTATTCGGAGGTGGCCGACAGACCGATGCTCACCCGAGCGACACTCGAGGGAAGCCCCGCGTCCCCGAAGGAACCGAGCACGACGTCGGTCACGATCCCGTCGTCGACCCGAATCGGGGTTTCCACGCCGTCGAAGAGGACGTTGGGAAGGTCGAGGATCAGCCGATGCGGATCCTCGGCCAGGAACGCGGTGTACATCACGTCCTTTGCGCCGGCGAGGACCACGCGCGTCACCCCGTCGTCCGTCTGGACCTGGACCGACGAGATCGTCTTGGTCTGGTCCGCCCAGAGCTCGAACCGCGGCACGACCGCGAGAGCCAGACCGAGCACGATGGCTCCGAACACTCGCCCTTTGACGGAGTTGCCCATGCCAATCACCCCCCTTACCTGCCGACCAGGCGGAGCTCGACGTCCTTGGTCGTCGCCTGCCCCTCATAGTCAACGTAAGTCTCTTTGACCAGGACTCGGCCATCGCCGATCTCCGTGATCCGGCCGTCGTTCTTGCCCACCGGAGTTCCCACAGAGACGATGTAGCCCTTGCCCGATGGATCGTGAATCAGAGCGCGCGGCTTCTTGTTGCCCCAGATCACCGCGCTCACCGCGATCTGAGAGAGGTCGAAGCGCTCGAGCGGAGTTGCCGTGGACGCATTTCGGAGACGCCCGAGCTCCTTGATGTAGGAGCGGAACGGATCCGGCTTGCCCGCGGGATCGTAGTGATACTCCGGCGCGGCTTCGGCAGCCGCCGCCATGGGTGCGCTCGGCGCGGTGCGCTTCGGCTTCGTCTGCTGCGCCTGGGAGTCCGAGCTATCGATCCCCCCGCAGCCGGTGAGGCCCACCGACGCGACCACCGCAAGCGAGATGAGTCGCCCGAATCTCACGTTACTCCCCCCCCGCCGCGTTCTCGTTGAACCGGAACGTCGTCGCCACTCCCTTTACCTTGAGAACGGGAGAGAGGCCCCGGTAGTCCCGGATCATGAAGTTCAGCTCACTCACGTTCACGATTCGCGAGAGATGTGCGATGCGATCGAAGAAGACGCCCAGGTCGTGGTACTTCCCCGAAAGCTCGATCTGGATCGGAACCTCGGCGTAGAAGCCCCGGCCGATCTCGCCGCTCGGGCGGAAGGACCGGAACTCGAGCCCCGACTTCTTCCCGAGGCTCGTGATGTCGGTCAGCAGCACGGGAAGCTCGGAGGCGTTCGGGAGCCGGCGCAGTGCCGCGCGGAGCTCCTTCTGAAGCCGCTCTCGGCTTTCCTCGAAGCTCTTGAGGTTCGAGACGACCGACCGCGTCTCGGCGATCTTGGTCTGAAGCTGGGTCAGCTGGGCCTGGAGCCTGCGATGCTCGTCCCGCTTCCCTCCGTAGAGAGTGAACCAGTAGATCCCGATGACTGCGAGGAAGATGACGCCGAGGACCGCGTACCGCTGGATCGCGGGCAGCCGCTCCATCTTCTCGAGCATCGGCCTTATATCGAGCTGCTCTTTCAGCGCCATCTCCGGCTCCTACTTCTCTCTCGGCGCCCGGATCTCTCGACTCTGGATCTCGAAGTCGACAAGCTTGAGCCCGTTCCCCTCGACGAGGCTCGTCTGCTTGAGCTCGACTCCACCGATCATCGGAGAGGCCTCGAGGCTGGTCATGAAGGCGGCCACGGTCTCGTTGTCCATACTGGTGCCCTTCATCTTCAGGGCACCCCCGCGCATGTCGAGCTCCACGAGCCAGAGTCGCTCGGGGATCCGGGTCGCGATCTCGTCCATGATCAGGACGGGACCGTTCCGGGCCTGCTCGAGCCTGTGAATGACTCCGAGCTTCTGCTCAATCTCTTCCTTCTCGCGGCGGAAGCGCTCGACCTGCTTGCGCGCCTCCTCCAACTTTGCGAGCTCCACCTTGGCCGTCTGGATCTTCCCCTTCTCGTCTCCGATGCTCGAAGCGATCGAGAGGTGCAGGACGGCGCACACGGCTACCGCGGCGGCGATTGCACCCCCGAGCAGGACCCCCTGCGCACGCAGGCCGGCCTGGCGACGGGCTTCTCGGACGGGGAGCAGGTTGATGTGGATCATCACTCTGAGCTCCTGCGCATCCCGAGTCCGACTGCGACGCAGAGCGCGGGCGCAAACTCCCGCAGCTGCTCCTCGTCAGCGCTTGGCGGAATCTGGATTCGGGCGAACGGATCCGCGACCTCGACCGGGACCTCGGTCCGTTCCTGAATCAATCGCGGCAGGCCCGGCACGCGCGCTGAACCTCCGCAGAGCTGGATCTGATCGATCGACTTGCTCGAAGTGGTCGCACGACAGAAGTCGAGCGACCGCTGGATCTCGCCCACGAGCGTCTCGGAGACCTCGCGCATCGCGTCCTCGACCTCTTGCGGAACGACGTCCTTGCTGACCTCGCCCGGCTTGGCTCCGAGCTTGATCCGCTCGGCCTCTTCGAAGCTCAGATTCAGCGTCTTCTGAATCTCCTCCGTGTAGAGGTTCCCGCCGCTCGTGATGTCGCGAGTGAAGATCGGGATCCCGCCAGAGATCACGTTGATGTTGATGAAGGCGGATCCGACATCGACCAGGGCGACGCCTGACTCGGAGCTCGTCGGGTGGTTGAACTCGTACATGTTCCCGAGCGCGAACGCATCGACGTCCATGACGACCAGGTTCAGGCCCGCGTCCTGGATCACCGTCTGGTAGTTGTCAATCAGGTCCTTCTTCGCCGCGACCAGGAGCACGTCCATCTGTCCGTCCGTGCTCCCGTCGTGAAGGATCTGGTAGTCGACGTTCACCTCGTTGATGTCGAAGGGAATGTACTGCTCCGCCTCCCAACGAATCGTCTCGTCGAGCTCCTCCGAGCTCTGGGACGGGAGCGTGATCTTCTTGACGATCACCGCGTGCCCGGAAGCCGAGGTGGCGGCGTCCTTTGCCTTGATTCCTGCACCCTGGCAAGCCTCGCGTACCGCGCTCGCGATGGCCGGGGCGTTCATGAAGGACCCCTGCACGATCGCTTCCGGCGGCAGCTGCGCGAAGCCGAACCGGACCAGCTTGAGCCCGTCCGAAGCGGGCTGGAGCTCGATGGCCTTGACGGCGCTCGACCCGATGTCGAGGCCGACGATCGATTTGGCGCCAAAGAACATTCCCACCCCCTTAGCCCGAGTAACTCGAGCCGTGAGAACCCTGGGACTCAGTCACGAAGTCGGCGGAGAGCGTCTCCTTACCGAAGACCGCCTCCTTGTCCGACACCTTCAACCCGAGCGCGTGGAGGATCTTCCGCTTGGTGTCGAGGCGCGACGCCTTTCCCGCCTCGATGCGATCGATCGTCAGCGTGGACAAGCCAGCCTTCCGAGCCAGCTCGGCCTTGCTCATCATGAGCGCCTCCCGCATTCGCCGGACGTTGTTGGCCGCCACTGCACTCCTCCCTGCTCTACCACGGAGACTCGGACCCATGGGTCCACCAGCCTCGGGGGATGAATCGGTGGCTTAGATCGCGGACTTGAGGCCAATAGAACCCAACGTATGTGTCAAAGAAGGGCAGCCAATACGTCGTCGTGGAGAGCGCGCTGTGCAGGTTGCACGCGGGCTCGAGACAGGATCTGGAGTCGTTGGTTGAAGTTCTACTGCGCGTCGGCTGCGGGCGGCGGCTGCTCGTCGGGCGCCTGGGGTGCCGCCCACTGCAGGTCGATGACGTAGCGCTGGTGCGCCTCGCCGCCGTGCGGATCCTGTACGGAGATCTCGATGGTGTGGTTGCCGGCCGCGCCCTCGGGAACGCGCCACGACAGCTGACCGCTCACGATGTCGATCTCCATCCCCTGCGGCGCCTCGACGAGCTCGTAACGCAGGGGCCGGTCCCCGTCGGGATCCTCGGCGATCACACGGTACTCGTAGAGATCGGGACCCGCCGCGTCGTAGGTGGGCTCGGAGGTGATCAGCGGGGCCGCGTTCTGGATCTTGACCGGTGCGGAGCGCATCGGCTCGCCTTCGGAGGCCCGATCCACGGGGATCACGCTCACGTGGATCTCGTCGCCACGCGCAATCTTCGAAGCATCGAGCGTCGGGCCGTTCTCTCCCCGAATAGGCTCGGAGTTCTTCGACCACTCGAAGCGGTAGTCGACCTCGTCGTTTTCGGCGTCCACGGATTCCACGCTTGCCATCAGGTTGTCGGCACCGCTCGGGTTTGCGGGGAGCACCCTCAGCGAGGAGATCCGGGGGGGCGAGTTTCCGACGCGCACGCGCGGGCTCTCGCCCTTGACGGTGGAGTTCTGGTCGCTCGCATGGACCCGCGCGAAGATCTCGTCACCCTGCTGCAAGTGAGACGCAGGTAGCTTCAGCTCGTTGCCGCTCTTGAGCAAGATGCCGTTTCGGAACCAGTCCGCCTGGATCTCAACCGCATCGCGCTCCGGGTCGTTCACCTCGACCATGAGCGAGAGAACGTCCGCCCGCGTGGGATTCTGGGGCTCGAGCATGATCCGACCCAGGTTCGGAGCCCGGTTCGCCACCGGCTCCTCCGCATCGGGCTCCGCATCGGAGGTAGCGGGATCGCCGCCACAGGCGAAGCAGATCAGGGCCGCCGCGGTCGCGGACGCAAGTGAGCGCGCCGCAGCGCGGAACTGGGATCGGAGCTCGGTGTCGAGGACATATGCCATCAACGGCTCGGTATCGGCTTCTCGATGCGGCAGGTTGAGAGGATCGTTCTCCGCTCCGCGCTGCTGTCGCTAGGAGACGCCGTACTCCTTCAGCTTGTATTGAAGCGCGCGGGGACTGATCTCGAGAATGCGGGCAGCCTGGGTCCGGTTGCCCCCGGTATGATCGAGCGCACGGCAGATCAGGCGCTTCTCGAGCGCTCGCGTCTGTCGTTTGATGGAGAGGTCGTCGAGGTTCAAGATCGGGCCGGTTGCGTCCGGCTCCGTCTTCACCTGGTCCGCAAAGGGGAACAGATCCGGCGTGAGGCTTCTCCCGCGCGCCAGGATCAGTGCCCGCTCGAGGGTATTCTCGAGCTCGCGCACGTTGCCGGGCCAGTCGTAGCCGCAGAGCAGCTCCAACACCTCTCTGCTGAAGGGCTCGACCTGCTTGCCGATCCGGCGCGAGAGGTCCCTCAACAGGTGATCGGCGAGGAGCGGGATGTCTTCCGAGCGCTCGCGCAGCGGTGGCACCTGGATGTTCAGGACGTTCAGTCGATAGTAGAGGTCGTCCCGGAACCTTCCCGCCGCGACCTCCCCTGCCAGATTGCGCGCGGTGGCCGCGATGATCCGCACGTTCAGCGAGACCGGCCTCGGCTCCCCGATGGGATGGACCTCCTGCTCCTGGAGCACGCGCAGGAGCTTGACCTGCATCTGTGCGGGCAGCTCACCGATCTCGTCCAGGAACAGGGTTCCCCCGTCGGCCTCGCGGAACAGACCCGCCCGCGCCGCCTCCGCCCCGGTGAACGCCCCCCGCGCGTGTCCGAAGAGCTCGCTCTCGATCAGCGATTCCGGAATGGCACCGCAGTTGACGGCGAGGAAGGGATGCTCCGCCCGCTCACAGCGCTCGTGAATGCAGCGCGCGACGACCTCCTTGCCGGAGCCGCTCTCGCCGGTGATCAGGACCGTGGTCGAGAACTCGGCCGCGCGCTCGATGAGCTCCCACACCTCGTGCATGTAGTCCGACACCACGACCATGGTCGGAGCTTCGCGGCCCACGGTGAGCTCGCGGCGCAGGCGCCGATTCTCGCGCCGGAGTCGCTCGCGCTCCTCGCTCTTGCGGATCGCGAGAAGCAGCTCCTCGAGCTGGAACGGCTTGGCCAGATAGTCGTCCGCCCCCTTGCGCACGGCCTCGAGCGCCTGGTCGACGGCGTCGAAGGCGGACATCATCAGCACGATCGCATCGGGGTGAGTGGTGCGGAGCTCGGGCAGGAGCGACAGACCGTCGCGTCCCGGCATCCTCACGTCGCACAGAATCACGTCGAACGTCTGCTTGGCGCAGAGCTGGAGCGCCTGGTCGGCATCCGCCGCGGCTTCGACCGCGAAGTCCTCGCCGGCGAGGAGGAGGGAGAAGCTCGTCCTCACCCCCTCTTCGTCATCAATGATCAGGAGCCGCCGATTCTCCATCGCTGGCTCTGCTATCGGCAACCGGCAGCATAAGGCTGAACGCCGTACGTCCCGGTCGGCTCGCGACCTCGAGCGATCCGCCGAGCAGCTCGGCCAGGCGGTGCGCGTTCCACAGGCCGAGCCCGGTCCCCCGGCCCGGATCCTTCGTGGTGAAGAACGGCTCGAAGATCAGGGACAGGTGATCGCCGTCGATCCCCGGCCCGTTGTCGACGACGTCGAGCGCGATCCGGACCTCGTCGTCGCGGCGCCGCGCCGGGTGATCGGGCGGCTCGGATCTGCGAGCCCGAAGCTCGATGCGGGGCGCGGGCTCGCGCTGGCCCGCGAGGGCGTGCGCCCCGTTCTCGATCAGGTTCACGAGCACCTGCTCCACGCGCGCCACGTCCGCATGAATCGCCCCGAGATCAGGCTCGGCGCTCGCCTCGAGCTCGACGCGCGCGAGCAGGGGCTGGGATCTCAGGCGCTCGGCGATCCGCTGGAGCAGCTCTGCCGGATCAACGGGCTCGATCTCGATGTGACTCGAGCGCGCCAGGTCCAGCATCTCGCGGATCAGCGCGCGCACGCGCAGCGCCTCGTCGCGCAGTCGCTCCTGGGTCTCGCGGATGCGCGGAGGGAGACCGGAATCCCGCAGCGCGAGCTCGACGTAGCCCAGGATCGCAGCGGTGGGATTGCCGACTTCGTGCGCCACGCCCGACGCGAGCCGCCCGGCCGCGGCCAGACGCTCGCCCTGGAGCAGGCGTCGCTGGGCCTCGAGCAGCGCCTCGCGCTCGCTCATCAGCGACTCGGCCATTCGATTGAAGTGCCGGCCGAGCTCGGCCAGCTCGTCGTTGCCGACGACCTCGACCCGCGCGGCCAGGTCTCCCCTCCCGATGCGCCGGGCCGCCTCGGAGACGCTCTGGACCGGTAGCACGATGCGGTGCCGCAGCAGCCAGGCACCGAAGGCGACGAAGATGACCGCCGTGAAGCTGAGCCCCCAGACCGCCAGGCTCAGCATGGGCAGGGCGCGGCGGAGCAGGACCTCGCGGCGCACGCGCCCCACGAGCACGCCCGCCTCCCCGCTCCGTCCCGTGAGCGGCGCCGCGAGCACCAGATCGTCCGGCGGGAGACCCCCGCCGATCAGCCGCGCCAGGGCCTTCTCCTGCGGCGGGAGCTCGGCCCAGACTGCGGGAACGCGATCGACGTCGGGTCCGCTGCGTCCGAGCAGCCGGCCCTCCGGACCGAGAAGCCACCACTGGGTGGGGAGCTCTTCCCGGGGCAACGCGCGAATCAGCGCGCCGAGGTCGGCGAGGCGCGCCGGTCCGGTGCTGGCGAGCCGCTCGAGCTGGCGCGCGCCCAGTCGCAGCCGCTCCGTCGCCTCGCGCTCCGCCGCCCACAGCGACATCGCCGCCATGCCGAGTCCGACGACCGCCAGCCCGGCGAGCACGACCAGGGCGAGGCTCGTCACGACCTCGGTCTGCAGGCCGGACGTCCGCCGCCAGCGACTCACGAGACCTGGAGGATCCCGTACAGCAAGTAGGGCGTGAACAGGTGAACCAGACCTGCGCCCGCGAGCGCCGGGCCGAAGGGAATCGGCGTCCGGCGCCCGGCTCCGCTCGCGAGCATGCCCACCAGTCCCTGCACGAGACCGAGCAGCGACCCCAGGACCAGGAGGCTCAGCACCGGCTGGAGGCCCAGGAATGCACCGAGCATGGCCACGAGCTTCACGTCACCGAAGCCGAGCCCGACGCGGCCTGCCCGCCATTCGTAGAAGGCCGAGAGCGCCCAGAGCATCCCACCCGCCACGAGCAGGCCCGCGAGCGAGTCGAGAATGCCCGGCGGCGGGGCGAGCCAGGCGACCGCCAGGCCGAGCGGAATCCCGGGGAGGGTCAGCGCGTTCGGAATGATCTTGTGCTCCGCGTCGATGAACGCCGCCGCGATCAGGGCCGCGGCGACCGCCCAGGTCGCGACCAGCCGCAAGCCGGGGCCGTAGACCAGGAACAGGGCGGTGAAGATCGCCGCGCAGAGCAGCTCCACGGCCGGGTAGCGCAACGAGATCGGCGCGCGGCAGTCGTAGCAGCGACCCCGGAGCCCGATCCAGGACAGGATCGGGATGTTGGCCCACCAGCGGATGAGGACGCCGCAGTGCGGGCAGCTCGAACGGGGCCGGACGATCGACTCCTCACGGGGGAGTCGGTAGATGACCACGTTGAGGAAGCTCCCGACGATCGCGCCGAGCGCAAACGCGAAGACCGCGAGCGTGAGCGTCGAGCTATAGAGCATCACTGAGGACGCTGCCTCCGTGCGGCTAGCGGAAGTCCCGCCGCCGGAACAGGACCACGCTTGCGAGCAGGAGCATAGTCGAGTAGCCGACGGCGTAAAGTGCAGAGACCGCGAGCTGGGCGGTCTCGAGCGGATGCCCGGCTGCCGCCAGTGACTTGATGTCGACCCGATCGAGGTTCGGGAGCGTCCAGTAGAGGACCTCCGTCAGCCGCTGCAGGCTGCCGATCTCCGAGTGCTCTCCGAACGCCCGGAGATCCGCGAGCAGGTGCCCGATGATCCAGAGAGCCACGGTGAACATGCCGGCCAGGTACGGGGTCGTGAAGCTCGAGAAGAAGATCGCCACGGCGGTGATCAGGACGAGCTCGAGGAAGATCATGCCGATCGCCAGCACGAGACTCGACGTCACCTCGGAATCCTGCAGGAGCAGCAGCACCAGAAAGCAGCCGCCCATGAGCGCGACCTCGAGGAACAGCAGGGCCACGAGTCCGGCGTACTTGCCGAGCAGGAACTCCCAGCGGTGGACCGGCTTCGCGAGCAGGGTGTAGACCGTCTTCAGCGAGATCTCGCGGTAGACCAGGTTGATGCCCACGAAGATCGCGATCAGCGTCCCGAACAGCGCGATCGCCGAGAGACCGAAATCGAGATAGATCCGCTCCGCGCGGCCCAGATGGAGGTCGGCGATGATGACCGAGCTGGCGATCATGAGCACGGCGAAGAGGAGCAGGTTGTAGAGCAGCTTGTTCCGGACCGCCTCCCGGAAGGTGTTCCCGGCCAGCGCACCGACTCTCCGTGCGACCCTCACGGCTATGCCTCCTCGCGCGAGAGCTCGACCATCAGATCCTCGAGACTCCTGCGACGGGGGACCAGACTGTGGATCCGCCCCCCTGCGGCGCGAACCTGATCGAGAGCCTTCTCGGCGCTCGACTCCTCGCCGAACTCGAAGTGGAAGCGAGCCCCCTGCGCCGTCATGCGCACCGCGTCGGCCTCGAGGCGCTGAACCAGCGCCTCGTCGATGCCCTCGACGACCAGCTCGACGCTCACGATCTCCTGCCCGAGGGGCGCGGAGACCGATCCCTCGTGCACCACGCGTCCGCGCACGAGAATCGCCACGCGATCGCAGACGACCTCGGCATCGGCGAGGATGTGCGAGGAGAAGAAGACGGTCTTGCCCTCGTCCCGCAGCTCGAGAATCAGGTCGCGCACCTCCTTGCGACCGATGGGATCGAGACCGGACATGGGCTCGTCGAGGATCAGCACGGAGGGATCGCCGATCAGCGCCTGGGCCAGTCCGATCCGCTGCTGCATTCCCTTGGAGTAGCTGCGAAGCTTCTGGCTCGCTGCGTGGCTCATGCCGACGCGCTCCAGGAGAGCGGGGATCCGCTCGCGACGCTCGGCCTTCGACAGCCCGAGCAGGGACCCGTGGAAGTCGAGGAACTCCCTGCCGGTCAGGTACTCGTGGAAGTAAGTTCCCTCGGGGAGGAAGCCGAGCCGCGCGCGGCTGCGCGGGTCCTGCACCGGGAGTCCCGAGAGCCAGGCTTCACCCGCGGTGGGCAGGATCAAGCCGGTCAGCATCTTGATCATCGTCGTTTTGCCCGAGCCGTTGGGACCCAGCAGTCCAAAGGTCTCTCCGTCCCGGATGCTCAGGTCGACGCCTCGCACCGCCTCGGTTCGGCGCATCCAGAAGCCGCTCCGATAGGTCTTGTGAAGGCCAGTGGCCCGGATCGGATCGGAAGTCATCGCATCCCTCCAGCACCTCGCAGCTCGAGCGGGTCATAATCGATTCGGCTCACCGCGGCCGCGTCGCGGATCTCGTAGCGCCCTCCATCGGGGTCGCGTGGCTCCTCCGGTAGCAGACCCGCCACCACCAGGTCGCGAACGCGCTCGGGAGCCGCTCCCTGCGACTCGACGAAGCTTGCGATCGCCCGGTCGATCCGCCCCAGATCGCGGACGACCCAGATGTCGCGGAAGCGTCGCTCGAGGGCGCTGCGGACCTCGGGCGACTGCTCGTTCTGCAGGCGAGCCGCCACGAAGGCCAGGGCGGTGTCCGGATCCCCCGCCTTGGCATAGAGCCGGGTGGCGAGCAACGGGAGGTACTGCGGCCCCCCCCGCTCCGCCGCCTCGCGCATGAGCTCGGCCGCGCGGGCGTAGTCGGATCGGTACATGAAGTGGTTGAAGCCCTGCAGGAAGCGGAGCCGCCAGCGGTCGGGCAGATGGAGGATGCCCTTGTCGAGGAGCGCGATCGCGGCCTCCGCCTCGGGACGCAGCACGGTGAGCACGCTGTTCATCAGCACGTACGCCGTATTGAACTCGGGGTCGATGTCGGTCACGAGGTTGGCCAGGCGAGCGGCGGCCGGATAGCCCGCCTCCATGCTCGTCTCGTCGCCCACGTAGTAGACGGTACGCAGCCAGAACAGGTCTGCCGCGAGCCGCTCGAAGCCGAGGGACAGGACCCGGACCACGCGGCCATCGGGAAGCGGGCCCACGTAACCCGTTGCCGCCAGGGTCCGGCTGCGCGCATCGAGGTAGACATCCGCCCGGTGAACGCCCCAGGCGACGCTGGCGATCGCCGCAAGCAGCAGCGCGGTCACACTCCACTCTCGCAGGCGCAGCGACATGTCTTCGAGAATCGGAGAGCTGGCGGGACGGCTTGAGCGGAAAGATGCGCGTTGCAGCGCACAGCGAGAAGGGGCCCGGCTTCGACGAAGCCGGGCCCCCGTATCGAAGGGAAATCTCGAGTCAGGCTCTTAGAAGACGCTCTGACCCATGCCGGCCGCGCACGGGCCGACCGTCTCGGCCATGTCCTTGGTGCCGGTCGGCGGAGGCGTCGGGCGCCAGGTGCCGCTTCCGGCGCAGGCGCCGCCGCTGAGGGTACCGTTGTAGCTCACTGCCGTCGCGCCGGCTGCGGGCTTCACATAGCCCCAGAAGTTCACGTCGGTGCCATCGCCATCGATGTCCGACTGCGCCTCGGCCAGGTACTCGACGAACGGCGCAGTGCCGCTGCCGGTGTCGACCGCATACTGGAAATAGACGTGACCTTCCGGCGCCCAGCCGAGAACGTCGAAGCCGCCCGCGTCTGCGAACGGGATCTTCTGCGTCCCTGCGGAGCCAGCGGTCCACGCGGCCGGGCTGGCGGTGCCCGTCACGTACGTGCCGAACTCGGCAAAGTAGCCTTCCTCGGCGCTGCGGATCGCGGCCAGGTTGACCTTGCCCTCACCCGCCTTCGAGCGGAGCTGGAAGCGAAGGAAGTTCGGGATTGCGATGGCGGCCAGAATACCGATGATCGCGACCACGATCATGAGCTCGATAAGGGTGAAACCCTCTCGACGCCTCAGGTTCAGCAAGCGATTCATGTCGTCTCCTCGTGCGGTTCCGAAGTCGGGCTACACACAACCGGCGCCCGGCGGGCCCGACCTCCGGACCCGGGCGGCGGGATGAGCAAGTGACGTGCCACTCGCGGCGCGGGGGTTCGCGCGCGTGCAGCTCGCTGTCTCGAGGCCGCGTCGCAGCTCGGATTTCCCCGCGGCTCCGGTCGCTCCCGGATGAGTCGACGGGGCGCGCCGCGGTGACGGAGAGCGTCGCTCGCGGAGCCGCAAATCGTCACTCCGCTCACTCGTCACCGGGAGCTTCGAGGCCGAGCTTCTCGAGGCGATAGCGAAACGAGCGGAAGCTGACCCCCACGAGTGCGGCAGCGCGCTTCTTCACGCCGCCCGCGCGCTCGAGCGCCTCCCGCAGCAGGGAGCGCTCGTAGTCGCCCAGCAGCGACTCGAGGTCCACGCCGCCTTCTGGAATCCGGCTGCGGGCCGCCGGCTCGCCGCGCCGGAAGACGCTCTCAGGTAGGGAGTCGATCTCGATGCGCTCGCTGGAGGTCAGGGTCACGGCCCGCTCGACCAGGTTCTCGAGCTCTCGGACGTTCCCGGGAAACGCGTAGCCCTCGAACGCCGCGAGCACCTCGCTGCTCGCATCGCGAATCGCCTTGCGCTGCTCGCTCGCGAAGCGCTCGATAAAGTGCTGCAGCAGCGGGGGAATGTCCTCGGGCCGCTCGCGGAGCGCGGGCAGCTTCACCTCGATCACGTTCAGGCGGTAGTACAGGTCCTCGCGAAAGCGTCCCGTGCGCACGTCTTCTTCGAGCTCGCGGTTCGTAGCGCTCAGGATCCGGACGTCGACGTGGATGTCGGAGGTGCCACCCACGCGCTTGAAGGTCTTCTCCTGGAGGGCCCGCAGGAGCTTGACCTGGAGGGCGTGTGGAAGCTCTCCGACCTCGTCCAGGAACAGCGTTCCCCCGTCCGCGACCTCGAACAGCCCCATTTTTTGAGAGATCGCACCCGTGAACGCTCCCTTGACGTGCCCGAAGAGCTCGCTCTCGAGCAGGTTCTCGGGGATGGCGCCACAGTTCACCACTACGAAGGGCCGGCTCTTCCGGTCCGAGAGTGCGTGAATCGCGCGGGCGACGAGGTCCTTGCCCGTACCGCTCTCGCCCGTGATCAGGATGTTGGTCCTCGTGTCGGCGACCTGACGAATCAGCTCGGAGACCGAGGCCATGCTCAGGCTCTTTCCCACCAGCGACGGCAGGTTGACCCGATCGGAGAGCTGCCGGCGCAGCAGGCGGTTCTCCGTCGACAGATTCTTCTTCTCGAGGGCCTTCTGCACGACCATCCGGATCTCGTCGACCGAGAACGGCTTGGTCACGTAGTCGTAGGCACCGCGCTTCATCGCCTCGACCGCCGATTCGGTGGTTCCGTGGGCTGTGATCACGAGGACCAGCGTCTCCGGATACAGCTCGATGATCCGGTCGAGCAGATCCAGGCCCGACATCCCGCCCATCCGGATATCCGAGATGACGAGGTCGAAGTCGTCGTTCTCGAGCGCGACCAGTGCGGACTCGGCCGAGTGACAGCACACGGTGTCGTGGCCGTCTCGCTGCAGGAGGATCTCCAGGAACTCCTGCATGCTCGGCTCGTCGTCGACGATCAGGATCCTCGGCAAGGCTCCCCCCCTCCGCACTCAATCGGTCCCGTCGCGAACTCCCTTGACGCCGGATCAGGCCGGCGCGCTCTCCGGTAGCCAGACCCGGACGCGTGTCCCCTTGTCCACCTCGCTCGACACCTCGATGGCGCCGCCGTGCGCCTCGACGATCCGGTGTACGGTCGCGAGCCCGAGTCCGGTTCCCTTGGGCTTGGTGGTGAAGAACGGCTCGAATACCCGGTGCAGCTGCTCCGGCGGAATCCCCACGCCCCGGTCCTCGAAGAGAATCGCCAGGCCCGCACCGTCCGGCGCTGGCGGCTCGAGGCGCACCCGGACGACCGAATCGCCACCCGCCTGGGCCGCATTCAGCATCAGGTTCCAGAACGCCTGGCGCAGCTGATCGGGATCTCCGTCGATCGTGAGCGCCTCCGGCACCTCGACCTCGAACCTGACGTTCGCCTGCTCGCTCCGCGTCAGAAGCTGCAGAAGCTCGTCGAACAGCTCGGCCAGCTGGATCGACTCCTGGCGCGCGGGACCGGGCCTCGCGTAGCCGAGAAACTCGCTGACGAGCCGGTTCAGCCGCGCCGTCTCGCGCCCGACGATGCGGATCAGGCGTCGGGGATCCTCGCCGAGCTCGGGGAGATCTCTCGCCAGCAGCTCGATCGATCCAGACAGCGAGGCCAGCGGGTTCCGGATCTCGTGGGCCAGGCCCGCCGCCAGCTGGCCGATCGCGGCGAGACGCTCGGAGCGGTTTAGCTGCTCCTGCATCCGGGTCACGTCGGTCAGATCCTGGAAGATGAGGACGCTGCCGTCGATCGAGCCCTCGGAATCGCGTAGCAGCGAGTGCGACAGGCCGAGATGCAGCGACTCTCCCGTCCGATCGGTGAAGCTGAACTCCATGCGCGAGAGGCCGGCGCGCGCCTCTTCGGCGCTGGCGACCGCGGCATCCGGGTCGAGCAGCGGCACGCGTGCGCAGATCCCGGGCAGCAGGTGCTCGATCGGCTCTCCGAGGACCTCGGGGTTCGCGTAGCCCGTGATGCGCTCGGCCTCCCGATTGAAGGAGGTGATCTGCCCGCGCGAATCGACCGTGAGGATTCCGGTCGAGACGTTGTCGAAGATCCTGCGGTGGATCTCGCCGAGCTCGTGTAGCTCGGCTCGGCCTCGGACGATCTCGCGCGACAGGCGATGCGCGAGAATCGAGACCAGCGCGAAGGCCACCGCGTGCGTTCCGAGCGCCGAGTACGCCTCTCGCACCGTTGCGACGTCGGCGGGATCGAGCGCGGGCACCCACGCCCGCGAGACACCCAGCGTGACGATCGCGTAGCCCGCCGCCGCCAGCACGGGCGACGTCGCGGCACCGCGCGTCCCCAGGCGCAGAGCGGCGTAGACGATCCACGCCAGGTAGAGGAACCCGAAGAGCGAGCCGGTGCCACCGGTGCAGTAGACGAGCGCGGTGATCAGCACCAGGTCGCTCGCGAGCTCGAGCTTCACCGAGCCGCGGCCTCGACCGTAGGCCGCCAGGAGCCCCTGGGCGAGCGCTGCGAGGAATCCCGCGAGTACCACGGCGTACAGCGCCGTCAGCACCCGCTCCGAGTAGGGGGAGCGCCCGAAGATCTCGAGCAGGACCGAGAGCGCGAAAATCCCGCCGACCGCCACCAGACGGGCGGCCAGGGCGCCGACCGGGACCGGTCCGGCTCGCCGCTGGCTCCTCACCGCCCCGGGCCCGCTAGTTGATGTTCTCGGCGATCTTGAAGATCGGCAGGTACATGGCGATGAGCAGCGAGCCGATCGTGCCGCCCAGCACCACCATGAGGGCGGGCTCCATCAGCGCGGTCATGGCCTCCACGGCTGCATCCACTTCCTCGTCGTAGAAGTCGGCGATCTTGCCCAGCATGGTGTCCATGTTTCCCGTGTGCTCACCGACACCCACCATCTGCACGACCATGGGCGGGAACACCTTCGACTGACCCAGGGGCTCGGCGATCGTCTTGCCCTCCGCGATCGATGCCTTGGTGCCCAAGATCGCCCGCTCGATCACCACGTTGCCCGCCGTTCGAGCCACGATCTCGAGTGCGTCGAGAATGGGCACTCCGGAGGTCAGCATCGTCCCCAGCGTGCGGCTGAAGCGCGCGACCGCCACCTTCCGCAGCACCTCTCCGAGCACGGGCAGCTTCAGGAACATGGTGTCGAAGAAGAGACATCCCCGCTCGGTCCCGTAGATCCAGCGGAGCGCTATGGCCAGCAGGATCGTGCCCACGACTCCGTGGACGAAGTAGGCCTGCAGGAAGTGCGAGGCGTCGATGACCATCTGGGTCGGGCCCGGCAGCGTGCCGCCGAAGTCCGTGAACATCTTCTCGAAGACCGGAATGACCTTGAGCAGCATCAACACGACCACGCCGACCGCCACGACGACGACCGAGATCGGGTAGACCATGGCGCCCTTGACCTTGCGCTTGAGCGCCTCGGCCTTTTCCATGTAGGTGGCCAGACGATTCAGGATCGTGTCGAGGATGCCGCCTACCTCGCCGGCCGCGACCAGGTTCGTGTAGAGCCGGTCGAAGGTGCCCGGGTGCTTGGCGAGCGCGTCGGAGAACGTCGACCCGCTCTCCACGTCCGCCTTCACCATGCCGAGGATCTTCTTGAACGTCGGGTTCGGCTCCTGCCCCGCGAGGATCTCGAGACACTGAACCAGCGGAAGCCCGGCATCGATCATCGTCGCGAACTGCCTGGTGAAGACCACCACGCCCTTCGCGCCGACCTTCTTCTTCAGGAAGGGAATGTACTCGGAGAGGTCCCGAGCCTTCGCCTTCACCTTGGTCGGCATGATGTTCTGCGAACGAAGCTGCGAGAGGGCCGCCTCGTCGCTGTCCGCGACGACCAGGCCCTTCTTCATGACGCCGTCGCGCGTCTTGCCTTCCCACTGGAACGTTGGCATCGTGCTTACCTCTTATCCGGTTCCGGAGGCCGACCGGGTGCCGGTCTCCGTCATTGCGCGGCCTGCTTGATCTTGGCGACTGCACCGCTCTGCGGGTTCTCGATCAAAGAGCGCAGCTCCTCCTGGTCACTACTCCGCGCCAACGCCGTCTCGTGCGAGATCTGGCGCCGCAGGTAGAGGGCGGCCAGGCTCTGGTTCATGGTCTGCATCCCGAACTTGTCCTGACCGATCTGCATCTGCGAGTAGATCTGGTGCACCTTGTCCTCGCGGATGAGATTCCGGATCGCCGGGTTCGGCACCATCACCTCGAGCGCGAGGGCGCGCCCGGTTCCCTGGGCCTTCGGCAGGAGCGTCTGGCAGACCACGCCTTCGAGAACGAACGAAAGCTGCGCGCGCACCTGCGCCTGCTGGTGCGGCGGGAACACGTCGATGATCCGGTTCATCGTCTGGACGGCGGAGTTCGTGTGCAGCGTCGCTAGGCACAGATGGCCCGTCTCCGCCACCGTGAGCGCCGCCTCGATCGTCTCGAGGTCCCGCATCTCGCCGACAAGAACGACGTCGGGGTCCTGACGCAGGATGTAGCGCAGGGCATTCTTGAAGGAGCTCGTGTCGGACCCCACCTCTCGTTGATTCACGAGGCACCCCTTGTGCGGGTGCAGGTACTCGATCGGGTCCTCGATCGTGACGATGTGGTGGTGGTTCTCCGTATTGATCTTGTCGATGATCGAGGCCAGCGTCGTCGACTTTCCGCTACCGGTCGGTCCGGTGACCAGCAGCAAGCCGCGCGGCCGCTTCGCCAGCTCGGTGATCACCGGCGGCAGGCCGAGTTGGTCGAACGAGAGGATGTTGTGCGGGATCGTCCGAAAGGCTCCCGCCACCGCGCCGCGCTGGATGAAGACGTTGGCGCGGAATCGCGCCAGCCCCTTGACGCCAAACGAGAGATCGAGCTCGTTGTTCTCTTCGAACTTGTGCTTGTGGGCGTCCGTGAGAATCGAGTAGCAGAGCTGCTTGGTATCCTGGGCGCTCATTGGAGGCATCCGGAGCGGCACGAGTGCGCCGTCGATGCGGAGCTGAGGCGCGCTGGCCGTCGTGATGTGGAGATCCGACGCCCCCTTCTCGATCATTGCCTTCAGAAGCTGGTGGAGGTTGGCCATGTCTTCCTTGTCAGTCCGCCGTGGACATGCGGTACGCCTCGGAGAGCGTCGTCACGCCTTCCAGGACCTTGTCTAGAGCGCTCCGTCGCAGGCTGCTCATCCCTTCGCGGACCGCCTCGCGCTTGACCTCCGCCGAGCTGGCCCCGTTCAGGACGAATTCCTTCAGCGTTTCGGAGATCGCCATCACCTCGTACACCGCGATCCGTCCCTTGAACCCCGTCTCGGCACACGCCGAGCACCCGGCGCCCTTCTTCGGCTCGCAGCGCTGCGCCTCCTCCGGGGTCATGCCCGCCTCTTCCAGCGCGGCGGCCGTCACCTCGGGATCCGGCTCTACGCAGTCGGGACAGATACACCGCGCGAGGCGCTGGGCGACCACGCAGTTCACCGAGGTCGCGACGAGAAACGGCTCGATGCCCATGTTCAGCAGCCGGTTGATCGTGCTGGGCGCGTCGTTCGTATGCAGGGTCGAAAGCACCATGTGACCGGTGAGCGCGGCCTTGATGCCGATTTCGGCGGTCTCGAAGTCGCGGATCTCACCCACCATGATGATGTCGGGGTCCTGGCGCAGGAACGAGCGTAGACTCGCCGCAAAGTTGAGGCCGATCTCCTCGCGCATCTGCACCTGGTTGATGCCCGCCAGGTTGAACTCGACCGGGTCTTCGGCGGTCGAGATGTTCTCGCTCACCCTGTTCAGCTCCGAGAGCGCCGAGTACAGCGTCGTCGTCTTGCCCGAACCGGTGGGCCCGGTGACCAGGACCATTCCGTACGGCCTGTGGATCGACTCGCTGAACGTCTCGAGCTGCTCCACCTTGAATCCGAGCTTCGTCATGTCGAGCTGCAGATTCGACTTGTCCAAGAGGCGGAGGACGATCTTCTCGCCGAACAGCGTCGGGAGGGCCGAGACGCGATAGTCCATCTCCTTGTCGCGGCCCATCTTGAGCTTGATGCGGCCATCCTGGGGCAGGCGCCGTTCCGCGATGTCGAGATCCGCCATGATCTTCACGCGCGAGATCAGCGCGTTTCGGAGCTTCCGCGGCGGCTTCATCACCTCGTAGAGGACTCCGTCGATGCGGTAGCGCACACGGAAGTCCTTCTCGTAGGGCTCGATGTGGATGTCCGAGGCGACCTTCTTGATCGCGTCGGTCAGGATCAGGTTGACCAGCTTGACGACCGGCGCGTCCTCAGTCGCGCGCTCCAGCTCGGCGACGTCGAGGCTATCGTCCTCTGAGATGACCTCGAAGTCGTCGTCGTCGAAGTCCGACATGACGTCGGCGAGCGAGGAGGAGGAGTCGTAGTACTTGTCGATCGCGCGGCGAATCCCCTCTTCCGCCGCGACCACGACCTCGACGTTGTAGCCGGTCAGGAACTTGATGTCGTCGATCGCGAAGATGTTCGACGGATCCGCCGTCGCGACGATGAGGGTCGACCCGGCACGGTTGATCGGGAGGATCGTGTGCTTGATGGCGACCTCTTCGGGAACGAGCCGGACGATCTCGTCGGAGACCTCGAACTCGTCCAGGTCGATCGTGGGGACGCCGTATTGCTTGGAGACGAACTCGGCGAGATCGTCCTCTTCGATGAAGCCGAGCTTCGTGATCTGGAGCCCGATCCGCGAGCCGCTGAGCTTGGCCTCTTCGGCCGCTCGCTGCAGCTGATCTGGAGACAACAGGTTCTTTTGAACCAGAAGCTCGCCGATCCGGTCGTCCAACGTGCCCCCCCTCGCACTGCGGGTAGAATTCGGGCGTCGAAACACACCCGTGTCGGGGAGGATTATCGGTGTGGTGAAGAGGTAGCTTTACCGACGTCTGCGTCCGCGAGATCAGCCAGCCGGGCTCCGGTCTGGACGGCGCAGTAGAGCCCGACCAGGGTGGTCGGAACCCAGTAACAGAGGTGCGCCGCGGTCCCGTAAGCCACGGCGATCGCGGAGGAAATGCCGAACAGGTTGAGAGCCTCGCGACATGCGAAGTGATACACGCCGAGGAAGCCCGGCGCCGACGGGGCGGCGACCGCCAGCGCCGTGAAGACCATGGACGTATACATGGCGAGGATGGCGTCTCCTGGCGCGAGCTCGATGCGGAAGGCGAAGAGCGCCAGCAGAAAGGGAGCGGGGGTGATCAGGCCCCACAGAAGGGCCGAGTGGACGGCCACCATGAACATCGACCGGGCGCCCTTGAGGGCGGTGATTCCGCGACACAGCTCCTGAACCACGTCGAGCACCTGGGCTCCGGCATTCTGCGGAAGCAGGCCGACGATGCGCGCCAGCACCGCCAGCGTGGCCTCCTCGCGAAGCCGCAACCCCACGACCATCGCGAACGGGATACAGGCGATGATCGCGAAGACGAAGGCGCCGCTCCGGACCCACGCCGGCAGGGCCTGGGTGTGGAAGAAGAGGACGCCCGCGCCGATCAGGGCGATGGTGGTGAAGTCGATCGCGCGCTCGATCACCACCGTCCCGATGGCCGCCGAGCCGCGCACTCCGGTTTCGCGCGCGAGCAGCCAGGGCCGAGCGAGCTCGCCGATCCGCAGCGGCAGGATGTTGATCGTCATGAATCCAACGGCCGTCGCGCGGAACAGCGCACCGATCGGCAGCCCGCCGTCGCGGAGCGATTCCGTCAGGTAGCGCCAGCGAACCGAGCGAGACCAGAGCGCCAGCACGTTGATCGGCATCATCAAGAGCAGCCAGAACGGATTCGCACTCGCCAGCGCGCGCCCGACCTCGCGCAGGTCGACGCCCCGGAGCGTCACCCCGATGGCGACCGCGGTCACCCCGAGTCCGATCCAGACCTTCCAGTCCAGCATCGGCTTCTGCCACCAGGCTCGAGCTCGGTCGCCGGCCGCCAGCGGCTCCTCCGCCTCGGCCTCGACCTCTCTCATCTCACTCCCCGGCTGGCGTTGATCCGGCGCGCCTCGGCGGCGTCGCGCTCGATCTGGCTGGCGAGCTCACGGGGGCTCGAGAAGCGCTTCTCGTCCCGTATCCGCGCGTGGAACCTCAGCTCGACGCGCGCTCCGTACAGATCGCCGTCGAAGTCGAGCAGGTGCGCCTCGGTGAGAAGCTTGCCCGGATCAAAGGTCGGTCGCGTGCCGATGTTGGTCACGGACGGGTGGACCCGCCCAGCGGGGCGCTCCCCCTCGAAGACTCGAACACTCGTGGCGTAGACGCCTCGCTCCGGCAGGATCTCGTTCTCGGTCTCCAGGTTCGCGGTGGGAAAGCCGAGGACCCGACCGCGCCGCTCCCCCTCGACCACCCGACCCCAGATCGCATACGGACGGCCGAGACACTGCTCCGCCTCCTCGACCCCACCGCGGGCCACGGCGGTGCGGATGCGCGTGCTCGACACGTCGATGTCTCCCGAGCGGACCTGCGGCAGAATCGAGACGCGAATCCCGAGGCGAGGGCCGAGCTCGGCGAGCGTCTCCCCGCCGCCCGAGCGGCCTTTGCCGAAGTGGAAGTCGCGCCCCACGAAGATCTCCTTCGGCGCGATCCGATCGAAGATGACGTTCCGCAGGAACGTCTCCGCATCGAGCGCCGCGAAGTCGAGCGTGAAGGGCTCGCGGACCAGGACCTCGATCTGCTGCTGCTCGAGCTCGAACTCCAGCTGCTCCCAGGTCATGATCAGCCGGTCGCTCTGCTCCGGGTACAGGACCCTGCGCGGGTGGGGATGGAAGGTGTAGACGCCGGCGGCCGCTCCGAGCTCCCTCGCCCGCTCCGCCACTGCCCGCAGCAGAACCTGGTGCCCCAGGTGTACGCCATCGAAGTTCCCGATGGTGACCACGCACCCGCGATCGGCGACCGGAACGGCCTCGCTGCTCGTGTAAACCCGCATGGCCTCACCTTTGTAAGGCCTCTACCGGAACGTTGCAATGGCGGCCGCCACCCCTATCCTTCGGCTGTGCGAATCACTTCGCGCTACCTCTTGCTCCACTACCTCGCTTCCGCCGCCGCGCTGCTGGGGGCGATCTCGATCGTCTGGATCGCTGCAGACACGCTGTTCCGGATCGACGAGGTGAGCGAGCATCCCCTCCGGGCACTGCGCGAGATCGGCTTTCGGGCCCTCGACGTGCTTCCGCTCGGTGTTCCCCTCGCCTGCGTCACGGGTGCGGTCTGGAGCCTGACTCGGGCGGTGCGCAACCGAGAGCTCACCGCGATCCGCTGTGGCGGCATTCCGCTGCAGTCGACACTGCTTCCCCTCCTGATCGCGACGCTGTGTCTCGCCGGTCTGCTCCTGCTTCTCGAGGACCGGGTGGTGGTTCCCGCCCGGGCGTCGCTGGAGAACCTGGAGGACCCGGAATCGACCGGTCCGGCGCGCAGGCCGCAGCACATGAACGGCCGTTGGTGGTACGCGAGTGGCGATTCCGTCTTCTCGGCGGGCCACTACGCGAAGTCTGAAGCGCGCCTCGAGGCGGTGACGGTCTTCGAGCTCAACGCGTCCCGGCAGATTCAACGGCGCATCGAAGCCAAGGAGGCCGTCTACGTCTCCGGGGATCTATGGGAGTTCCGCGATGCGACTCTCCTGGATTTCTCGGAGGCGAGTGGCATGCAGATCACCGCGGTCGAGGCGCTGCGCGTCGACCTGGGCCTCACCGGGCGCGACCTGGAGCGCGCCCTCCCCCCGGTTGCCGCGACGACCCTGCACAAGCTCGCTCGCCGAATCCGGGAGGAGAGCCAGGGCGAGGAGCGCGCGCCGCTCGTGGCGGCCTTTCACGCCCGCATCGCCCAGCCGCTCGCCGCCCTCGTGCTCGTACTCTTCGCCATCCGCTTCGCGATCGGCGACGCCGAGCGCGGTGACTCCCTGGCGCGTTCGCTGCTGCTCTCACTCGGAGTCACCGCACTGTTCTGGCTAGCCTGGACCGCCGCCCTGCTGACGGCGCGTACCGGAATCGTGCCCCCGGCCGCTCCGGTCTGGTGCGTGCTCCTGCTCGCCTTCGCGCTGGGGCTGAGCCGCTTCCGGGCGATCCCCGAATAGTCAGCGCGCTTCGCCGCTCGGCTCCGGGAACAGGTGGCGCAGGAACGGAGTCTTCGGCGAGATGACCAGCGTCGTCCCCTCGTCGATCGTCTTCCGGTACGCCTCCAGGCTGCGCAGGAACGAGTAGAACTCGGGATCCCGGTTGAACGCGTCGGCGTAGATGGCCGTGGCCTCCGCGTCACCCTCGCCGCGAATCTCCTCGGACTCGCGGCGGGCGTCGGCGCGCAGCACCTGACTCTCGCGGTCCGCGCCCGAGCGGATCGACCGCGCCTGCTCCTCCCCCTCGGCGCGGTGCCCCTTCGCGACACGCTCCTGATCCGAGCGCATGCGCTGGAATACAGGCTCGAGATTTCCCTCCGGGAAGTCGATGCTCCGGATCCGGAGATCGGCGATGCGGATACCGTGCGGTGCGAGCACCTCGTCGCTCCGCTCCGCGACCGAACGCAGGATCTCGTCCCGCTGTGGCGAGAGCAGTGCAGAGAGCCGCTGCTGCGCCAGCTCGGCGCGCACGTTGTCGTAGGTCACGTCGTCGATCCGCTGCAGCGCTCTGCTCAGTGTGCGGTTGGTCTCGAAGAACTGGCGCGGGTTCTCGATGCGCCACATGGCGTAGTAGTCGACCTCGAGGAGCAGCTCTTCGGACGTATACAGGTCCTGGGGGTCCGAGTCGTAGCGCTGCAGTCTGCGGTCATAGACGTAGATCTCGTGGAGCACCGGGATGCGGATGTACCAGCCCGGCTCGGTCAGCTCGGGCCGGTTGAGCGGGATGCCGGCAACCGTGTAATCCGCCTCGCTGAGTAGCGTGCGGAAGGCCTGCTCGCGCTCGTCGAGGATCACGACGCAGAAGGAGGCGGCAACGACGAGCGCCACGGCCAGAACGAGGAGCACGCCCCGCCTCACGGCTGGCCTCGGCGCTGCCCGAGCGGCAGGTAAGGCAGGACGTTCTCTCCCGGCGCCCCCTCGATGATCACGATCTCGACGCGCGGAAGCACCTCCTCGATCGTCTCGAGGTAGAGGCGCTCACGCGTCACCTCGGGAGCCTTGCGATACTCCTCGAGAAGCTGCGTGAAGCGGCTGGCCTCTCCGCGCGATCGGAGCACCCGGGACTCGCGGTACCCCCGCGCCTGGTTCAGCACCTCCTCCGCCTCGCCGCGCGCGCGCGGGACCACCTCGGCGGCGTAGCCGCGAGCCTCGAGGATGAGCCGCTCGCGGTCCTGCTCGGCGCTGTTCACCTCGGCGAAGGCCATCTTGACCTGGTCCGGGGGCTCCACGTCCTGGAGCTGTACGCTCTGCACCGTCACGCCGACGCCATACCGGTCCAGCGTCTCCTGGATCCGATCCTGCGCCTCGCGCGCGACCAGTGCTCGACTCTTGGTCAACGCATCGTCGACCGGACGCCGGGCCACGATCTCGCGCACCGACGCCTCGGCGACGTCGCGAATCACGACCTCCGGGGTCGCGACTCGAAACAGGAAGTCCGACAGGTCCCGAACGCGGTACTGCAGCACGAACTGAATGTTGACCAGGTTCTCGTCGCCCGTGAGCGTGCGCTGCTCCTCGAGAACGTCCTCGTACTTGGGCGGTGGGCCGGGATCTACGGTGCGGTACCCGAACTCCTCGCGCTGGGTGACCGTGACGACCCGCTTCTCGATTCTCTCGAGACCCAGCGCGCGCCAGTGAAGGCCCGGGCCCAGCGTGCGCACGTAGCGGCCCAGCCTGAGCACCGCGGCCTCTTCGTCGGGCGCCACCTCGAAGACGCCGCCGATGGCGTACGCCGCGACGAGGCCGAGCGCGACGACGACGTAGAGGAGACGCTGTAGGAGCTTCACCGTTCAGGTCGCGCCGGAGCGGTCAGTCCCGACCTTCGCGATCGGACCGCTCTCGGTCGGACTGCTCTCGGTCGGACCGCTCGAGGAACGGCCTCAGCAGGTCGACCGGCAGCGGGAACACAACGGTCGAGCTGTTCTCACCCGAGATGTCGGAGATCGTCTGCAGGTAGCGCAGCTGCAACGTGAAGGGCGACCGCGTCATGATCTCCGACGCATCGCTCAGTCGCTCCGCGGCCTGGGCCTCGCCCTCGGCA
>CAZLBF010000048.1:0-7310 GCA_964557495.1 uncultured Myxococcales bacterium | reverse complement strand
CCTCTCCGCCGTGCGGCGGGCGCGGCGGTCCCGAGTGCGAGCCGAGGACGCGGTGCGGGTGGCCGTGGGCCAGCAGGTCGACCGGACAGCCATAGGTCTCCTCGAGGATCTCGGCCGTCAGCTCGCCGGAGGGATGGCAGTAGAGGCGCCGGTTGAGACAGGCGACGCTCTTCACGTAGCGCGAGATCGCCCCGATGTCGTGCGAGACCAGCACGACGGCCATGTCGCGCGAGAGATCCTCGAGCAGCTCCCAGAGGCTGCGTCCAATGCGCTCGTCGAGGCTGGCCGCCGGCTCGTCGAGCAGCAGCAGCCGCGGCTCCACCGCGAGAGCGCGTGCGATCAGCACCCGCTGGAGCTCTCCCCCGGAGAGCCGGCCGATCTGCTGCTCGGCGCGGTGCAGCAGCTCGACCCGCTCGAGCATCTCGCGCGCGACGCGACGGTCCTCCACGGAGAACCGGCGCGCGATCCCGCGTCGCGCCAGACGGCCCATCAGGACGACGTCGAGCACCCGAATCGGAAAGTCGAGGTCGAAGCGGGAGTGCTGGGGGACGTACCCGACCTGACCGCGCGCCTGTGCGGGCGGCTTTCCGAAGACCTGCACGCTCCCGCGATCGGGCGCGACGATGCCGAGAATGACCTTGAGCAGGGTGGTCTTGCCGCCGCCGTTGGGTCCGAGGATCGCCATGTAGTCGCGCGGCTCGAGCTTCAGGGTCACGCCCTCGAGCAGCGGCGTGCCCCGGAAGCCGACGTCGACGTCCCGGAGCTCGACCGCGGGCGCCGTCACCGGACCACCGCGAGCCGGAGCGAATGCCCGACCCGACGCAGGTTCGCCGACCAGTCTGGAGCGAGCGGGTCCAAGGCCTCGACGCTACCTGAAATCTCGCGAGCGATCAGCTCGGCGCTGGCCGGGTCGAACTGGGGCTGGACGAAGATGACTCGCGCGCCCGCCTCGCGCGCCTCGCGGATCAGCGCGGCGACCTGCGCGGGATCGGGCTCCTTGCCGTCGTGCTCGATGGCCACCTGGACCAGCCCGTACTCCCGGGCGAAGTAGCTCCAGGCGGGGTGGAAGACGAAGAACCTGCCGCCGCGCTTCTCGTCGAGAAGGGCTCTCAGCTCTCGATCGAGGTCGGCCACCTCGAGCTCGAAGCGCCGGAGGTTTGCGCCGAGCTCCGCCGCGTACTCCGGAAGCAGCGCGGCGAGTCCCGCGGCGATGTTCCGCGCCATCTCGAGCGCGTGAGCCGGAGAGACCCACACGTGCGGATCGTGGCCCAGGTCCGCGACGCCCGACGAGGCGTCCACCACGGCGAGGTCCTCGCGCTCCGCCAGCAGGCGATCGAGCCAGGCCCGCTCGAAGGGAAAGCTCGGGTGGCCGACCTTGACGTACAGGTCCGCGGAGGAGAGCGCCTTCAGCTGAGCGATCGTCGGCTCATAGAGCGCGGGACTCGCACCCGGCGGGATCATGACCTCGATCCGCACGCGGTCGCCCGCGACCCGCTCGACAAAGAACTTCTGGGGCAGCACCGACACCATCACGAGCGGCTGCGAGTCGACATCGGCCGGCTCGGCGCAGCTGCCGAGACACGCCGCGAGCACGATCGCAGTCCAGCGCATCCGCTTCACGTCGCTCTCCGCCCCACCGCCCCCTCCTAGAGGATCGAGCTTCGCCTCGTCAACCCCGAGTCGCCGACGCGAAGGCGGCCGCGCCGGTGGACCTGTTAGGATTGCGCCCGATTCTGCGCCCGCGGCTGCGCCGCGACCAGGGAGATCCGGATGAACGGTGCCGAAAGTCTGATTGCGACGGCGGTCGAGGCCGGTGTCGAGGTCTGCTTCGCGAACCCCGGCACGACCGAGATCCAGCTCGTCACCGCGCTCGACTCGGTGCCGGGGATCCGACCCGTGCTGGGCCTGTTCGAGGGCGTCTGCACCGGCGCGGCCGACGGCTACGCGCGCATGACCCGCCGGCCTGCGCTGACGCTGCTCCACCTGGGTCCGGGCTTCGCCAATGGCATCGCAAACCTGCACAACGCGCGGCGCGCTCACTCGCCGGTCGTGAACCTGATCGGCGATCACGCGAGCTGGCACCTCGCGGCCGACGCCCCGCTGACGAGCGACATCGTCTCGCTCGCGAGCCCGGTCTCGGGATGGGTCCACACCGCGCGCACCGCAGCCGAGCTTGCCGACGACGGCGCCCGCGCGATCGAGGCCGCGCTCTCCCCGCCCGGCCAGGTCGCCACCCTGATCGTTCCCCAGGACTGTGCCTGGGAGCCCGCAGCGGGCGCCGCAAAGCCGCGCGCCCGAGCCGTGGCCGCCCCCGTTGGCGAGGCCGCCATCGCGAGCGCGGCGACTGCCCTGCGCGGCGCGGGGCCGGCCCTGCTGCTGCTCGGCCACCAGCAGCTGGGTGAACCGGTGCTGCGTGCAGCCGCTCGGGTCGAGGCCGCGACGGGCTGCAGCGTGATGCTCGGGGGCTCGCTGGCGCGGGTCGAGCGGGGCGCGGGCCTGCCCGGGTTCGACCAGATTCCCTACTTCCCGGAGCAGGCCGCCGAGGTGCTGAGCGGCTTCCAGACGGTCGTTCTGGCTGGCGCGAGCGAGCCGGTCTCCTTCTTCGGCTACCCGAACGCACCGCGCCAGCTGCTCCCCGCCGCATGCGAGCGCGTGCACCTGGCCGGGCCCACCGACGACGTGGAGGGGGCCCTCGAGGCGCTCGCGGAGGCACTCGGGAGCGGAGCGAAGCAGGGATCGGTCGCGGATTCCGCACCGCCGGAGCCACCCACGGGAGAGCTCACGGTCGGGAGCCTCGGAGGCGCGCTCGCTGCGCTGCTGCCCGAGGGTGCGATCGTCGTGAACGAGGCGGCGACCTCCGGGCTCGCCTTTACCGCGCTCTCCAAGGGCTCGCCGCCCCACAGCGCGCTCTCGCTCACGGGCGGTGCGATCGGCATGGGCCCCCCCTGCGCGGTTGGTGCGGCAGTCGCGTGTCCCGGGCGCAGGGTGATCGCTTTTCAGGCGGACGGGAGCGGCATGTACACGCTGCAGTCGCTCTGGACGATGGCGCGCGAGTCGCTCGACGTGACGGTCGTCATCTGCGCGAACCGGTCCTACCGCATCCTTCAGTACGAGCTGGGGCGCGCGGGCATCGCCGAGCCAGGGCCCGGCGCGCGCGGGCTCACCGACCTCTCGAGCCCGGAGCTCGACTGGGTGAGTCTGGCGCGGGGCATGGGCGTCCCCGGAGCGCGCGTCGAGAAGGCCGACGCGCTGGTCCGCGAGCTCGGGCGCGCGCTGGCCGGATCGGGTCCATCGCTGATCGAGGCGCTGCTCTGAGCGAGGCGCGCAAGGGGGGTGACATGCAGCTGGACTGGGGGGCGATCGAGACCGAGCTCACCGCGATGCTCGGAGACACGAGCGAGCTTCGCCTGGACCGCAAGCGGCTCGAGAGAAACGCGCGGGAGATTGCAGCCGGCCGGCTCGGCCCGGCGTCGAACCGGCTGCCGCGCGACCCGCGTCCGGCTTCTCGGGGCGACGTCGACTGGCTGAACGAGCTCTCGGAAGCCCGCCGGGACGAGCTCCGCAAGCTCGGCGAGTCGGCGCTCGCGCGGGGCCAGGTCGCCGGCGCGGTTCTGAACGGCGGCATGGCGACCCGCTTCGGTGGCGTCGTCAAGGGAGTCGTCGAGGCGGTCGACGGCCGCAGCTTCATCGAGATCAAGCGGGACCAGGTCCGCCGCACGGGCGGAGCGCGCTTCGTGATCATGAACAGCTTCGCCACGCACGCCGCGACGCTGCGACACCTCGACGAAGCGGGGATTCGCGACGGCGTCTCGAGCTTTCTGCAGTCGGTCTCACTGCGCCTGACTCGCGAGGGAGAGCTGTTCCGCGACGCCGCGGGCGCGATCTCGCCCTATGCGCCCGGACACGGTGACTTCGTGGACGCCATTCGCAACACCGGAACCCTCTCCGAGCTGCGCGAGGCCGGCATCGAGGTGCTCATGCTCTCGAACGTCGACAACCTGGGTGCGGATCTCGACCCCTGCGTCGTCGGCTACCACTTGGCGCACGGGCGGCCGCTGACGGTCGAGCTCTCGGAGACGCTCCCGGGGGACGTGGGAGGCGCGCCCGCCTGGGTCGACGATCGCCTCGAGGTGGTGGAGGGCTTTCGGTTCCCGCCCGACTTCGACTTCGCGCGGCTGCCCTTCATGAACACGAACACGTTCGTGCTATCGCTCGAGCTGCTCGAGGCGGAGTACCCGCTCACCTGGTTCTACGTCGAGAAGCAGGTCGACGGGGGCATCGCAGTCCAGCTCGAGCAGCTCCTCGGCCAGGTCTCGGCGTTCGTCGAGACCGCGTATCTCGCCTCGCCGCGCGCGGATCGCGACTGTCGCTTCTTCCCCGTCAAGACACCCGCCGACCTGGAGTCGCTCCGAGACGACCCGGACCTGCGGGAGCGCTTGAGCTAGGCCTCCGGGTGTTTTGACACAACCTTGACACCGGATCTCGGCTGCCCGCGGGGAGGCTGGCTACCCTCCCGGCATGTCGACGCGCGACCAGACTCTCGCCGAGGTGATCCGGATCATTCCCGAGGCCTGCTACGAGCGTCCCGCCTGGAAGGGGCTCGCCTACCTCGCTCGGGACCTCGCGGTGTACGCAGCGGTGCTGGTGGCCCTCGCGACGACCGACGCGTGGTGGCTGCTCGTCCCGCTCTGGGCGCTCTCGGCGCTCGTGGTGAGCGGGCTCTTCATCATCGGACACGACGCGGCGCACGGGGCGCTCTTCGAGAGCAAGCGGCTCTGCTACGGGGTGGGACAGCTCGCCATGCTGCCGTCGCTGCACGTGTACGAGGCGTGGGTGCTCGGGCACAACCGCCTGCACCACGGCCACACCGTGCGCGAGCAGATGGACTTCGTCTGGCACCCGCTCTCGCCCGAGCAGTACGCGGCGCTCTCTCCGCTCGGCAAGCTCCGCCATCGCGTCGAGTGGTCGCTTCTCGGCTCGGGGCTCTACTACCTGCGCGACGTCTGGTGGAACAAGATGATGCGCCTCGAGCCCCCCGCAAAGCAGGCGCGGGCCATCCATCGCGATTGGTGGATCGTGGTCGGCTTCGCGGCCTTGGCCACGCTCGGGCTGCTCGCCCTCGGCTGGGCCAGCTACGGCAGCGTCGGCGGCGCGATCTGGATGTGGCTCAAGCTGCTGATCGTCCCCTGGCTGCTGTTCAACTGGGTCATCGGCTGGACCGTGTACGTCCACCACATCGACCAGCGGATCCCGTGGCACCGGCGCCGGGAGTGGAACAAGTTCAAGGGCCAGATGGAGGGGACGACGATCCTGCGCGTGCCGCGGGGGCTCGACTTCTTCTTTCACAACATCTTCCTGCACGTACCCCACCACGTCGACATGCGGATCCCCTTCTACGGGCTGCCCGCGGCCTCGCAGTCGATCCTGGAGCACTACCCCGACGTGGTCGTGGATCGACCGCTGCGCTTCCGCGACTACCTCGAGGCGGTTCGGAGCTGCAAGCTGTTCGACTTCGAGAGCGGCGTGTGGCTCACCTACGAGCAGGCCCGCGGGCAGCGCGCCCTCGAGGCGACGCCCGGCTAGCACTCTGGTATAAGGCTCCGCATGCGCGGCGTCCCCGTCCTGCTAGCCCTGGGGCTCACGCTCGCCGCCTGTAGCCCGAGCGCGCCCGAGTCCGAGCTGCTGCTCGCCACCACCACGAGCGTGCGCGACTCGGGGCTACTCGACGCGCTGCTCCCGGAGTTCAGCGAGCGCACCGGCGTTCGCGTGCGGACCATCGCCGTCGGAAGCGGCGCGGCCCTGCGGATGGGCGAAGAGGGCAACGCCGACGTCCTGCTCACTCACGCTCCGGTACGCGAGAAGGAGCTGGTCGCTTCGGGGGCGCTCGCATCGCGCCGCGAGTTCATGGAGAATCACTTCGTGATCGCCGGCCCCCCCGAGGATCCCGCGGAGATCCGCGACGCGGCCTCCGCCGCCGACGCGTACCGCCTGATGCAGGCGGCGAACGCACCCTACGTGAGTCGAGCGGACGACTCGGGGACCCACATGCGCGAGCGGGCGCTGCTCGCCGCCGCCGGCCTGGGCGAGAACGCAGCCTGGGAGGCGGTCACGCGGACCGGCTCGGGCATGGGGGCCACGCTCCAGGTCGCGGGGGAGCGGCGGGCCTACGTGCTCTCGGATCTGGGGACCTTCCTCGCATTCCAGGAGAGGACCGGGCTGGACTCGCTCTCCGGGCCGGATCCGGAGCTCCGCAACGTCTACTCGGTGATGCGCGTCAGTCCGGACCGCTTCCCGGACCGGTCGAGCGCCGAGAGCGCGAGCGCGCTCGCAAGCTACTTCCTCGAGCCGGCGACCCAGTCGGCGATCGCACGCTTCGGCGTCGAGCGCTTCGGACAGCCGCTGTTCCGACCGCTGATCCTCGATGACTGAGCTCACGCTGCCTCTCGTGCTCGAGATCACCGCACGCACGCTGCGGGTCTCCGCCTCGGCGCTGGTCGTGTCGCTCGGCCTCGGCGTGCCGCTCGGTATCGCGCTGGGCCGTCGCCGGTTCGCGGGCCGGAACGCCACGATCAGCCTGGTCAACGCGGGAATGGGAGCACCGCCCGTCGTGGTCGGCCTCGGGGTGGCGCTGCTGCTCTGGCGCACCGGGCCGCTGGGAAGCCTGCGTCTCATGTACACCCCAGAAGCGATGGTGCTGGCCCAGATCGTGATCGCGCTGCCGCTGGTCGTCGGGATCACGCTGGCCGCCGCCGGAGCGCTCGAAGACGACTGGGACCTGCAGGTTCGCACGCTCGGAATCCCGCCCCTCTGGCGGTTCTGGCTCCTGCTGCGCGAGATCCGACTCGGCCTGCTCGCCGCCGTCGTCGCGGCTCTCGGCGGCATCCTGTCCGAGGTCGGCGCCGTCATGATGGTCGGGGGGAACCTCGAGGGAGAGACGCGCGTGCTCACGACGTCGATCCTGATGTACACACAGATGGGTCAGTTCGAGCTCGCGATCGCCCTGGCGACGGTCCTGCTCGGGCTGATGCTGCTGCTCGCGGGGCTGCTCACCGCGGTCCAGCAGAGCGGGCGCAGATGAGCGAAGCGGCGGCCCTCTCGGTGCGCGGCTTGGTGGCGCGGCGAGGCCACGGAGAGAGCGCCTTCGAGCTCCGCGTGGACCGGCTCGACCTGCATCCGCGCGAGACCCTGGCCGTGCTGGGCCCCAACGGCGCGGGCAAGAGCACGCTGCTCCGCGCGCTCTCCGGGCTCGAGCAGCCGGTGGAGGGCGCGATCGAGCGGGACGCGGCGGGTCCGGTGACCATGGTCTTTCA
>CAZLBF010000047.1:0-5290 GCA_964557495.1 uncultured Myxococcales bacterium | reverse complement strand
GAGGCCGGCGCGAACGGCATCACCCTCCGCCTCACCTCGTGGGACCAGGAGGGACAGTTCCGCCGCGTCGTCGACGAGCTGCTACCGCGCGTCGCGAGCTGAGCCTGCCGGAGCCGCCTCTGGGCGGTGGTCGAGCTCCCGGCTCCCTGAACGCGCCTTCAGCGACAGATCTCGGCGCTTTCCCCAGTTGCCACTCTTTCCTGTTGCCGATAGGCTGCTTGTCTGTCCCCGATCCTGAATCACGAGCAGGAGGGAGATATCGTGAGGACGACGAGTGCTGGCAAGGCGGCCCGGTCGCTGGCGTTTTGCGCTCTGCTCCTGTGCACCGCGTGCCTGGGGCCGAACCACGCCACGGGCCGACTCATGAGGTGGAACTCAGATTTCGAGAGCAAGTGGTCCCGGCAGGGCGTGTTCATGCTGTCGTTGCCGGCCTACTTGATCTTCGGCATCGGCGACAACCTCTTATTCAACTCGGTCTTCTGGTGGACTGGCAACAATCCGGTCAATCCACCGGGCGACGATTCTGGTCCAACGGACGTTGGATTCTGATCATGAGAAGGGGTTCCCTTACGCGAATCGCCGTCCTTTTCGTTGTGGCCGTGATGGTGGCCGGTTGCTTCGGTCCCATGAAAGCGACATCCCGGCTCAGGACCTGGAACCGGGAGATCGAGAATCGCTGGGCCGGGCAAGGCGTCTACGTCCTGCTTCGCATTCCCTACGGCGGGGTCTACGGGATATTCGCCCTCAGCGACTTCCTGATCTGGAACTCCATCGAGTTCTGGGGTGGCACGAACCCGATTGGCCCAGTCAGTCGCGAGCGCCTCGATCGAGTCAAGGAACTGGATGCTCTACGCCACGGCGGGGGAAGGAACGCGCCGGAGCAATAGGGATCAGGCCGGCTTCGCCCGCTCGGACGGCCTGAGCATCCACTTCGAGCATCGTGGCGAGGGGCCAGCGATCGTCCTGATGCACGGCTGGAGCGCGAGCACCCGGACGAACTGGGAGGCGCCGGGCTGGATCGAGCGGCTGCGGCCGCTGCGGCGCGTCGTCGGCGTGGACGTCCGCGGTCACGGGGCCAGCGACAAGCCCCACGAGCAATCACGCTACGGCTACGCGGCGATGGCGCACGACGTGCTCGCCGTGATGGACCACCTCGAGATCGAGCGCGCGGACTTCGTGGGGCACTCGCTCGGGGCGTTCAGCGGCGTCCACCTGCTGGGCCACCATTCGGATCGCTTCGGCGCATTCGTGCTGATGGGCATCGGCGACGAGACGCCCGAATCCCTCGCGGTGCTGCCCGTCATCACCGAGGCCCTGCGCGCGGCGTCCCCCGAGGCCATCGAGGATCCGATCGGGCGCGCCTATCGCGGGTTCGTCGACGGCGACCCCCGGAACGACCGCGAGGCCCTGGCTCTCGCGGCCCTGCAGATGTGGCCCGAGGGCTTTCCGCTCGAGCTCGGGGGACCCGGCCTGGGCCGGACCGACAACCCCGTCCTCGTCCTCAACGGCAGCGACGATCGGCCCTACGTCGAGAGCGACGAGAGGCTAGTCGCCGCGATTCCGGGTGCCCGGCTCAGCCGGATCCCCGGCGCCGACCATCTCGGCCCCGTCCTCGACCCGCGATTCCAGGACGCGGCCGCTGTGTTCCTGGCGGAGGCGGCGCCCCGCTGATCACCGCTGTTCCGCTTCGGAGGTCCCCCATGTGCCGCGACATCAAGACCCTCTCAAATCTCGAGCCTCCAGCGATGGACGACGAGATTCGCCCGACCTCGCTCCGGTTCGCGCGGAAGCTCAGCGGCTTCACTATGGTGTCGCGCCCGCTCGCGCAGCAGGCCGTAGTCCGAGGGAGCATTGATCACGGTCTGGTCGAGCTGTCCGGTGTAATGTACGCCGGAGATGGACCGTCCGTCGGGCACCTGGCCTGCCTGATCCCGCGAAGCCAGCACACCGGGGTGAACACGTACGACGCGGATCTGATGCAGACGACGACGCAGGAAGAGTTCTGGGGCCGCCGCGCATCGACCCGCGACTCCAGCCGAGAGCCGCGCTCGAGCCCGAAAACCGTTCTCGTCGCGTTCCCGCACGCTTGATCTCGGAGCCGCTTCAGCTTGACCCCGGGCACGAACGAGGGGCAGAATCCAACCGCTAATCGACCGATCCCGACCGATTCCGGCGAGTTCTGGAACGGGGGAGAAGGACACCGTAATGAAGTGCGTACGCCGACTGCCCGCCGTCCTGCTGGGGCTCGCCCTGCTGCTCATCTCCACTAGTGCCGGAGCCCAGGATGTCGAGGAGGGCTCGATCCGCATCAACGGCCTCGGGATCGGTGTGGGAGCCGGCTTCAGCTTCGGCTGGGGAACGTTCAACGTCGATGGCCGCCAGGTTCCCTTCAAGCTCGAGGCATACAAGCTGCTGGACCTGGGGATCTCGACCCTGAGTGCCAGCGGCACCGTGGAGGGGGCGAGCGATCCGGGGGATCTCGAGGGACAGTACACGGGCTTCGAGGGGACCCTGGTGCCCCTCGTCGGCCCCTCGGTTCTCATCGTGCGAAACGGCTCGGGCGTCACGCTGCGGCTGCGGGGATTCCCGCTCGGTGTTCGGGCGGCGATCGCCGCCGAGGGCTTCAAACTCACGGTCGGCGATGTGCCGCCGCGCCCCGCTCCGCCGCCCGAGCCGGAGCCGGAGCCCAAGCCCGCTGCGCCCGCGCCGGCGCAGCCTCCCCCGCCGCCACCCGATCCGTGCGAGGAGCCCTATACGCTTCCCGCGCTGCACTTCGAGTTCGACAGCGCCCAGCTGCGGCCCGAGGGGCAGGCGCTGCTGGACCCCGTGGCCGCCCGGCTCAGCGAGTGCCCGCTGGAGCAGCTGCTCATCGAAGGGCACACCGATTCGACCGGACCCGAGGAGTACAACATGCGACTCTCCGAGCGGCGCGCCGAGTCGGTGCGCAGCTACCTCGAGAGTCACGGCGTGGCGGCCTCGCGCATGTCGATCGCGGGACGCGGGCCGAAGGAGCCCATCGAGTCGAACGACACGAAGGAGGGTCGCGCCCGGAACCGGAGGGTCGTGATCGAGCCCGTCGACTAGGCGTCGCTTCTCCTCGATCCCATGGTCGACGCCGGGGGTGCTCGAGAGCATCCGGCCGAGCCGCTTGCGTCGACGTGGCCGCCGTCGGTAACCCGAACCGGGGCGGTTCAGTCAGCGCCCTCCAGGGGGCGTCGTGTATCCTGACTCCACGCACTCCGAGACGGTTCAAGCATCATCCAAGCGTCACAACTCATGCACCCGGCCGGAACTCCCTGAAAATGCTGGCGTCCCCGCCATGACTCGAACCTGGGAACGCTACTTCCGAGATCACTGGGCGGCGATCGAGCCGGAGCGGCTCGAGCGCTACGAGCTCATGTTCGCCTGGCGGCCCGAGCAGGAGGCGTTGATCGCCCCCGCCGACATTCGGGAAGGACACACGGTCCTCGACCTCGGCTCGGGGCCGGGCCAGTTCGCGCTGGAGCTGGCGCGCCGGGTGGGAGCCGGGGGCCACGTGCACGGCGTGGACATCAACGCCGAGTTCGTCGCACGCTCGCGCGCGCGGGCCGAGGAGGCCGGCCTGGCCGACCGGCTCAGCTTCCATCACGTGACGGGCGAGCGGCTGCCGCTGGACGACGCCTCGATCGACCGCGCGATCTGCAAGAACGTGCTGGAGTACGTGCCCGACGCGGACGCCACGCTGCGCGAGCTGCACCGAGTGCAGCCCGAGGGCGCCCTGATTCACGCGATCGACAGCGACTGGGACTTCGTCGTGGTCGAGCCTTGGCCACCGGACACCGTGGCCGAGTTCTTTCGCGCCGCGGCACCCGCCTTCCGCGAGCCCAACATCGGCCGCAAGCTGCCCGCGCTGCTGGCGCGCGCGGGCTATCGCGACATCCGGATCGCGATGGAGCCCATCGTCGACACGCTCGGCCTGAGCCAGATCGTGCTGCAGAACATGGCCTCCTACATCCGCCAGTTCGACACGCTCCCCGCCGAGCGCGTCGACGCGCTCATGGACGAGGTGCGCCGGGCGGTCGAGGCGGGCGAGTATCTGTTCGTCCTGCCTCAGTTCCTGGTCACGGGCCGCGCCTGACGCCGCACGCGAACGCCACTTCGGCAACCTCCGCCACCAGCGGGCAGCGATCGACCTGTGACGGCGGTCATACTTCGAACCGGCCTGGTGGTTCGATGCAGAGGTGTTCGGGGCGGCATTCCCGCTCCCGACGCAACTGCAAACCACGCTCCGATGGAGAGGCCGATGAACCGCACAGCAGCGACGATCAACCGCTCGATTGCGAGGACGGGGGCGATACTCGCCGCGTGTGTCCTCTCTGGGTCTCTCGCGTGCGTGACCAGCGACACCCACTTCGCCATGGTCAGACACCGCGACGCGCTCGCCCAGGAGAAGGCGCTGCTCGAGCAGGAGAATGCGCGACTTGCAGAGGAGCTGTCGGCCCTGGGAGCCTCGGAGCAGGAGCTCGCGAACCTCCTCTCGGAGCAGGAGAGCAAGGTCTCGAACCTGCGCGGCACCTACGATCGGCTCGTGAACGAGCTCGAGTCCGAGCTCGACTCCGGCAGGGTGGAGATCGAGCAGCTCCGGAACGGCATTCGACTCAGTGTGGCCGAGGAGATCCTGTTCGAATCCGGCTCCGCCGAGATCGACTCGGAGGGCCGCGAGGTGCTCGAGAAGGTCGCGGCCCAGGTGACGAGCTCGCCGAACCGGGTCGAAGTCGTGGGCCACACCGATGACCGACCCATCCGGGCGCGCCTCACGTCGCGCTACCCCACCAACTGGGAGCTGGCCGGCGCGCGCGCCTCGAGCGTCGTGCGGCTGCTCCAGCAGCAGGGCATCGAGGGCACGCAGCTGCGCGCGAGCTCGCACGGCGAGTTCGATCCCGTCGCCTCGAACGAGACGGACGACGGCCGCGCGCGCAACCGCAGGATCGAGATCCGACTCATGCCTCCCGCCGAGCTCGACACCGCGAAGCGCAGACCCGTGCAGGACTCCGACGCACAGCGCAGCGCCATGCTGCCCGACTGAACGCGCGAGCCGGCAGCAACGCATCTCGGCGGTGCAGGTCGCCTGCAGCTCGGGCCTCTCCTTCTTCCGAGTGGGGAGGGTGAAGTACACACGGGCGCGCGCAGTGGCCTGTACGCGCGTTAGACGCTGGCACGGGAGTTGCTCCACTGGCGCCGCGTCCGATGAACGAGCAAGCCCCATTCAGAGATAGAGAGCGGAAGCTGCATCGAGCGCAGCTCGCGGAAG
>CAZLBF010000046.1:0-5880 GCA_964557495.1 uncultured Myxococcales bacterium | reverse complement strand
CTCGGCGACCGCGCGGTTCCGCCGCGCGGCGAGGCGAAGCCGGAGTGGGAGATCTTCTCGCTGCTGGCCGAGCGCGTAGCCGAGCACGCGCGCAAGCGCGGGATCGAATCGATCGAGTCCTGGCAGGGGGAGCCGCACGATCTCCGGCGCCTGGACCGCGCCTTCAGCGACGACGGCCGCTTCGGGCCGAACGACGAGGAGGCGGCGCTCGAGTTCGTCCTGAGCGTCTCGAGTCAGGCCGGCGTCAGCCTCGAAGACCTGCGCCGCGAGGGCGCCACGCGCATCAAGAGCTTCGGCGCCATGCGAGAGAGTCACGTCCAGTCCGAGTACTCCGAGCACGAGCCGGTCGTCCCGCTGCGCGACCACGTCGAGCTGAAGCAACCCTACCCGACACTGACCGGTCGGCAGCAGTTCTACATTGATCACACCTGGTTCCTGGAGCTCGGCGAGGCGCTCCCCGTGCACAAGCCCCCGCCCGCGATCGGCGGGGACCATCCTCTGGTGCTGACGGCGGGCCACACACGCTGGAGCATCCACGCGCAGTGGCGCGACGAGAAGCTGATGTTGCAGCTGCAGCGGGGCGAGCCGGTCGTCTTCCTCAACCCGGGCGACTGCGCGGCGCGCGGGATCGCGGACCACGACTGGATCGTGGTCCGCAACGACGTGGAGTCGTTCAAGGCGCGCGCGATGCTGAGCGGCGGCATCCAGCCCGGACAGGCGCACATCTTCCACGGCTGGGAGCCGTACCAGTTCCGCGGCGAGCAGAGCCACCAGGCGCTGTCGCCGAGCCCGCTCAAGGTGACCCAGCTCGTCGGCGACTACGGGCACCTTCACTGGGACTACCAGCACTGGGAGCCCAACCAGGTGGACCGGGACACGCGCGTAGAGGTCGAGCGCCTGGGCGATCTCGAGGGGTAGGTCGGGGAAGCCCGCTTGTCCCGACCCCGTCAGATCCGCTTCCTGTCGAGCGTTGCGCGGCTCTACGAGCCGGTGGTCGGAATGCTGGGATTCCGCCGCCTGTGGCACCGGATCGCCGAGCTCGCGGCACCGCCTCCGGGAGAGCTGGCGCTCGACGTCTGTACCGGAACCGGGGGGGTGGCGAGCGCGCTCGCCGGGCGGGGCGCCCGGGTCGTCGGCGTGGACCTGGCGCACGGGATGCTGCGGGTCGCGCACCGGCGCAACAACGGGCCGGCTCGCAACGGCGCGGTCCGGCTCGCGCGGGGCGACGCTCGCGCGCTGCCGTTCCCCGACGACGCGTTCCCTCTCGTGACCTGCTGCATGTCGCTGCACGAGATGAGCGAGGCGGAGCGCGGTGCGGTGCTGGTCGAGATCCGGCGCATCTCCGCGGGCCGCGTCGCCGTTGCGGAGTACCGGGTCCCGCGCTCGCGGCTCGGCCGAGTGCGGTTCCGGCTCCGCCACGCGTTCGAGTACCTGGAGAGCGATGCGTTCGGGCCGTTCATGGCTCGCGACTTCGAGTCCCGGCTCGACGAGGCGGGGCTCGAGATCCGGCAGGTCGAGGACGTCGGGAGCTACCGGATCTGGCTCTGCGAGGATCCTACGACTCGAGGGTTCCGCGAGCCCGCTTCGGAGCCGCGCGCAGCCAGTCCGTGATCTCGGTCGCGAGCTCGAGGACGAGATTCGCCTCGAACGCCGGAGGCGCGTCGTCCGTCGGCAGCGGGCAGTGGATCACGCGCAGGACGCTCGTGGACTCCAGGTAGCCCCGCTCGTCGGCACCATCGTGCGGGAGCAGCACGTACCTCGGGATCGGCTCCCACAGAAAGCCTTCCACGAGCACCACGTCGAGCCCGGCGGGCAGCGTGTCGAGCGCGTCCTGCAGCTTCGGCGGAGTGGCGCGGCGCGTGAAGGTGGCGATCTGATCGGGCATCGAGAGGGAGACCGCTCCCGCGCCGGCCTCGTAGAGGCGGTGTGAGTCCTTGCCCGGACGGTCGGCCTCGACGTTGTGCGAGGTGTGCTTGACGACCCCCGCGGTCACGCCCCAGCTGTTCAGCAGGAACAGGATGCGCTCGAGCAGGGTGGTCTTCCCGACTCCGGAGGGTCCGACGAAGCCGATGACGGGGGCGGGGCTGTCCATCGAGCCGAGTCTACCCGGATCGGGGCGGCTCGACTACGGCGTACGCGGAGGCCCGTCCCACTCGATCGGCACCGCCTGCGGAAGCAGGCTCGCGCTGTCCGGCTGGTCCCGCAGGGACTCGGCCATCTCGCTCAGCGACGCGGAGAGCGCGCGCACGTACTCGTGGAGGTGCTTGTGCATGAGCGCGAAGGAGACGGCTTGAGGCAGGCGTGACGGCCGCCGCAGGGCCGTCTCGATCAGCATCGAGATCGAGAGCCAGCGGCGCCTCGCCCCTCCGCGGAGCACGCAGTCGCGCAGGAAGCGCAGGAAGATGCGTAGCTCCTCCCGGTGCACCCGGAGGCCGCTCCGGATCGAGCCGCCGCGGCGCAGGATCAGCTGCATCGCCCGTCGCCGGTAGTTTCCGAACTCGTAGAGGCGCTCCAGCAGCCGGCGGTAGCCCTCGTAGAGCTCGATCCGCGACATTCCGGCGGGGACGATGTTGGTGAATACGAACTGGTCGCCCGTCGATTCGGCGAGCAGGCGACCCGCTCGAGCCAGGCGCCCGTGGAGCGGCGTCTTGGGCAGGGCATTCAGCAGACCCGTCATCGAGATCGGGATCCGGGCCCGCTGCATGAAGTGGAAGTGCTCGTCGAACACGCTCGGGTCGTCGGCGTCGAACCCCACGATCATGCCGGCGTCGACCTCGAATCCGTAGCTCTGGATCTTGTGGATCGAGCTCAGCATGTCGTCGCGGATGTTGTGGGTCTTGCCCGCCTCGTCGAGTGAGCTGTGGCGCGGGGTCTCGATGCCGATGAACAGCATCGCGAAGTTCGCGGCCCGCAGCAGCTCCATGAGCTCTTCGTCCCGCGCCAGGTTCAGGGAGGCCTCGGTGATGAACGAGAGCGGGTAGCGTCGCGCGGCCTGCCAGGCGGCCAGCTCCCGCAGGAACTCCTTCGCGCGCGCGCGGTTCCCGATGAAGTTGTCGTCGACGAGGAAGACGTTTCGCGTGCCCAGGCGGTGCAGCTCCTCGACCTCGGCCATCGCGCAGGCGACCGACTTGGTGCGGGGCTTGCGTCCGTACATGACGATGATGTCGCAGAATTCGCAGTTGAACGGACAGCCGCGCGCGAACTGCATCGCCATGGTGCGGTAGCGGTCCATGCGCAGCAGGTCGAAGCGCGGCACCGGCGTGTCGCTCAGGTCCGGCCTCTCGCTGGCGCGGTAGACCTTGTCCGGGCTCCCGGTGGAGCAGTCCCGGAGGAAGCGCGGCCAGGTCTCCTCCGCCTCGCCGATGAACAGGTAGTCGACGCGGTTCTCGAAGTCCTCCGGACACAGCGTGGCGTAGGGACCGCCGACGGCGACCCGCTTCCCGCGGCGGCGGAACTCCTCGATCAGCTCGAAGATCCTGCGCTGGTGCACGATGTAGCCGGTGATCCCGACCACGTCGGCATCGGTGTCGAAGTCCACGTCCTCGACATTCTCGTCGCAGAGCGTCACCTGGTGAGAGCCGCCCGTCAGCCCTGCGAGCGTGGGCAGGGCGAGGTTGGGAAACACGCACCGCTTGCCGAGCGTCGGCAGGATGCGGTCCATCGTCCAGAAGCTCTCCGGATTCCTCGGTGAGATGAGGTAGATTCGCATCAGGGACTCCCGGGGGGAACCGTGCCCTCGCTGCGACGCACGGAGTGACAGCGTCTCTCTGGGACAGTGACTCTAGGACAGGTAGAGGCGAGGTCCTGTCAAAGTTCTGTCAGAACTGGCCTCGAGGCGTCGTCGGTGCGCCCGAGCACGCGGCGCCCAGCTATGACCGGCGTCATACGAGGTCCCGACGCGTCCAGGTAGCTTGCCAGTCATGGCAGGCCGCGGGCTCGACCGCGCGGAGCGGCGGTTCGCGCAGCTGTTCTTCTTCGTGGCGCTCGGCTTCGGCGGGCGCATGGCGCTGGTGGCCTTCAACGGCCCGGTCGCCCAGCTCTTCACGCAGAACGGCTACCTGATCGGCCTGCTGCTCGCGATCAGCCCGCTCGTCGCGACCTTTGCGCACCCCTTCTTCGGGCGCCTCTCGGACCGGACCTCGACCCGCTGGGGGCGCCGCAGGCCCTACGCCCTCGTCGGCGTTCCGCTCTCCGCGCTCATCGTCTTCGGGATTCCGCTGGCGCCGAGCTACGAGGCGCTGGCCGCGCTCTTCCTGGTGCAGGCGCTGTTCATCTCGATCTGCGGAGTGCCGCTGATGTCCCTGATTCCCGACGCCGTCGGTACCGCCGCGCGCGGCCGGGTGATGTCGCTCTTCATGATCGGGGGCGGCATCGGGGCGATCGCGATCCAGGCGGCCGGCAAGCTGTTCTGGGAGCTCGACTTCGGGCTCGTCTATTACGCGTGTGGTCTGCTGACGCTGGTGGCCGCGGTCCCCCCGCTGCTGTTCATTCGCGAGCCGAGGCCCGACCCGGCGGCCGTCGCCGCGGCCCGGGCGCGTTCGGTGATCTCGTACACGGCCATGTTCCGGACGGTCGCGCGGCACCCGCCGATCGCGCTGTTCTTGATCTCCGGGTCGTTCCGCTACCTCGGCGTCGGGCTGGTCATCATCTACGTGACGCTGTTCGCGGCGACCGACCTCCAGGTTTCGGTGGGGGACGCGGCCCTGGCGATCGCGGTGGCCGGCGGGATCCGCCTCCTGCTCGCCTTGCCCGCCGGCCGCCTCGTCGACCGCTACGACCGCAAGCGGCTGCTGGTGACGGCCACGCTGGGCGCCGGGCTGGGCCACCTGATGATGGGCGTCGCCGTGGAGAGCCTCGCCGGACTCTACGCGGTGCTCGCCTTCGGAGCCGTGGTGGGCGTGCTCGAGATGACCTCGGCCGGGCCGCTGTTCATGGACCTGATGCCGGCGGATCGTCGCGGCGAGCTGACCGGCATCAACATGGTCCTCCAGAATCTCCTGCGCGCGTCGGGGGCGCTCCTCGGGGGGGCGCTGTTCGCCTGGACCGGGACCTATCGCATGTCCTTCCCGCTCGCGGCGCTCTGCTTCGCGATCTCGGCGCTGGTCCTGCTTCGCGTGCCGCGGCGGGCGTACACCTCGGAGGTGGCCCCGGAGCTCGCGGCCTCGCCGCCGGGTCGATCGCCCGATGCGGGGATGGGTTAAACTGAGACGGTGAAGGTCACCCCCCAGCGAGGCGCGCGGGCCGCCGGCAAGCAGGCGCCTGACGGACCTGCCTCGTGAAGATCGCCTCCGTCTCCGTCCAGCGGCCCGTCTTTGCGCTGATGCTCATCCTGGGCCTGGTCGTGCTCGGGCTCGTCTCGCTCTCGAAGCTCGAGGTCGAGCTCAACCCCGACGTCGAGTTCCCCTATGTGGCAATCACGACGGTGCTCCGCGGCGCCGCGCCCGAGACGGTCGAGCAGGAGGTGACCGACGTCCTCGAGGAGGAGATCAACACCACCGAGGGCATCCGGACGCTGCGCTCGGTCTCCTCCGAGGGGCTCTCGCAGATCCTCGTCGAGTTCGAGCTGGAGTACGACGTCGACGTCAAGGCGCAGCAGATCCGCGAGAAGGCCTCGCTGGCGCGCCCGCGCCTGCCGCTCGACATCGAGGACCCGGTCGTGGCCCAGATGGACCCGGACGCCGCGCCGATTCTCTCGGTCATGCTCGCGGGCCCGGTCTCGATCCGGGAGCTGTCGGAGTTTGCCGAGAACGAGGTCGCGGAGCGGCTCGAGCGGCTTCCGATCACCGTCACGCTGCCCACGCCCGGAAGCCGCTCGAGCCGCTCCGCGACCTCGTTCTCGGCGAACTCCGAGAGCTCCCGGATCGAGACCGGGCCCGCGAG
>CAZLBF010000045.1:0-4210 GCA_964557495.1 uncultured Myxococcales bacterium | reverse complement strand
ATACCGTCGATGCCTACCGAGCGGCCGATCACCCAGAGCAGCCAGACGATGGTGCCGAGCAGCAGGAACGCGAGGCCCTGTCGCAGCTGGATCATCCACGGCCCCGAGCGCGGGATCAGCTTCGCCCAGCCGGGAACCCAGGTCACCAGCAGATAGGGCGAGGCGAGCCCGAGCCCGACCGCCAGGAATACCGCGATGATCACGGTCGTCGAGCTCGCGAAGGCGAAGCCGACGGCCGTGCCGAGAAAGGGCGCGGAGCAGGGTGTCGCCACCGCCACCGCGAGCAGACCCTCGAAGAAGGAGCGCCGGGCGCCGCCGCCGGTCTGACCGACCTGGCTCAGGCGCGTGGCGTCGATGTAGATGTCGAAGACCCCGAACAGGTTGAGTGCAAAGACGAGCAGCACCGCACTGATCGCAGCGACGAAGAGCGGCTCCTGGAACTGGAATCCCCAGCCGACCGCCGTCCCCGCGGCACGCAGCGCGACGACCGTCCCCGCCAGCACCAGCATCGAGAGCAGGATTCCGCCGGTGTACGCGAAGCCGTGTACGACCATCTCGCGCCGCTCGTGCTGCGCCAGCTCCGTGATGCCGAAGACCTTGATCGCCAGGACGGGCAGTACGCAGGGCATCAGGTTCAGGATCAGCCCACCCAGCAGCGCCAGCAGGATCACCTCCCACATCGGGACCGCCTGCCAGACGCCGGCTACCTGCGTCGGCTCGAGCCAGGGATTATCGAGCAGCGTGACCTCGCTACCGGCCCGGGCCCGGGGCAGCGGGAGGTCCACCTCGACGTGGCGCACGTGCCGGCCCGACCGCACCGCGAGCACTCCGGCCAGGCGCTCCTCGGCCCCGGCGTCGTCTCGAGCCGCCTGCCCGTCGAGCGTGACGAGGAAGCCGGACTCGGCAAAGGGATGGGGACTGCTGCCCGTGACCTCGAGCTCGACCGCGCCGGTTCGATCGGGCACGAAGGCGCGAGCCGGGTCGCGCGTGCCGATCGACAGGGACGCGTCGCCTCCCGCTCCGGGGACGGCGGTGATCGCGGCGCGAAAGGAGTCCCCGGGTCGAATCGCGCTCTGCGAGAGGACGACGTCGAGCTCGACGCCGAGCGTCTCGGGCGCAACGGGTACGCGAGCCGCATGGCGCTCGAACGCCTTGCGCGTCGCGCGGTCTCCCGGGGTCGCCGCAGCGCCGACGCGAAGCGTGCGGGAGAGCTCGATCTGGCCCGGGATGCACTGCACCTCGCAGACCAGGAAGTCCGCCGTCACGCGCCCCTCGCGCTCACCCTCCACCCCCGCCTCGAACGTGACGGCGTTCGTGAGGAGCACCTCTCCCTTGTAGCCGAAGGTCGTCAGCAATCCGTCCTGCTCGTCGAAGACCTCCGGCGCCGGCCAGCGGATCGGTCCGACCGCGGCGTCCTCGATCTGCCAGTCGAGGCGCGTGGGCAGACCCGACTCTCCGGGGTTTCGCCAGTAGATGTGCCAGCCCCGGTCCATGTCGAAGAGGACCCCGACGTCGAACGGCTGACCCGGCTGCACCTCGGCGGCGTCGATCAGGAGGCGGGCCTCGACGCGGGCGTTGTCCCCCTGTCGGGCTCCCTCGCCGACGGCCGAATCGGGGACGTCCGGCGCGGCGTGGGCGGCGGCGCCGCCCAGCAGGAGCAGCAGCAGCAGTCCCGAGGCGGTTCCGGCGCGCATCCGATCGAGTCTACTGGAATCCGATCTCACCGCGAGCGCACCTCACCGCTGCGAACATGCGGGCGCGCGTCGCGGCCACGTGTCGAACGTCAGGCCCGCTTGCCCTCGGGGAACCCCGGCACGCCCGGATCCCGCTGAACGCCCAGCGTGTTCAACGCCATCGAGACCAGGTTGTACTGGCCGACTGTGAACACCAGGTCGATCAGCTGCTGCGCGTCCCAGCGATCCGTGAGCGCCTTCCAGGTCTCGTCCGAGATGAAGGCGTCCGCGTGAAGCTCGTCGGTCGCCCGGAGCAGGAGCGCGTCGCCGGCGCTCCAGCCCGGCGCGTCCGGCCCCGCCGCGATCCGCTCGATCTCCTCGTTGCTGAGCCCCGCCCGCTTGCCGATCAGGACGTGCTGTCCCCACTCGTACTCGGCCTCGCAGAGCCAGCCGATGCGCAGGATCAGGATCTCCCGCTCGCGAATGGGGAGCGTCGACTTGAACAGGACGTGGTTTCCGAAGACGGTCCAGCGCTTGAGGAGCTTCGGGTGGCGGGCGAGCGTCGCGTTGATGTTGAGCACGCGCGCGTCGCCGCGCTTCTCCGTCTGGCCGGGAAGTCTCGAGTTCGGGCCGAACAGGGCCTGGATGTCATCTTCCCACTCCGAGGCGTCCAGCGGCTCTACCCGCGGCTTCGAAAGTCGCATCTCCCACTCTCCTTCTGGCTGGGTTTCGCGCCAGCATACACTGCGCCGTGGTAGCCTCGCGGGATGAAAGCAGCCGTCTACTACGAGACCGGCGGAACCGAGGTGTTCCGCTACGAGGAGATCCCCGATCCGACCTGCCAGCCCGATGGCGTCACGATCGAGGTCCAGGCGATCAGCATCGAGGGCGGGGACGTGCTCAACCGGGCCGGCGGGGACATGGCCTCCAGGCCGCACGTCGTGGGCTACCAGTGTGCGGGGGTCATCCGCGAGGTGGGCTCCGAGGTCCGGGATCGCGAGCCCGGCCAGCGCGTGGTCGCCGTGATGACGCACGGGTCGCACGCGGAGCGGGTCGCGGTTCAGTCGATTGCGACCTGGGTTCTGCCGGACGGCCTCGATCTGGAGCGTGGCGCCTGCGTTCCGATCGCGTTCGGGACCGCGGACGACTGCCTGTTCGAGTTCGGACACCTGCGCGAGGGGGAGAGCGTGCTGGTGCACGCGGGGGGTGGCGGCGTGGGCATGGCGGCGATCCAGCTGGCGCATCGCGCCGGGGCGACCGTGCTCTCGACCGCGTCCACCGACGAGAAGCTCGATCGGCTCAAGGCGCTGGGGCTCGATCACGGCATCAACTATCGTGAGACCGACTTCGTCTCCCGCGCGCGCGAGCTGACCGGGGGCCGCGGCGTCGACCTCGTCGTCGACTCGATCGGCGGCGAGACCCTGACGGGGAGCGTCGCGGCAACGGCCTACCGCGGGCGGGTCGTGTCGGTGGGCAACGCGGGACGCGACGCCGCCCGGCCGGACCTCGGCTTGCTGTCGCCCGGGAACAGGACCCTCACCGGGGTCCACTTCGGCGTCGAGCTGATGCTCAACACTGGGCGGGTCTGGCCCATGGTGCAGGCTCACCTCGAGGCGGCGGCGAGCGGAGATCTCGAGATCGTGATCGATCGCTCGTTTCGGCTCTCGGAGGCCGCAGCGGCGCACGCGTTCATCGAGAGCCGACAGGCGTTCGGCCGCGTGCTACTGGTTCCGTAGCGCGCACTGCATCGGGGCGGTCGGGGATCTCGGAGCAGTCGGAGCGCGGGGGTCTCGCGCATGGACCGGGCCTACTTCGAGAACTACTGCGGCTTCGGCCCCTACGACGAGCAGTACGTCTACCACTCGCGCGTAGACCACTGCATCTGGATCGCGGAGCGACTCGGGATCGAGGTCCGGAGCGTGCTCGTTCTCGGCGCCGCCACTGGCCGCGTGCTCGAGCACTTCGACGAGGCCTGGGGCGTGCGCCCGCATGGCTGCGAGCTCAGCCGCTGGGCGCACGCGCGCATTCCGGCCCGCTACCGACGGCGGATCGAGCGCACCGACATGCGGCGCTACGTCCGCCAGCGAATGCGCAGGAGTGAGAGCTTCGACCTGATCTTCTCGAACTCGCTGGTCTACCTCGAGCCGGGTGAGGTCGCCGACTTCCTCGGTCGCTGTAGCCGCATCGCGGGTCACTTCCACTTCTGGAGCAGCACCAGCGAGGATCGCGAGGCGGGAGATCGATACCGCGTGACGACGCGCCCGAAGCGCTGGTGGAGCGAGCGCTTCCGCCGCGCCGGCTTCTCGCCCACTCGCAGCCCCTACCTGTGGCGATCGGAGCGGAGGGGTCGCTTCGGTCGACTCCACGCGGCGTCTGCATGACTTCCTTCGAGCTCGGACTGGTCCTCGTCTCGGCGTTCCTGCACGCCTCCTGGAACACGGCGACGAAGGGGAGCGAGAATCCCACGGCGTTCCTGCTGGGCATCGAGGTGCTGACCGCCGTGGTCTCGCTTCCGCTGCTCTTCTTCTTCGAGTTCT
>CAZLBF010000044.1:0-5558 GCA_964557495.1 uncultured Myxococcales bacterium | reverse complement strand
ACGAACACCTTTGCGTGGTGGCTCGCGATCTTCCCCGGCGCGGCCATCTTCGTCACGGTCACGTCCTACAATCTGCTCGGCGACGGCCTGCGCGACGCGCTTGACCCGAAGACTTAGCGGCCGGGTATCGGCCGGCGGAGCCGGCCTGCCGGGCTTTGCTCGGCTGCGCCTCGCTGCGCGCGCCGCTGCCGCGGCGCTTGCGTGCCTCCGCTATGCGTCGGGTACGTCGGCGGAGGGCGTGGGTGCTGCTATCTTTGCTCGCCGTGCGGACGCTTGAGACGTGGACGCCGCGGCGGGGGGTGTCGATTCCCTGTATGAGCGTTCTCGATCCCGACGGGGGGGTGATCGAGGAGGATCAGCGGCGGCTGACCCGCTACCTGATCCAGCGGGGGCGCGGCGCCGACATCCTGTTCGCCATGGGTACCACCGGCGAGTGGAATCGCCTCGACGCGGCGAGGCGGCACCGGGTGATCCAGATCGTCGTCGAGGAGGCGCGCAAGGCGCAGCCGAGGCTCGCGGAACGCGGTGATCCCCCGGTCGAGGCCTGGGTCGGCATCACGGCACCCACGCGGCGCGAGACCCTCGAGACGCTGGACCTGGCGCTCGACCTCGGCGCCGACGCGGGCGTGATCGCTCCACTCGCGCTCGGCGACGTCGACGACCCCGTGCGCTTCATGCAGCGCGACGTCGCCGACCTGCTCGACGCGCGCGAGTGCCGGCTACCGCTCTTCCTGTACGACAACGCGGACATCGCGTCGGGGAGGAACGTGCGGCTCCGAACCCGCCAGGTCAAGGCGCTCTCGCGCCTCGACTTCGTGCGCGGCATCAAGGTGTCGGCCCCGCCCCGGCGGCTCGGCCACTACGCCAAGGCGGCGCGGCAGTTCCGGGACCTCGGCGCCTTCGCCGTCTACATCGGCAATGCGCCGTACATCTTCGACATGATGCGCCCGCGCCGGGGGTTCGTCGGCACGTTGCTCGAGCACTGGAACCGCTTCCTGGTGCGCGACATGCTGCCGGCGGGCGTCGTCGCGGGGCCCGCGAACCTGCTGCCGCGCGAGTGGCAGCGCGCCTGGCAGGTCTCCTGCGCGGGGGACGTCGAGCGCATGGACCAGATGCGTGGGCTCATCCAGCGCTTCCGCACGATCTGTACCTTCTCCGGCGTGCGGCTCACGAACCCCGCGGTCAAGCGGGGGCTGCTGCGCCTCGGCGTCATCTCGAGTGACGCGATGGCGTCGGGGAACCGCGGACTCCTCGCCGAGGAGGCTGCGCAGTTCGACGCCGCCTTCGAAGAGCTGCGCGCCGAGATCGAGGCGCAGCTTCCCGAGCGCTGGCGCTCGGATCCCGCCGAGGCGACGGCGTGACGGATCGCTTCGACGTCGTCGGAACGGGCAGCATGGTGGTCGACGTCATCCACCTGGTTCCGCGCATCATCGGTCCGGAGGAAAAGCTGCTGGTCGAGGCGAGCGACTCCTCACCGATCGTGAGGCGGCTGGTCGGGGGCGTGGCGCTCAACCACCTCGGCTGGGCGCGCCTGCTCGGCCTGCGCGTGGCGCTCTTCGGCAAGCAGGCCGACGACGAGGATGGCCGGCTGCTTCGAAGCGGCATGGATCGACTGGGGATCGAGCACGACATCGACCTGGGTGGGAGCGCCTCGTCGTGCGCCGACGTGTTCGTCGGCCCGAAGGGGGAGCGCGCGATCTACATGCGGCGCGGTGCCACGGCGGAGCTCACGCCCGACGACGTCGAGCGACGCTTCGCGGGGCTGCTCGCGCGCGCCCGCACCTTCACGACCGAGGTCTCACAGGTGCCGCTCGCCACGGTGCGGCGGGCGCTCGAGATTGCGCGGGCCGCGGGGGCGCGGACCGTGGTCGACCTGGATCTCCCCCTGCCCGAGGCAGTGCCGGCGCTCGGGAGCGAGGAGGAGCTCTGGGCGGTGCTCGAGCTCGCCGACGTGCTCAAGCCGGCCGAGGTCGCCCTGGAGGGCCTCGTCTCCGAGGCGGACCCGGCCCTGGCGGCCGGGGAGCTCGCGCGTCGCTTCGGTGCCGAGGCCGTCGCGGTCACGTTGGGGGAGCGAGGCGCGACCGTCTGGGCGGACGGCGAGCCCAGCCGGATCGAGGCCGCCCGCCCGCGCGTCGTGGACACGACCGGCGCGGGCGACGCGTTTCTCGGCGGCCTCGTGGCGGGGCTCCACCTGGGCCTGGGCTGGCAGCGATCGGCGCAGCTCGGCAACGCCTGTGGCGCCGCCTGCTGCGAGCAGGTCGGCGCGTTTCCGGACGACCCCGAGCGCTGTCGCGCGCGCGTTGCCGAGCACCTCGCGTCCCTGGGCGGCGAGCCTCTCGAGCTGCCTCCCCTCGAGCGTTCGGATGTCGCTCGCGACGGCTCGGCGCTCGACCGCTTCCTGGAGACGGCGAGTGGCGAGCTCGAGCGACTCGCCGCTCGCGTGGATCGGAGCGAGATCCGCGCCGCCGCCCAGCACATCATCGCTGCCGAGGAGGGCGGCGCGCGCGTCCACGTGAGCGGCGTCGGCAAGCCGGAGCACGTGGCCCACTACGTCGCGTCGCTGCTCTCGAGCACCGGAACACCCGCCACCTTCCTGCACGGCACCGAGGCGTCGCACGGGAGCGTGGGACAGCTGAGATCGGGCGACGTCCTGGTCGCGATCTCCAAGTCGGGCGAGACCACGGAGCTGCTGGCCGCGGTCGAGGCGGCGCGCAACCTGGGGGCCTGGGTGCTCGCCGTCACGGGAGATGCGCGCTCGCCGCTGGGGCGCGCGGCCGACCAGGTCCTAGAGGCGCGGGTCGACGCCGAGGGCGGGCCGCTCGGGCTCGCGCCGCGCGCCAGCATTCTGGCCTCGATCCTGGTGCTGCAGGCGCTCTCGGTGGAGCTCCAGTCCGCCAGGGGCCTCACGCTCGAGGAGTACCACCAGCGCCACCCCGCCGGCAGCCTGGGCCGCAAGAGCTCGCGCCGCGGACGCTGACCCGCTAGTCCAAGTCCTCTGTCAGACCGGTGGGCTCGAGCTCGAAGGGACTCGAGGCATCCTCCTCGGGGAGCTCGAGACCCTCGTGCGAGGGGCCGCTGTCCTTCGGGGAGGGCTCGGGCGCCGGCTCGGGAGCCGGATCGGGAGCCTCGAAGGCGGGATCGCCGATCGGGTCCTCGCACTCCTGCTGCTGCAGTCCGAGCGGATCCTCGATGCGGATCGCCTGCGCCACCCCGGACTCGGCATTGCGCGCGTTCACGTTCAGGATGCCGTCCTCGTCGATCTGGAACGTGACCTCGACCTTGGGCGTCATCCGCGGCAGCGGCGGGATGCCCTCGAGCACGAAGGAGCCGAGCGCCTGGTTCTGGCTGGCGCGCCGCTTCGACCCCTGGCAGACGCGGATCTCGACCTCGGTCTGCCCGTCCTGATTCGTCGTGAAGATCTGGCTCTCGTCGACGGGCACCGGCGCGTTCTTCTTGATCAAGATCGAGAAGACGTCGCTCGCGGCGGCGATGCCGAGCGCGTGCGAGGTCACGTCGATCAGCTCGAGCTTGCTCGCCTTGGCGTGCTCCTCGACCTCTTCGAGGTAGCTCTGCGCCTGCACCGAGGCGCTGCGCGCCGACTCGACGTACTCCTCGAGCCGCCGGGCCATCTCCAGGGCCTTCTCGATCGGGAGATTCCTCCCGTCCCGGAGCTTCTGGACGACCTCGGCGGTCCTGCGTCGGACCTGGTGGAGCTCCTCGTCGACCTTCGAGACCGCGGCGGGGAGGTTCTCGGGACCGGGCGCGGGGGGAGCCAGATCGGCCGCAAGCGTCGCCTCCGCCTGGTTCAGCAGCGACTCGAGGCGGGCGGCCAGGGCTTCGTCGTCGAGCTTGGAGTTCTCGAGATCCGAGAACGCGTCGACCATCCTGCGCGCCACCGACGAGTCGCGGAGCGCGACCTCGTAGGATATCTCCGCGGCCACCTCCGCCTCTTCCTTGAGATCGTCCGCCTCCAGGGAGTACCCGTACAGGGCCGCCCCCATCGCCACGACCTCGTCGGGGTTGATGTCGCGCCGGGGCTCCTTGTCGAAGAACTCCCGAACGCGCTCGCGGATCAGCGGCATCCGCGTCTGTCCGCCCACCAGCAGGACCTCGTCCACGTCGTCCTTGCGCAGTCCGCTCTCCTGGAGGCACTCGGCGCACAGCGCGAGCGTGCGGTCGATCATCGACCCCGTCAGCTCGGCCAGCTTGTCGCGCGTGAACGTCCGCGCGAAGTGCGGGCGCGTGCCGTCCGGAAGCTCGGTCAGGAACGAGAGCTCGATCTCGGTCGACTCCACGTCGGACAGCTCGACCTTCGCGCGCTCGGCGGCCTCCTTGAGGCGCAGGTGGGCCTCCTGATCCTCGCCGAGGTCGTGACCGAACTCGTCCCGGAACTCGTCCTTCAGCCACGAGATGATCACGTGGTCGAAGTCCTCGCCGCCCAGGTACGAGTCGCCGTCGGTTGCGTCCACCTCGAAGCGGTCGCCGCGAGCGGTCAGCACGGTGATGTCGAACGTGCCGCCGCCCAGGTCGTAGACGGCGAGCGTGAGGTCCTCGCCCTTGCGGTAGCCGTACGCGAAGGCCGCCGCGGTCGGCTCGTTGATCAGGCGGGCCACCTCGAGGCCCGCATACTCGGCCGCGAGCTTGGTCGCCTTGCGCTGCACGTCGTTGAAATGGGCCGGCACCGAGATCACGGCGCGAGCCACGCGGTCCCCGAGGGAGTTCTCCGCGAGCTCGCGCAGGCGGTGGAGGATTCGGGCCGAGACCTGGACCGGTGTCAGCTCCTTCCCACCCACCTCGAGCAGGACGTTTCCGAGCGGGCTGGGTCGAATCGGATAGGGGACCCGGTGCAGGGCGGCCTGGACCTCGGGCGAGTCGTAGCCGTGCCCGATCAGCCGCTTGACCGCGGTGACGGTGCCGGCCGGATCCGTCACGGCCTGTCGCCTCGCGGCGTTCCCGACGACCTCTTTGCCGCGCACGAGCGCGACGCAGGAGGGGATCGTGGTCTGGGCATCCTCGTGCAGGACCACCGCGCGGCCGCCCTGAACGACGGCGACGCAGCTGTTGACGGTACCTAGATCGATCCCAACGGTTCGGCCGCTCACCTCGGCCTTATCGGCACCGGGAGGGAGGGGGTGAGCCGCCTCGCGGCCTCTTGACCCCCTGCGCGGGAGGGGTCAGATTGAGGCTGGTTCGGGGATGTAGCTCAGCTGGGAGAGCGCTGCGTTCGCAACGCAGAGGTCGGCGGTTCGATCCCGCTCATCTCCACCACCCTGCCCCGCTGATAGCCGCTCCGGTCAGAGCAAGCGGCGCGGTAGCGGCGCGCGCAGCGAGGCGAAGCCGAGCGAAGCCCGGCAGGCCGGCTTCGCCGGCCGATACCCGGCTAGGGATGAATGAACCCTTCGAGGGCGCGCCGGGCATCGATGTCGCGCATCTGCTCCGGCGGGTGCTTCATCGCGAGGGCGGAGATCTCGAGCAGCGGGCCGCCGATCTTGCGATCGAGCGCGAGCTTGGCGCAGCGGATCGCGTCGATCGCGACGCCGGCGCTGTTCGGTGAGTCC
>CAZLBF010000043.1:0-5937 GCA_964557495.1 uncultured Myxococcales bacterium | reverse complement strand
GCCGATGGTCCAGATCCGCAACGTCCCCGACGACCTGCACCGCGAGCTGAAGGCCCGCGCCGCGCTCGCCGGGATGTCCGTGTCCGAGTACCTGCTGCAGGAGCTGCGCCGCTCGCTGGAGCGGCCGACCCGCAAGGAGCTGCTCCGGCGCCTCTCGAAGCGGGCGCCCGCGCGGCCGCGCCCGGCACCCGCGGACGCAGTGCGCGCCGAGCGCAACCGCCGTTGATCGTGCTCGACGCCCCCGCGCTCCTCGAGCTCCTGCTCGTCACGGACAAGGGAGGCGAGGTCGCGGAGCGTATTGCCGCGCCCGAGGAGATTCTGCACGCGCCCCACCGGATCGACCTCGAGGTGGCCCAGGTCCTGAGGCGGTACGTCGCACGCCGCCAGTTCGACGAGGCGCGCGCGAGCCAGGCCCTCGAGGACCTCCGGGACCTCGACCTGAACCGCTACCCGCACGACGTGCTGCTGGGCCGGATCTGGGAGCTACGGCACAACGCCTCGGCCTACGACGCTGCCGATCTCTCCCTGGCGGAGACTCTCGGGGCCCCGCTGCTCACCTCCGACGGTCGCCTGCGTGAGGTGCCGGACGCGCGGGCGCACATCGAAGTCCTCTGACGCTCGAGGCCAGATGAATGACGAAGGCTCGATCCGACCGAAAGCGGCTCGCGGGCGGCTAGCGGCTAGCGGCTAGGTCGAACAAGCGGGTTCTCGAGGTCCGATACCGCCCGACGTGACAACTTGCAGGGGGATCTCGGCCTAGCGAGACCGTAGGCGGCTCTCGGGCCGGGAGCGCCGGCGCGCCGCTTCCGGAGGCGCATCACCCTTCCCGATCGCCAACTCTGTGATGGATCGCCCCGGGGCTGTGGCCGAGTCTGAATGTGCGCGCCGTCACGGCGGCGCGCGGACCGCCGTCCGATGCTCCTGCTGGAGCTTCGACACCCATGCCGCACGCTTTCCGACGACGCGCCTGCCTCTTGCTGCTTGCGGGTCTGCTGCTGGCTCCGGCCGCAGCGGCCGAGGCGCCCCTGGGCTGCCCGGTGGACTTCGAACGGGAGGTCGTAGAACTCGTCAACGCCGAGCGCGCGCAGGCGGGCCTGGGTCCCCTCGAGATGGACGTGCGGCTGATGGAGGCGGCGCAGCTCCACAGCGACGACATGGCCGACAATAACTTTGTCTCCCACACCGGCAGCGGCGGCACCGCGCCGGACGATCGCATCGAGGCCGCCGGCTACGTGGGCTGGAACGGCTGGGGAGAGAACGTCGCCGCCGGCTACGGCACGCCCGCAGCGGTGGTGGCGGCCTGGATGGCCTCGCCCGGCCACCGCGCCAACATCCTGCGCGCCAGCTTCGATCACCTGGGTGTGGGCTACCGCTTCCAGAGCGGCACCACGTATTGGCACTACTGGACCAACGACTTCGGCTCGGCCACGTTCCCCGCGGACGCGCCCGAGGACCTTTGCCCCGCGTGCAGCAACGGCGTGGACGACGACGCGGACGGCGCCTTCGACTTCCCGGCCGACATCGGCTGCAAAGACGAGATGCACCCGTTCGAGGCCCCAGCTTGTTCCGACGGCATCAACAACGACCCGGGCCAGGACGCGCTGATCGACTTCGACGGCGGCCTCTCCGCCCTGGGCTACATGGCCAGCGATCCCGACCCCCAGTGCCTCGACATGCCCTGGAAGAACAGTGAGAACACGGGCGGCTGCGGCCTCGGCTTCGAGCTGGCCCTGATCCTGCCCGGCCTGATGTGGCTCGACCGCAGGCGCAGGCGGCTGCGCTAGGCCGGCCACCGGCGAGGACGCGTCCGGCATGCTGGTCGAGCATCCCGGCCCGGCTCCCTACGCGCGTGTCCCGCCCAACTACTTCGTCGCGGAGGGACTGAACGCCGCGATCATCCTGGCTCTCGTGGTCCGCGCCTACGCCCTCAGCGACGCGCTGCTGCGACGCCAGGCGCGCTGGGTGGCCTTCACCGGGGGGCTGGCGGCCGTCAGCATCGGGTCCTACGACGTGCTTAAGATCCTCGGGGCGCCGCTCGCGCCGTCACGGCAGTTCGTGCAGCTCTCGGTGATCATCGTGCCCCTCGGCACCTGGATCGCGATCGCGCGCTACGACCTGTTCGATATCGATCGGCTGATCGGCTCCACGGTCACCTACCTCCTGCTGGGCATCGTGCTCCTGACGGGCATCCTCGTCGCGGTGCCGCGCCTGGCAGCCGCCGCCAGCTCGCGCTTCGAGCCGCGTCCCGACGTGCCGATCCGCGGGCGCTCGCGGCTCGAGGATCTCTACGCACTACCGCTGCCGCAGGCGCCTCTGCGCTGAGAGCCGCGTACGGTCCTCTGAACTCGAAATCGCCCGAGTACACGCTCAGCCCGCCGGCAGAGCTGGGTTCCGTGCCGGAAGCCCAGCTTCGACACCGTTGTACGGAGACGCGACGCCCGCCGCGGAGCACGCTGACGCGCACCTGATGGCGGGCAGCTTCTCTCGGTGCGATCTCCGGAGCGCGTCGCGAGCGAGCGCGGCTACGCCAGCCGCCGGCTGACCTGCCTCCCTCAGATCGATCCAGCTAGATTGTTCGGATCGAGGCAAGGGAGAGCAGATGCCCAGGAAGCGGCATACGCCGGAACAGATCATTCGCAAGCTTCGAGAAGCCGAGGTCGAGCTGGCCAAGGGCCAGACGACGGGCGACGTGGTGCGCAAGCTCGGGATCACTGAGCAGACCTACTACAGGTGGCGCAAGGAGTACGGCGGCCTGCGCATGGACCAGGCCAAGCGCCTGAAGGAGCTCGAGAAGGAGAACTCGAGGCTCAAGAAGCTCCTGGCGGAGCAGGCGCTGGACAACGCGATCCTGAAGGAAGTCTGGTGCGGTCTCTCGATTCGCTGCCGCTGCTCAGACCGCTCGAACTTCGGCGAGCCGCTTGACCGCGTAGTCGTCTTCCCAGCAGACGGCGGCTTCCCACGCGGCCGACGCTTGTGCGGCGATGTCGTGCGTGCCGTCGTCGAGACCGGCGGCGTTGTGGGGCAGCACCAGGTCGAGGTCGGGGACGTCGACGTGAGACTCGTCCCAGTCAATCAGCGCGACCCGATCCGCGGTTATGCGGACGTTGCCAAGGTTGTTGGAGTCGCCGTGGACGACGCATGTCTGACGTCCTGCGAGCCGCGCCCACGCTGCTCGGCATCGAGCAACGCCCTCAAGCGGCATCGCTCCGAGGTCGATCTTCGTCCCGGTCTTGGCGTGCAGGAGGTCGGTCGACGATCGCCACCCCGAGCGCTGCGGCCAGCCCTGGGTCAACCGATGCAGCTGGCGGAGCGTGTCGGCCACGCGACGCCAGTCGGCCTCCGTCTCGGGCGGTCCGCCCTCCATGTAGGTCATCACTACCAGACCGTCGGCGAACCGCCGGCCGTCCGTCGTCGGGATCGGCACCGGCACGGTCAGACCTTCATGGTCGAGGTGTCGGAGGAGCTCGATCTCCCAAGCGAGATCAGCGTCGCTCCTAGCGCCGAGACGACCGACCGCGAGTTGCCCGTTGACGCGCACGCTCCACACGTCGTTGGCGACTCCGCCTGAGAGCGGTTCGATGCGAGCGACGTCGTCACCCCACTGCTTGAGCGCATCCCATCCCATTGACCCATCCTCGCAGAGTTCCGAACATGGCTCGAGTGCGAGGCACGGTCAAGAAGCGCTCGAGGCGTCTCGGCGGCGAAGAACCATCGCGTCGCCATCGTCCTCCTACAGCACGGCGAAGCAGAACCCGTAGAGAAACGCGACGAGTACGAGGAGCCACAGAACCCCGATCACCCCGCGCTCCAGCGACGGATTGAGCCGACCGCACGCATCGAGGCCGTAGGACACCAACACCAGACCCACCGGGACCAGCGGGAGCAGATACTTGGTCTTCAGCATCCATTCGTTGAAGCCCAATACCCAGCGAAGGTAGACGGCGAGAGTGATCACCAGAAGCCCCCCGAGCGGAAGGAACTCCGCCGACCGCGCGGGTGCCGTGATCAGCCCGACCGCCGCCAGCACCACGGGGACCAACCCCAACACGAGCAGCGTGATGACCAGCGGCAGAGGGACCCGCTTCGCCGGGTAGAGCCCTGTGCCTAGACCGTGCCGGGCCGGATTCGAGAAGAGGCTGAAATCGGTCCAGAGCTGACCGTAGAGGCTCGTGAACACGCTTTGGTTGTAGGCGGGAAACTCGCTCAGCGGGAGCGGCGGGGAATCGGGGCCCAACAGCTCGACGAGCTCCCCGAAACGAAACGTCGTGAACTCGTAGTTGTCGAAGTAGAATCTCTTGGGCTTCTCTGACGCCATGTGGCGCCAGGCCCAGTTTCCGACCAGGATTCGGTCGTACTCTCGGACGTTGTCGACATAGCTCCAGGCTCCGAATGCGGCGCAGAGGCTCACGAAGAGGAGCCCGTGCGCGAGGATTGACTTGCGCCGGGTGCGGATCAGATCCACGCCCAAAATGAGCGAGACGACAAGGATGATGATCAGCCCTGAGTACTTGGTACTGGCCGCAAGGCCGGAGGCGACGCCGGCAAGGCCGAGCCACGCGAGGCGGCGCTCGCCGCGCCGGTACTTCAGGTAGCCGAACAGGGCGATCAGGATGAGCGTGGAGCACAGGAGATCCGATTCCACGGCGAACGAGCTGAACAAGATGCAGGGCGCTGCCAGCGCGGTGCCGAGGAGCACCCGAAGGTGACTCTCCTTTCGGATGTAGAACCCGACAAGGAGCCAGCAGAAGATCAGGAAGACCGCAGACGTCAGCGTCGAGAAGAGAGCCAGGGATCGGAGTCCCCATTGCGGATCGCCACCGCTGAGGGCGAGGCCTGCCGTGTAGATACGCTCGCCCACGACCGTGAACAGAGGGGGGTGGTAGCACTGCCAGCAGTCATAGCTGCCGGGAAGCACCCCCGACTCGTGGTAGAGCACGATGGGCTCGTGGTAGAAGTCGAAGACGTAGCCGAAGGGGGTGGGAGAGCCGACCGCCAGTGCCAACCGCGAGGCCACGGCGCTGGCGATGAGGAGGACAACCAGCGGTGACCGCCAGAGGGGTACGACTGACACGCCAACAGAATAGCCGAGGTCGCCCCACGACCTCCGCCACACCTTCGCGAGTCTCCACATCGCCTGCGCCCGCAAGTAGCCAGATTCGAAGGGCCGTTGGCGGTTACCGCTTCGGCTCCGGAGTGGAAAGATGACGGGGGTTCGTCGCGTTCTCGCGAGCCTTCCTGCTCGCCCCCGCCGTGCGGGGCCGGCGAGCACCGGTGGGAGCACGACGACGATGATTCGGACGACGACGACGAAGAGCAGATGGGGATTTCAGTGCGACCAAGCCCTGCTGGTCGATTGGGATTGGAGGGCTGCGATGACTCCATGAAACTTCGATTCGTCGTCCAGCGGGTGCGAATCCCGCCCGGCCAGGGGTGAGCCCGCCCGAGCCGGTAGTGAGCCTGGCGACGGTCTCGGCAACGGGATCGGCGAAGCGTAGGCACGCGAGCGTGTGAGCCGTGGGGTTGCGGCCTCGAAAACTATTTCGTCCCGGATGCCCAGGGGTCTGAATTTCCTGAAGGCAACGACGGCTTCTCCGTAGATCTTCTCGATGAGAAGTAGGGGCAAGGAGGGTCGTATCCGGCGGGGTGTTCGACTACGGCGCGCACGAAGAGGATGGTCCAGTAACCCGGGAGGTCCTTGCCTCTCCTCGAACGAACCCGGATTTGCGGAGAGCCGGTGACCCGTCTCCGACGCGTCGCGCGTCCGCAAGAGCACGCGCGGCCGGCTCAGGACAAGCTCTTGCATCGAGGTAGGCCACCGACGAGGGGAACCGAAGTCGTGGCTGAAGGAGGCGAGGAAGTCGGAGGGCCGCATACGAGCTTTGACGTCGGGGAACTTGTTGGCAACTCGGACCCGGCCGAGCAAAGGCGGCCCGTGTG
>CAZLBF010000042.1:0-18737 GCA_964557495.1 uncultured Myxococcales bacterium | reverse complement strand
CTCCTGACCCACGTTGAGGTGCCGCTGTGCCTCCGAGCCCACCACCGCACGCACCTGCCGCACCTCGATCTGGATCGAGGGATCGAACGGATCGAGGCGGCTCAGCTCGGTCACGAGATCGCCGGCTTCCCGGAGCCGCCCCTCGGCGAGCGCCCGGTTGAGCGCCTCGCGCTTGCTCTGAACCACCTGTTGCTGCACGCGCACGAGCGCTTGGACGCGGTCCAGCAGCATCTGCTGGTCCGGGTCGAGCTTCAGGGCGAGCCGGTAGAACAGCACTGCCTCGGCGAGGCGCCCCTCGGCCTCGAAGAACTCCGCCCGCTTCTCGTAGCGCCGCAGGAGCCGCTCGAACTCCGTCTCGACCTCCGGGAGGCGCTCGTCGACCCGGGGGTCTGTCCCCACGGGTACCCCGTTCCAGACCTCGAGTGCCCCGCGCAGGTCCCCTTGTCGATACAGCCGCTCGCCGCGCGTATAGGGACCGACGCACGCGGCGGCGGCCAGGGCCACCAGCACGGCTAGAACGGAGAGTGGTCGCAGCGGGGACGGATGCACGGGGGGATTCTAGTCCGTGAAGGCAGGTCTTACCGGGTATCGGCGAGCGAAGCTCGCCTGCCGGGCTTCGCTCGGCTGCGCCTCGCTGCGCGCGCCGCTGCCGCGGCGCTTGCAGGGCCTACCGGGTATTGGCCGGCAGAGCCGGGCGGAGGGGCTAGGTGTACTCGACGCGGTGGACGTTGATGGGCTCTTCCCTGCCCTCGATCTTGCGCGCGCCCAGCCCCGCGAGATTCACGACGTCCGAGATCCGCTCGGCGACCTCGTCGGTCACGAGGATCCAGCCCGGCTCGGCGAGCTTCTGGAGCCGGTTCGTAACGTTCACGGGCTCGCCGATCGCCGTGTAGTCCATCTTCAGCTCTGAGCCGATGTTGCCCACGACCACCGAGCCGGTGTGGATCGCGATGCCGATGTCGAGGCGGATGAACGACTGGCCGAGCGTCTCGCGCTTGAGATTCCGCTCTCGCACCCCGCGCTGAATCGCGATGGCCGCGGCGACCGCGCGCTGCGGATGGTCGGGCGATTCGATCGGCGCACCAAAGTAGGCCAGGATCGCGTCGCCGATGTACTTGTCGACGGTGCCGCCGTGGTCGAGCAGCCGGTTCGTGATCAGCTCGAACGACTCGTTCAAGAACGCGACCAGAAGCTCCGGGGCGATTCGTTCGGCGAGCTGCGAGAACCGGCGGATGTCGATGAACAGGACAGTGATCTCGCGCATCTCACCGCGCAGCGAGATCGCGTCGGGCTTGTCGAGGACCTCCTTCAGCACGTGATCGCTCACGTAGCGGCGAAACGCCGTCTCGATGCGCCGCTTCTGCGTGAGGCTCTCGCCCATCTCGTTGAAGGCCCGCGCGAGCTCGCCGACCTCGTCGCGCGTCGTCGGTGCGACGCGCGCTGCAAGGTCGCCGCTGGCGAGCGCGCGAACCGCAGTACGGAGCCGCCTCAGTGGCCGAGTCAAGCTGGTGCTCGCTCCGAACGCGATCAGGAGGCCCACGCCCAGGAGTCCACCAGAGACCAGCAGCAGATCCCGCCGCGCGCGGGCGATGACGGGCGCAGTCAGTGCGTCGAGGTCCAGAACGATCTGGACCTCGCCCAGATCGACTTCCTGGAAGGTCATTCCCGAAGCGACGATCAGGCGCCCGTGTGCGACGCGGCTCCGGGTTTCGTCCCTCTCCACCAGGCGGTCGTAGGTCGCGATGCCTTCCTCGCGCGACGAGGCGATCGGTCGGCCTTCCGGATCGATGACGCGTGCGGCGATCACCTCGGCTTCGGCCGAGACCGTCTCGAGCAGCTTCGCGATCACCACGTCGTCTTCCAGGAGTACCGGGTCGCGCGCGTTGCGACTCAGGTTCTTCACCAGCGACTCGCCGCGCTTGCGCGCCTCCTCCTCGAGCGCAGATCGGGACAGATCCACCATCAGCGCGGAGACGATCCCGATGCCCGCGACGAGCAGCGCGCTCGTGAACAGCGCTAGCTTCAGCCGAAGTGGGAAGATCACGCGCGGTACCCCGTAAGGAGCGAGGTCCCGCCCGCTTGGGGGACGAAGGACCTCGGGACGAGCGTATCACCGGGTCCCCGGTTTGCAAAGTCGCGAGGGGCGAGACTACCTTTCAAGCCATGCATGAGTTCGCTGAGGGAACGTCGCGTTTCGTGGTCTTCGACTTCGACGGAACGGTGGCCGACACCTGGCGCGACATCGCGACCGCTCTGAATCAGACCTTCGTCGAGTTCGGATTTGCCCCGGTCGAAGGTCCCGAGGTGCGCTACTGGATCGGCGATGGTGCGCGGAAGCTTCTCCTGCGCGCCGTTCCGGAGTCTCATCGATCCGAGGACGCCATAGACGAGCTCTACGAGCGGTTCGCGGAGCACTACGATCGCGTCTGTCTCGAGACGACCGAGCTCTACCCGGGAGTTCTCGATTGTCTTGCGGCGCTGCGCGGAGTCCCGCTCGCGATCGCGAGCAACAAGCCGGAGCGCTTTCTGATGCGAATCGTCGAGGGGCTCGGCTTGAAGGAGCACTTCTCGCTGCTCGCCGGTGGAGACACCCTTGCGGTTCGAAAGCCGGATCCGACGGTCCTGCTCGACCTTCGCGACCGGCTCTCGAGCCCGGCCGAGACGATGTGGATGGTGGGGGACAGCGCCGTCGACGTGGAGACGGGGCGGGCTGCGGGCGCCAGGACCATCGGGTGCGGCTGGGGAATGCGCGGGCGCGACGAGCTGCGCCGCGCGAACGTCCACTTCCTCGTCGAGCACCCTCGCGAGATTCCGCGGATCATCCTCGGAGCGTCATGAGCTTCACCACTCGCCCGACTCTGGCGGGCTACGGCGGAGCGGTGAGCGCGGGTCACTACCTGGCCGCCCAGGCGGGGCAGCAGCTACTCGCCGATGGCGGCAACGCCGCGGATGCCGCCTGTGCCACCGGCTTCGCGCTCCAGGTGCTGGAGCCGCACATGAACGGGCCGGCCGGCGAGGTCCCGATCCTCTTCTACTCGGGTGCCGACGACCGGGTGTTCGCGATCTCCGGCCAGGGGACTGCGCCGGCCGCAGCCACGCTGGACGCCATGCGCGCGAAGGTCGGAGACCTCGTGCCGGGAGACGGGGTCGCCGCGGCCACGGTCCCCGCGGCCCTCGACGCCTGGTGCCTGCTGCTCGAGCGCTTCGGGACGCGCACGCTCGAGGACGTGCTGACGCCCGCGCGCGACCTCGCCGGCCGGGGCTTCCCGATGTACCCGTTCCTCCACGCCATCCTGCGCTTCTTCGAGTCGCGCTTCCGCGACGAGTGGCCCACGACGGGGGAGGTCTACCTGCCGCTCTGCAACGTGGGCGAGCGCCAGATGAATCCCGCTCTCGCGCGCCTCTTCGACGACCTGATCGGCGCGGAGCGTCGCGGCGCCGGCGGAAGGGAGACCCGCATTCGCGCGGCGCGCGACGCGTTCTACAAGGGTCGGCCCGCGGAGGTGATCGAGCGCTTCGTGCGCCAGCCGCTTCGAGACGGGAGCGGCCATGAGAACGTCGGCTTCCTGACGGCCGATGACCTGGCCACCTACGAAGGCAGGGTCGAGGAGCCGCTCTCGGCGGCGTACCGGGGCACCCGCGTCTGGAAGTGCGGACCCTGGACGCAGGGTCCGGTCTTCCTGCAGCAGCTGCGGCTGCTCGAGGGCTTCGACCTCGGGTCGCTCGGACACAACAGCGCCGAAGCACTCCACCTCTGGCTCGAGTGCGCGAAGCTCGCCTTTGCCGATCGCGAGGCGTGCTACGCGGACCCCTTGTTCGAGAAGGTCCCGATCGACGAGCTGCTCTCGGATCCCTACACCGAACGGCGTCGCAGCCTGATCGACCCGGAGCGCGCCTCGCTCGAGCTCCGGCCCGGCCTCGGCGAGCTTCCGGAGGGCTGGCCGCGCGTCGCCGCGCCCCGCGCGATGGCGGCCGCAGAGCCGCAGGCCCTCGCCGCGCTGCGCGGCCGCAACGACACGACCCAGCTCGACTGTGTGGATCGCTTCGGGAACCTGGTCGCCGCCACGCCGAGCGGCGCCTGGATTCCCTCGTCGCCGGTGATTCCCGAGCTCGGGTTCCCGATCGGCACCCGCGCGCAGATGTTCTCGCTGGACCCGAGGCACCCCAACGCGCTGGTGCCCGGGAAGCGGCCCCGCACCACGCTCACGCCCTCGCTGGCGCGGCTCGCGGACGGCCGGATGCTCGCCTTTGGCACCCCCGGCGGCGACCAGCAGGACCAGTGGACGATCCAGATGTTCCTGAACGTCGTCGACTTCGGCATGCGCGACCTGCAGGAGGCGATCGACGCGCCGACCCTGCACTCGCGCCACATGCCGAGCTCCTTCTTCCCCCGCGAGGCGGAGCCCGGTGCCGTCTCCGCGGAGGCGCGGCTTCCCGAGGCGGTGCTGGCGGATCTCGAAGCGCGCGGCCACCGGGTGGACCGGAGCGGCCCCTGGGAGCACGGCCGCGTGCTCGCCGTAGCCCGGAACCCCGAGAGCGGCCTGGTCGAGGCCGCGGCCTCTCCGCGCAGCCGGGTCGCGTACGCCGCCGTCCTGCCATGAGCCGCGCCAGACCGCAGGGTGGGAGATCCGGGCCGGAGCGGCGCGGGCCGGTGGTGACCGCGGGCGTGTACGATGCGCTCTCGGCGCGGCTCGCCGAGCGCGCGGGCTTCGAGGTCCTGTTCCTCTCCGGCTACGGCGTGGCGGCCAGCCTGCTCGGCGAGCCCGACTTCGGTCTCCTGACCCAGACCGAGCTGCTCGAGACCGCCCGCCGCGTGGTTAGAGTCGTCGACGTCCCGGTGATCGTGGACGGCGACACCGGGCACGGCGGCCCTCTGAACGTCCAGCGGCTGGTTCGGGAGCTCGTGGCGCTCGGTGCCGGAGGCGTGCTCCTGGAAGATCAGACCTGGCCCAAGCGCTGCGGGCACATGCGCGGCAAGACGGTCACGGCGGCCGAGGAGCACGTTCAGAAGCTCCGAGCCGCCGTCGAGGCGCGCGGTGCCGCCGATTTCACGATTGTCGGCCGCACCGATGCGCGTCAGCCGCACGGACTCGACGAGGCGATCCGGCGGGGGTGCGCCTATCGAGAGGCGGGCGCGGACCTCGTCTTCGTCGAAGCGCCCCTGAGCCGCGACGAGCTGCGGCGAATCGGTGCCGAGGTGCCCGGACCCCTGCTCGCGAACATGGTGGAGGGGGGCGACACGCCGATCCTCGGGCCCGCGGAGCTGGGGCAGCTGGGCTTCGAGTGGGTCGTGTACCCGGTGCTCGGACTGCTCGCGTCGGCCCGGGCACTCGAGGACGTCTACCGGACGCTGCGGGCCGAGGGCACGAGCCGGAGCGTCGCCGACCGCCTGATGGGATTCGCGGCCTTCGGCGAGGTCGTCGGGCTCGACGAGAAGTACGCGGCGGAGGAGCGCTACCGATCCTAGCCGGATCGATTCCAATGCCGCGCGGGCGAGAAGTTCTAACTAGTTGATTTTGCTTCTCTTTCTATCCTGATCGGGAAAGCCCTTCGGCGACAATTGTGTTGACTCGCCCCCTCCACCGGGGTATACAAGAGACGCGCAACTTCTGGAGGGGCGACCCGAAGGGGAAGAGCCTTGCCCAGAAGCGCAACAAACCGGCCGCCTCGTGGCTCCTCGAGCCTGAGTGCCTGGCCGATCTGGGCCGAGCTCCTCGCCCCCCGGAACCGCCCCGCCAGTTGTCTGCACTCGTTGCCGATCCCGCGTTGCGCAGAGCGCGGCCGGCGACAACCTCCTAGAAAAGCGCAGCATACGAGGTAGGGGTCTTCGGGCGCCTACGGCTCGGAGACCCTACCTCCCTGCGCCTTCTCGCGCGCGGCGCGTGCTCGCGAGTCCCTCCGGGCCGTATGATGGAGCGCCGAGCGACCCAGGGAGGACCGGATGAGCGGTGAGCGCGATGGAGTCTGGACCGATTCGCTGACGCCCATCGTCTTCCTGCAGCGGAGCCTCCGCGTCTTTCCGAATCGCCCGGCGGTCATCCACGACGACGTCCGATGGAGCTACGCGGACCTCGCAGAGGAGGTCGGTCGGATGGCCGGGGCGCTTCGCGGGGCGGGGATCCGCGCCGGCGACCGCGTGGCGGTCCTCTCGCCCAACACGCCGTGGCACCTGGCGGCTCACTTCGCGATGCCGCTGCTGGGGGCGCCGCTCGTCTCGATCAACACGCGGCTCTCGGGCGGCGAGATCGCCTACATCCTCGAGCACTCGGGCAGCCGTCTGCTGCTGGTCGACCCGGAGCTCGCGCCGGTGCTTGACGGCTTGCGCGACGATCTCACGGGCCTGGAGCGCGTGATCGAGATCCCGGACGGTCTCGTCGGGGTGCGAGCGGGGCAGGAATCCTACACGGACTTCCTGCGTGGGGCGCCGGCTCTTCCGATCGAGAGCCGGCTCGAAGACGAGAACGCGACCCTCTCGATCAACTACACCTCGGGGACCACCGGCATGCCCAAGGGCGTGATGTACACGCATCGGGGCGCCTATCTGAACGCCCTCGGCGAGGTCGGGGCGCTCGGCCTCGGCAAGGAGACGGTCTTCCTCTGGACGCTGCCGATGTTCCACTGCAACGGCTGGTGCATGCCCTGGGCGGTGACCGCGGCGGGGGGAGCCCACGTGGGCCTGCGCAACATCGATCCGCCGCGCGTCTTCGAGCTGATCGACGAGCACGGCGTCACCCACTTCAACGGCGCGCCCACCGTCCTGCTCATGCTCGCGGGCGACCCGGCGGCCGCGGGCAGGCACTTCGACCCGCCGATCCGGGTCTGCACGGGCGGGGCGCCGCCGTCGCCCACGCTGCTCGAGCGCATGGAGAAGCTCGGCGTGAAGGTCACCCACCTGTACGGCCTGACCGAGACCTACGGGCCGCACACGCTCTGCGAGATGCAGACCGATTGGGAAGCGCTCGACCCCGCCGGACGCGCCAAGGTGATGGCGCGGCAGGGAGTGCCGTACGTCCACGCGATCTACGTCGACGTGGTCGATGACGACATGAACTCCGTGCCGGCCGACACCGAGACGATGGGCGAGGTCGTGATGCGCGGGAACAACGTGATGAAGGGCTACTACGAAGACCCCGAGGCGACGGCCCACGCCTTCCGCGGGGGCTGGTTCCACTCGGGCGACATCGGCGTCCTGCACCCCGACGGCTACATCGAGCTGCGGGATCGGAGCAAGGACATCATCATCTCGGGCGGCGAGAACATCTCGACCATCGAGGTGGAGAATGCGCTCTACCGGCACGACAAGGTGGCGGAGGTCGCGATCATCGCGGTCCCGCACGAGAAGTGGGGCGAGGTCCCCAAGGCCTTCGTCACCCTCAAGCCGGGCGTCGAGGCGAGCGAGCGGGAGGTCATCGACTTCTGCCGCGACCACCTCGCCCACTTCAAGTGTCCGCAGAGCGTCGAGTTCCTGGAGCAGCTTCCGAAGACGTCGACCGGCAAGATCCAGAAGTTCAAGCTCCGCGAGAGGGAGTGGGCGGGCAAGGAGAAGCGCATCCAGGGCAGCTGACCCTGTGATACGTTGCCGGCCATGGCGGAAGTGAGCCCCAGCGAGGTCCCGGAGGTCGCCCCGATCCGGCCGGGCGAGGAGTTCGACGAGGCGGCGGTCGAGGCCTTCCAGATAGGTCAGATTCGGGAACCGCGAGCTGGTGGTGCGGCGCCCGCCGCTGGGACCGGTGGCGCCCAAGTCGCACGATATGGCCCGGGAGTACAAGGTGCTCTCCAAGCTCGCGGGGCACTACCCGCAGGCGCCTCGCGCCTACGCGTTCTGCGACGACCTCTCGATCATGGGCTCCATCTTCATCGTGATGGAGCGCTGCCGAGGCCTCATCATCCGCTCCTCGATTCCGCCCGAGATCGACGAGCACCCCGACGGGAGGAGGCGCGCCAGCTTCGCCCTGATCGGAGCGATGGCCGCGTTCCACGACCTGGACTACCAGAAGCTCGGACTGGCCGACCTCGGCAAGCCCGAGGGCTTCGTGGAGCGGCAGGTGCACGGCTGGAAGGGACGCTGGGATCGCGCGAAGAACGTGGAGAACCCGCTCTTCGAAGAGGTGCACGTCTGGCTGGTCGACAATCTGCCGTCTTCTTCGCAGTCGACCCTGGTCCACAACGACCTCAAGTTCGACAATGTCATGATCGACCCCGACGACCCGGATCGCATCACGGCCCTGCTCGACTGGGACATGACGACGCTCGGCGATCCGCTCATCGACCTCGGCACGCTGCTCGGGTACTGGGCGCAGGCGGACGATCCGCCCGAGCGCGGCGCCGCGACCGCGGTGACGGCGCAGCCCGGCTTTCCCGGGCGCGACGAGCTCGCGCAGCGCTACGCGGAGCTTCGAGGCATCGACGTGGCGTCGATCCCGTGGTACGAGGCGTTCGCCCACTGGAAGACCGCGGTGGTGCTGCAGCAGATCTACATCCGCTTCGTGCGGGGCCAGACCACGGACGCGCGGTTCGAGATGCTCGGGACCGCGGTCCCGATGCTGATCCGGATGGCGTCGGAGGTCGCGAAGCGGAGCTAGCCTGCGATGCGGCCCGTGATGACCTCGCTGCGACAGGCCCACGCGCGCCTCGCGAGCTCGCGAAACGCCTCCCCGTCGAGCTTCGCGTGCTCCACGATCCAGGCAATCTCGTCGGCGGGCGTGGTGTCGAAGATCCCCGGGTCGTCGGTCCCGACCACGAACGGCACCTCGTTCTCCAGGAAGCGGTGGACCGGGTGGTGCCGGGGCTCGGTGATGCCTCCGATGCGGCGGTTGGAGGTCGGGCAGACCTCGACGACCGCATCGGTGGCCCGCACGCGCTGCATGGCGTAGTCCTGGCGGCAGCGCACCTCGGCGAGCCGGTCGCGGTCGTAGGTGTGCTCGACTCGCTCGTCCGGTCGCCGCCCCTCCAGCTCTCGCCGCTCGCGATCGAGCGCAGCGCGATCGACGCGGATTCCCCGGCGCTCGAGCGCCTCGCCGTGGGCCAGGTCGTAGGCGATCTGGTCCAGGCGCTCGGCCACGCTCTCGGAGCGCGCGTGCTTTCCGTAGCATTCCGGATCGATCCCGAGCGCGATCGCGTGGCCGAGGCGGTGAGCGCCCAGCTCGGCCGCTTCCTGCACCCAGCGGACGGCGCTCTCGAGGGACTTGTCTCCGAAGCTCTCCCCCACGTGGTACAGGATCGCGAGCGCCCGCTCCGGGTGCTGGTGATTGAAGGCGTGGACCGTCTTGAAGAACGTCGCCTTGTCCTTGGGAGGGAAGCCCTCCTCCACGTTGCAGAAGTCGACACCGGTCACGAACTCGCCCTCCGGTCCGAGCGCGAGCTCCTTTGCGATCTCCCAGAGCGGCCACGGATCCTTGCGGTCGCAGCCGATCGCGAGGCGTGGAACGAGCCCCTTGCTCGCCTCGCGCCGGTAGAGGCCCAGCATGCCATCGAGCATGCGCAGGGTGCTCTCGCGCGGGAACAGGTTGCCTATCAGGAGCCGTTGCTCGGCGTACCCGATGTCGCTGCGGCGCTGGTCCTCGAGCATGGCGCGGATGAAGTACTCCATCTCACGAAGCAACGGCGGCACCGGGTCGTCGTAGCCGTGGAGGCGGACGATCTCGCTCCCCGAGATCAGTAGGTTGAACTTGGCCTGGAATCTCTCGAAGCTGCCGCCGTCCGCGTCTCCGAACACGAAGAGGTCGGCGAACTCGCTCGATGCCGCCGGATCTCCGGCGCGGTGCCGGGACACGATCTCACGCACCGGTGGCGCAGCTCCGAAGGCCTGCTCGTAGGTGTGCTCGTAGTAGCCCCAGTCCACCTCTCGGTCGCGCACCCAGCGCAGGAACGGGGCCGGCCGGATGGTTCCGTACAGGTGCAGGTGGGTCTCGGCGAAGCGCATCCTAGGCGGGCCGCTCGCCCGGCTCCGTCCCGCTCGCGGTGTCGGCCGCGGCCGCGCACTTCCGCTCCTGGCTCAGCACGGCGCAATTCTAACCCGCCCGCGGCCCGCGGGATGTCGCCCCTGTTCAAGCGGGTCCGGAGCCGGACCGATAGACCTGTAGCCCATGCGTGACGGCCTCACTCGAAAGATCCAGGCACCGGCAAATCCGTCCGGGTACCGGCTGTTCCTGGAGAAGTTCCGCGCCTCGCTGATCGTTATCTCGGGAGCCGCTGAGGGCAACGAGATCGTGATCGATCAGCGCCGCGTGACGCTCGGGCGCGGGCCCGGTGTCGACCTCGCCTTCGACAACCCGTCGATGTCGCAGCAGCACGCCGTGCTCGAGTTCGTCACGGACGGGTTCCGCGTGAGCGACCTCGAGAGCACCAACGGGGTCGAGGTGAACGGCAAGCGGGCAAGGCAGGCCGACCTCCACCACGGAGACCGCTTCGCGCTCGGCAATCAGGTCTTTCAGCTGCTGATCGAGAAGCGCGAGACCGCTCCCCGCACCTACGTCGTCACCGAGGATTAGCCGGCCGGACCGCGGTTCGATGTCCAGCGACGAGCCCAAGACGCTCGGCAGCTTCGTGCTCGAGCAGAAGATTGCCGAGGGCGGCATGGGCGTCGTGTACGTCGGACACCAGCCTGCGCTCGAGCGCGTCGTCGCGCTCAAGAAGCTCCGCAAAGACATCGTGTCGAACCAGAACCTGGTCGAGCGCTTCGAGCGCGAGGCGCGCGTCGCGGCGTCCGTCCATCACCCGAACGTGGTGGCTGTCTACGACTGCTTCAGCTTCCGCGGCAACCGCTACATCGCCCAGGAGTACGTGGACGGTGCCGATCTGCGCACCGTCCTGGGACGAGCCGGCGCGCTGCCCCCTCCGATCGCGTCGCGCATCGCGCTCGAGCTGGCCCGCGGGCTCGAGGAGATCCACGCGCGGGGGATCGTTCACCGCGATCTGAAGCCGGGCAACGTGCTGCTCGGGAAGCGCGGCGAGACCAAGATCGCCGACTTCGGCATCGTGCTGCCGCCGAGCGGGGACGCATTGACCGAGATCGGCACGGTTCTGGGCTCGCCCCCCTACATGGCGCCCGAGCAGCTGGACGGTGACCTGGCGGACGCCCGCACCGACCTCTACTCGCTGGGTGTCGTGCTCTACGAGATGCTGACGGGACGCGTCCCGCATCCGCCGGCGGGCGGCGAGGAGGGGACCGGCTCCTCGATCCGGCGTGCGCGACGCTCGCGCTACCCGTCGGTCCGGAAGCTCGCGCCCGCAACACCCCGCTCGCTCGCGCGCCTGGTTCGCGCCTGTCTGCGTCCCCGGCCTTCGCGGCGCATCGCGAGCGCCACCGAGATTCGTCGGCGTCTGGAGTCGATGCTCGGGACCCCGACTCCCGGCGACTGCCGGGGCGCGATCGCCATCTGGCTCCGGGAGTGCGGCGCGCTCGCCGCACAGGACGGGCACACCGTCGCGCTCACCCGTCCCCCGCAGCGAGTGCGGCGCTGGGGCGCGGTCCGGGCCGTGGTGGCCGCCATCGCCTGCGCGTGCCTCATGACCGGCGCCGTGCACTACCGCGCCGACGACCCGGAGGCGGTTGCCGCCGAGCTCGAAGCCGCAGACGAGAGCGAGGGGGACCAGGCTCGCTAGGCCGAGTGATATCCTCTCACTCGTGCTCACCCGGCTCGATCACATCCAGATCGCCGTCCGAGACCCCGACGCTGCGGCGGAGACCTACACGGCCCTCCTCGGCCAGAGCCCGGCCTGGCGCGGAGTCAGCGAGGAGTCCGGTGCGGCGAACGCGACCTTCCGACTCGGAAACACCTCCCTGCAGCTGATCGGTCCCGCGGGGGCGGGACCTCTCGGCCACCTGGTCCAGCGCCACCTCGATGCCGAGGGGGAGGGCCCGCTCGCCCTCGCGTTCGAGACCGACGACGCGGAGGCCTGCGCCAAGGCGCTGCGGGAGCGGGGTGTGCGGGCCGCCGATCCGGTCGAGGGCGAGGACCGCGAGAGCTCGACGGGGGCGGTGCGCCGCTGGCGAGCCGTGCCGATCGCCGCGCGGGCGGCGCGCGGAGTGCGTCTGTTCGCGGTCGAGAACCTGGAAGACCCGGTGCCGCGCTCCGAGCCGACCGCTTCCCCGGACTCGATCGTCACCGGAGTCGACCACGTCGTGGTGCGGAGCCGGGACGCCGAGGCGACGATCGGGGTCTTCGGAGCGGGTCTCGGGCTCCGGCTCGCGCTCGACCGGAGCTTCGAGGAGCGGCGCGTGCGCCTGCTCTTCTTCCGACTCGCCGGCATCACCGTCGAGGTGGCCGCGAGCCTCGACGAGGAGCCGGACCCGGACTCGGCGGATCAGCTCTGGGGCATCGCCTACAAGGTCGAGGACGTCCGAGCGGCGCAAGCGCGCCTGTCCGAGCTAGGGGAGTTCGACGTCTCCGAGGTGCGCTCCGGCCACAAGCCGGGCACCCGCGTGGGCACCGTCCGCGCCAACACCTGCGGCGTGGCGACGCTGCTGATCGGACCGGAGGACTAGAGCCGACGCCGCGACGCAGGTCGGTGCAGGTGATGCCAGACGAGGGCGACAAGCGCAGCGCGTTCGATGCACCGAATCGCGGTGCCCAGCTCGCGGAGAGCCGCGCGCCGACCCGGCCCGGCCCTTGCACCGAAACGCAGGGCGCGCGGGAGGAACCCGAGCTGGCTTCGCCGGGAGTGACGTCGATGTATCGAAGGGCACGCCGGATCGCGATCGCGGTCGTCGGTGCGAGCGTGATCCTCGTGGGTGCCGCCATGATCGTGCTGCCCGGGCCCGCACTCGTGGTCATCCCCGCGGGGCTGGCCATCCTGGGACTCGAGTTCGCCTGGGCTCGCCGCTGGCTACGCCACCTCCGCGAGGGCACCGCGAGCGTCTTCGAGCGCTGGTCGCGCATGCGAGGCGGGCGCGCGCGCGGCGACTAGGAGGGCGGCTCGAGAGCCGCCCGACGCGCGCGCAGGCGAGCTTGGCTCGCCGGTAACGCGCGAAGACGGCTAGGAGCCGACCCAAGACGGAGTCTTGGGTCGGGCTCCTAGGTCACGGACGGCGTCTCCTCCCGCCGGTGCCGCTCGCGAACAGCAGGCGGGCACCGATGCTGCGGTGATCGAGGCGGGTCGCCCGGTCGAGTGACTCGATCCACTCCGGGCGCTCGATCTCGATGCGGAACTGCTCCTCGACGGCGCCAAGCGGTTGCAGTGCGTCGGTCCACTCGCCCCACCAGGGGCTCGCGCGCTCCGAGAGCGGCTCGGCGAGCAGGAGCCTTGCGCCCGCCTCGAGTGCGCCGCGGAGCCGCGCGAGGAGACTGTTGCGGGGCCCTTCCTCCAGCTCGTTGACGACCCAGCCCAGCGCGATCCAGTCGTCCGGGCCGACCCGGGGGAAGCCGCGCGGCAGCGTGCCGCGCCGCCTGGAGCAGCGGAGCCCGAAGGCAGCGCAGGTTGCCTCGGCCTCGCCGAGCGCCCAGCCCGACACGTCGAGCGCGACGATCCCGGGCGCAGTCGGGAGCGCGGTGGCGATGGCGGCGCCCGTGGCGCCACTTCCGCACCCGAGATCGAACACGCGCCGGATCGGGGCCGCTCGCTCGCAGTCGAGTGCGGCGAGCGCGTGGTGCACGGTCAGGAAGTGAAGCGGGGCGAAGTAGGTCGCGAGCGCGGCCCGCTTGCCGCGCCCTCGAACCGAGCGCGCCGCGATCTCGCCGGCGGGTCGGCGCTCCACGTAGAGTGCGGAGAGCGCCTGGGCGCCGCGCCGGATCTCGCTGAACTCGAGCGGGGGGGAGTAGCGCTCGACACCGGCCTCGATCCAGGCGTCGAAGGTCTCTCGCAGCGGCGGCTCCAGGTAGGGTGTCGGCACGTGCCGCGAGCGTAGCCCGCCCGGGGCCTTGCTCCCAAGCCGCCGATGCGCTCCACTCGGGCGCGATGCCGCCGAGTGGAGAGACGCTGACCCCGAGCGAGGTGGACGAGTACGGGAGCGTCACCGCGCGCTACTACGACGGCGTCTACGCGGCGATGCGCGATCCCGTGGGGGACGCGGCCTTCTACCGGGGGCTCGCCCAGGAGGCGGGCGGGCCCGTTCTCGAGCTCGGGTGCGGCACCGGTCGGGTCCTGCTCCCGATCGCCGACACCGGCATCCCCTGCACCGGCCTGGACGCCTCTCCCCGCATGCTCGAGGTGCTCCGACGGAGACTGTCGAACCCGACCCTGAGGATGGTCTGCGCCCGGATGCAGGACTTCGATCTGGGTGAGGACCGCTTCGCGCTCATCTACTCGGCGTTCCGCGCTTTTCAGCACCTGTACACGGTCGAGGACCAGCTCGAGTGTCTCGCCTGCGTGCGTCGCCATCTCACGCCCGGCGGCCGCTTCGCGTTCGACGTCTTCGCCCCCCGCCTCGACCGGATCGCGGCCGCCGAGGAGCCCGAGGCGGAGGACGCCCGCTTCGAGCTCGAAGGGGAAGAAGTGGTCCGCCACACGGCAGTCAGTCGAGACCACGAGACGCAGATGATGCACGTGCGCATGCGCTACGAGCGCCGGTGCGACGGCGAGACGCTCGCAGAGGAGCGCGTCGACTTCAACATGCGTTACTTCTACCGCTACGAGGTGGAGCACCTGCTGGCGCGCGCCGGCTTCGTCGATCTCGAGTTCTACGGCGGATTCGATGGCCGCCCCTACGACTACGTCTCGGGCGAGCTGATCGTCGTCGCTCACGTCGCCTCGTAGCTTCACTCCTCAGCGGGCAGGATCGCAGGCGGGCTGCTGCTGGGTCATGCAGTGAACCGACCCGAGGCCCTGGAGCAGCGTTCGGCACGGGACGCCGATCGCCTCGCGGCCGGGGAAGAGCGAGCCGAGGATCTCCAGCGCGTCCCGGTCCGTGGGCACCTCGAACTGGGGCACGAGGATCGAGCGGTTGGCGATGTAGAAGTTCGCGTAGCTCGCCGGCAGCGGCCTTCCTTTCAGGGCGATCGGCGGCGGCGTCGGAAGCTCCACGACCTCGAGCGCGCGCCCCCGCGCGTCGCGCGCCTCGCGCAGCCGGGCCCGGCAGTCCGGGAGGCTCGCGACCCGGCCCGGAGCGACGAAGCGAGCCAGGGTGTCGACGTGGCCGCCGGTGTCGTCCCCTTCGATCGACGCATCGAGCCAGATCAGCGTCGAGATCCCGAGCAGCGATTCGAACAGACCCTCCAGGTCCGCGCGCGTCGCGCGCGGGTTCCGCGCGGGGTCGAGGAGCGTCGCTTCCACCGCGAGCAAGGTCCCGTCGCCGTCGACCTCGAGCGCGCCCCCTTCGGTGACGAGGTCGGAGCGCAGCGTGGGAACCCCCGCCAGTGCGGCGACACTGCCCGCGACGGCGTCGTCCCGCCTCGAGTCCTCGTACCTGCCGCCCCAGGCGTTGAACGTCCAGTCGATCGCGAGGGGGCTGCCGTCGGACGCGACGACGAACGTCGGTCCGGTATCGCGGAGGAACGCCTCGACGGTGGCGAGCGGGTGCAGCCGGACCCGGGGATGGGCCGCCAGCGATTCGGGCGTCGAGCGGGTGCACACCTCCTCGGGTGCGAGGACGTGCGTGAGCTCGCTGCCCGCCAGAGCCAGCACCAGCTCGACGAACTCGGCCTCCGCCCGGTCGAGACAGCCTGCCCAGTCCTCGGTGCAGGTCGGCCAGGCGACCCACGTGGCCGCGTGCGGCTCCCACTCCGCAGGCATCCGGTAGGGGCCCACGTCTACCGTCGCAGTCGCTCCAGCAGATCGCCGTACGCGTCGATCCTGCGGTCGCGCAGGAACGGCCAGGCGCGCCGCTGCTCCTCGACTCGCTCGAGCGGACAGTCGACGATGAGCAGATCTTCGCTGTCGCGGGGAGCTTGCGCGAGCAGGCGTCCCTGCGGGTCGCAGACGAACGAGCTTCCCCAGAACTCGAGCTTCCCCTGCTGCCCCACGCGGTTCACCGCCGCCACGAAGACGCCGTTCGCGATCGCGTGGCCGCGCTGGATCGCGATCCAGGAGTCGTGCTGCGCAGCTCGCTCCTCCGCCGACTCGCCGTCCAGCCACGCGATGGCGCTCGGGTAGAAGAGGATCTCGGCGCCGTCGAGCGCGACCAGCCGCGCGGCCTCGGGAAACCACTGATCCCAGCAGATCAACACCCCGATCCGTCCCTTGGCCGTGTCGAAGGCCCGGAAGCCCAGGTCGCCCGGCGAGAAGTAGAACTTCTCGTGAAAGCCCGGGTCGTCGGGGATGTGCATCTTGCGGTACTGCCCGACGATCGCCCCGTCCACGTCGATGACGATGGCCGAGTTGTGGTATACGCCCGCCGCGCGGCGTTCGAAGAGCGGGGCGATCAACACCACGCGGAGCTCGCGAGCGAGCTCGCACAGCGTCTCGGAGGTCGCGCCAGGAATCGACTCCGCGAGCTCGAAGCGCTCGGTGTGCTCCAGCTCCGGGAAGTAGGGGGTTCGGAAGAGCTCCTGCAGACAGACGACCTCGGCGCCCCGCTCGGCCGCGCTGCGCACGGCCTCCTCCGCGCGCTTCACGTTCAGGACGAGATCGTCGCCGGGACGCTGCTGTGCGAGCGCGACGCGCACGGGCTCTCCTCCTGGGTCGAACGACGAGCCATTCTACCGGAAGGGCCGGCTCGAGGTGTCCGGGAGCCGCGGGAAGCGGCCTCCGAACGCTACTTCTCGGGCGACTTCTTCGCAGAGGCCCTTGCCGGTGCCGCCTTCTTGCGTCGGGTCGTCTTGGCGGCCGCCTTCTTGCGCGTGGCCTTCTTTCGCGTCGTCTTCTTGCCGGTGGCCTTCTTGCGGGTCGTCCCTTTCCTGCCCGCCTTCTTGCGCGTGACCTTCTTGCCTCCGGTGCGATTCGCGAACTCGAAGCCGTGGCGCCCGTTCTCCTTCAGGAACAGCGTCGCCGCGAACGGCCGCCCGTGACGCGAGATGAACTCCTGGAGCAGCTCCGTCCGCTTGTTCTCCAGGTAGTTCTTGGCCTCGTCGCGCACGATCTCGCGCCTGCAGACCGTGCGCGGCAGCGTGAACGCACACGGCTTCGGCGCCGCCTTGTCCTTCTTGCGCGCCACGCGCTCCTCGGCGGAGAGCTCGGCGATCTCTGCCTCCAGCGCCAGCCCCGCCCGACAACGGTAGTGTGTCGGCGTCTCGATGACCTCGCTGCCGCAGCCCACCGGGCAGGTGTTGAGCGGGGTCGGATCCACGTCGTACTCGGGAACGTCGCTGGCCCGCTCTCCCTCGGCCGCGCCCGCGGACTCGAGCGTGAGCTCCGCGCCCTCGATCCGCAGGATGCCCTTGTAGGTGCGTCCGTCGCGCGTCATGAAGCCGTCGAGGATCGGGGTCTCCTTCTTCTCGAGGAGGGTCTTCACCGCACCTCGGTCCATGTAGCGGCCCGACTTGTCCTTCCAGATGCGGAACGGGCAGTCGTCCTCCCTCGACACGCCGGGCGTCTCGAGACAGCGGTAGAACCAGCCCCGCTCGTAGACCGGCTTGCCGCAGGCGGGACAGGAGCCGAGCACCTCGTCGTTGGGGTAGAGATCCTCGTAGTCGAAGCTCTTCGCGCGGTCCACGATCTCGGCCGTGTAGTCGCGCATGTCCTTCATGAACTGCTCGCCCGTGCGCTCGCCGTGCTCGACCTCGCGGAGCTGGTACTCCAGCTCGCCGGTCAGCACCGGCGAGGCGAGCCGGTCGATGTGAATGCGCTGCAGCACGTCCACCAGCCGGATCCCCTTGACCGTGGGGCGAAGCGCCTTGCCGACCCGCACGACGTAGCCCTTCTGGATCAGGTTCTCGATGACGTCGGCGCGCGTGGCCGGAGTCCCGATGCCCTTCTCCTGCATCGCGTCGGCCAGGTCGTCGTCCTCGATGTAGCGCCCCGCGCTCTCCATCAGCGAGAGCATCCGCGCCTCGGTGATGCGCGCCGGGGGGCGCGTCTCTTCGGGCTGCACTTCGACGTCGAGCGCCTGGGACGCGACCCCGTCGACGGAGTCCGAGCCCGCGACCAGGGGCGGCAGCGCCTGGTCCTGCTGGCTCGTCTCCGCGACGACCGAGCGCCAGCCGGGCTCGTCGAGCGTGCGCGAGCGGGAGCGGAACGAGTTCCCCGAGACCTCGGTGACGCGCTCGACGCGCGTCCAGATCGCCGGCGGGTAGAACGTGGCCAGGAAGCGGCGTGCGACGAGGTCGAAGAGGCGCGCGTCGTCGCCACTCAGTCCTTCGGGCGGGAGCTTTCCAGTGGGGATGATCGCGAAGTGGTCGGAGACCTTGCTGTCGTCGAAGGTCCGACCCGTATTCTGGAGCCCGTCCTCGCGCAGCTGTGCCGCCTCTCGTTGGAACGGACCGCCTTCGGCGAATGCTTGCAGGACCTCGTCCACCACCCGCCGGTAGTCGTTCGGCAGCGCCTTGGAGTCCGTGCGCGGGTAGGTGAGGAGCTTGTGCCCCTCGTAGCAGCGCTGCGCCGAGCTGAGGGTGCGCCGGGCTGACCAGCCGAAGCGTCGGTTGCCCTCTCGCTGGAGGCTGGTCAGATCGAACAGCGGGGGTGCGGTCTCGCGGCTCGGCTTGCGCGTCTCCCGGGCCTCGCCCGCTTGGCCTCTCACGGCCTGGGCGATCTGATTCGCGCGCGCTTCGTCGAAGATCCGGTCGTCGCGGACGTCCTTCTCGGCCTCCTTTGCGACGAAGGCCGGGTCGAACCAGACCGCGGTATAAGTATGGGAGTTCGCCTCGAACTGGGCCTCGATCCGCCAGTAGGGCTGCGGCACGTGGGCGAGGATCTGGATCTCCTGT
>CAZLBF010000041.1:0-10009 GCA_964557495.1 uncultured Myxococcales bacterium | reverse complement strand
TTGATCTTCTCGCGCTCGGCCAGCAGCTCGTCGAGCTCGGCCCGGCCGCAGACGCTCCGCAGCGTCGTCTGGGCCAGCTGGGAGGTCCCGTACAGGAAGTTCTCGACCTTGATCACCGCATTGTCGGGATGCAGGACGCGAAAGTAGATGACGGCGTTCACCTTCACCGAGACGTTGTCGCGCGTGATGATGTCCTGAGGAGGCACGTCCATGACGACCTCGCGGAGGCTCACTTTGACCATCCGGTCGACCATCGGGATGATCCACTGCAGGCCCGCCTGCTTGATCCCGGTGAAGCGGCCGAGCCGGAATACCACGCCGCGCTCGTACTCGTTCAGGATGCGGATCCCGGCGAAGAAGAACGCCAGGACGAAGAGGCCGATGACTATGAATGGCATCTCAGGTTGACCCCTCTGCGCTGTCGGTATCGGGCACCACCCTGAGCACGAGCTGCTCGACGGCGACGACCCGCACCCGCTCGCCCTTGGAGATAGGCTTATCTGATGCGGCAGTCCAGTACTCGCCGCGCACGCACACCCGGCCCTGCTCCCGGATCTCGTCCTCCACGATGCCGAGCTCGCCCACCAGCCCCTCGGCGCCCGCGGCCGCGGGGCGAACCATGCTGCGGCCCACGCCAAACACGATGATCGCGCCGAAGATCGCGATCACGGACACCGCCGGAAAGACCACGGACCAGAACGGCACCGCGACGTCCATCTCTTCGGGAACGTCGAACAGCATGTAGCCGCCGATCGCGAGACAGGCGACTCCCGAGGCGAACAGGACCCCGAAGCTCGTGACGAACAGCTCGGCAACCAAGAGAGCGATTCCCGTGAAGATGAGGATCAGGCCGAGCCAGTTGAACGGTACGATCTGGAGCGAGAGCGCCGCCAGGACCAGACAGACCGCGCCCGCCACACCCGGAAAGATCACCCCCGGCTGAGTGAACTCCACGTACAGGCCGAGGAGCCCGGCGAGGATCAGGAGCATCGCGAGCTGCGGGTCCGAGATCACGTCGAAGAAGGCGTTCACCAGGCCCATCTCGACGCGCTCGATCCGCGCGTTCTCGGTGGCCAGGGTGCGCTCCTCGCGGCCGACCCTGACCACGCGACCGTTCACCAGCTCCAGTAGGTGATCGAGATCCTCCGCGATCAGGTCGACGACGTTCTTCTCGACGGCCTCCGCAGAGCCGATGGCCTTCGAGTTCCGCACCGCCTCTATGGCCCACTCGACATTCCGGTTTCGCTCGCGCGCGATCGACTCGATGAACGCCGCGGTGACGTTCTCGATCTTCTCGCCCATGATGTCGCGCGGGGGACTCGCCTTCTCCTCGCCCTCCTTGCCCTCCTTGCCCTCCTCCGGAGGGGGCGCCCCGCCCGGCAGGAACGAGACCGGATGGGCCGCCCCGATCGTGGTCCCGGGCGCCATCGCCGCCACGTGACCGGCGAGCGTGATGAAGGTGCCGGCCGACCCCGCCCAGGCGCCGCGCGGCGACACGAATACGATGACCGGAACGCGCGCGTTGAGGATCGCCGTGACGATGTCCTTGGTCGAGCTCAGCAGGCCGCCCGGCGTGTCGAGCTCGAGCACCATGGCGTCGGCGCCGCTGGACTCGGCCGTCGCGAGGGCGGTCTGGATGTAGTCGGAGACGGCCGGGTTGATGCCGCCCGAGACCGTCGCGACGTAGACCGTCGCCGCCCGGGGGCTCGTCGCAAACACCAGCGTCACCGCGGCCACGGCCAGGATGGCAATCGAGCGCATCATGCCTCGCGTACCTCCTCGATGCGATCGAGGATGCGTCGCGCGATCTCCGGCTTGGGCGCCTCGGCAACGAAGACGACGTCGTCGGGACCCGGTCCCACGATCGAGACCTCGTTGCGGTCCGCCCCGATTCCGCTTCCGCTTCTCGAGACGTCGTTGGCCACGATCAGGTCACAGCCCTTGCGGGCCAGCTTCTCGCGCGCGTACTCGAGCAGGTCGTGGGTCTCGGCTGCGAACCCCACCAGCGTGCGCCCGCCCTTCTGCGCCGCGACCTCGGCGAGGATGTCCGGGTTCCGAACCAGCGAGAGCTGGAGCGTCTCCTCACCCCCCTTGAGCTTGAGCTCCGACGCCTCGGCGACTCGGTAGTCCGCGACCGCGGCCGCCTTGATCACGATCGTCGCGCGGTCCAGCGCTCCGAGCACCGCCTCGCGCATCTCGGCCGCCGACTCCACGTCGATCCGCTCGACTCCCGCCGGCGTCCGCTCTGCGCAGGGTCCGGCGACCAGGATCACCTCCGCCCCGCGGCGCGAAGCCTCTGCAGCCAGCGCGAACCCCATCTTTCCCGAGGATCGATTCAGGATGACGCGCACGGGATCGATCGGCTCGCTCGTGGGCCCCGCGGTGACCAGCACGACCTCGCCGCGCAGGCTGTCGGCGCCCAGAGCGCGCTCGATCGCGCCCTGCAGAACGTCCAGATCGACGAGCCTCCCCTCCCCTTCCCAGCCGCAGGCCAGCTCACCCACACCCGGTCCCACGATCGCGACGCCCCGCTTGGCCAGCACGTCGAGGTTCGCCTGGGTCGCCGGGTGCCGGTACATGTTCACGTTCATCGCCGGCGCGACGACGACCGCCGCGCGGGTGGCGAGGAAGACGGTCGTCAGCAGGTCGTCGGCAATCCCGACCGCCAGCTTCGCGAGCACGTTGGCCGTCGCGGGCGCGACGACCGCTACTTCGGCCCAGTCGGCGAGCTGGATGTGCGAGATCTCGGATTCCTGGGTCAGGGAGAAGAGATCCGAGCGCACCGGGTGGCCCGAGAGGGTCTGGAGCGTGAGCGGCGAGATGAAGCGAAGCGCGTTCTCGGTGGCGACCACGCGCACCTCGTGGCCCGCCGTCCGCAGCGAGCGGACCAACTCCGACGCCTTGTAGGCGGCGATTCCGCCCGTTACGCCGATCAGCACCCGACTCATTCAACCAGCCCCCGGATGTCAAAATCCTCTTATATTTCGAGGATTTCGAGCGACATTACCGGTCCCCCCTGCCACTGTCAAACGCCTGCGCGCGCCGTCCTCGAAGCCTTAGCGCCCGCCGCGCGTCTCGCTTAAAGGAGGCCTCGAGAGAGCCCGTAAACGAGGGGGGGAAGGAGACCCGAGACCCCCGCGATGGAAACTCAAAGCGCATTCATGGCTGCGGCGGCAGCCTGCCTTCTGATCCTAGCCACCCTGGCTCGCCGGCGCGATGCGACCGCACTCGGCTTCGCCGGGCTGGTGCTCCTGTTCGCCGCCTGGAGCGCGGGTCGCGGGGCGAGCGCCCTGGGCCTGGCGGGCGCATCCGAAGCGGAAGCCCTCGCGCTGGCGGCGATCAGCCCCGCGGCGCTGCTCTTTGCAGCGCACCTCGCAGGTCGCAGAGCCCTTGCCCGCTGGGTGGCACCCGCTCTCGTTCTGGGCGGCCTGACCCTGGCGGTGGCGATTCTAGTGCGCGGACCGGATGCTCGGGCCCTGGCGATCTTCAGCACCGGATGGGCGGCGATCGGCGCAACCAGCGGCGCCGCGATCCTGTGGCGCAACCGCACCCCCCTGGAGGACGCCGACTCCCCCGAGGCGACCCGGCTGCGCTATCTCGCGTTCTGTCACCTGCTCGTCCCGCTCGCGATCGGCGCGGACCTCGCCGCCCACGCGATCGGCGTGCCCCGGGTCGCGACGCCGTTTGCGGCGCTGCTCTACCTGTTCGCCAGCTACCTCCACCTAGTGCGCGTCCGCGTCGTCGACCTGCGACAGCTCACCGGCAACGCCGTCGCGATCAGCGCGCTCGCCGCGGCGCTCGCGGGCTTCTTCGCGGCGCTCTGGCTCTGGGTCGGGCCGCGCGCCGACCTCTTCGTGTTCGATGCCTTCCTCGCGTCGTTCGTGCTGCTGATGTTCGCCCCCGCCATTCGCGACCGTATCCGGCGCCTGGTCGAGCGGCGCTTCGGGGCGGGGAAGATCGAGCTGGAGCGCGCGCTCGAGCCGCTCCGCGAGCGACTCGCCCAGATCCACACGCTCGACGAGCTGCTGCGCGACTTCCTCGCGACGCTCGAGCGAACCGACCGCGTGACCGCCTCCTCGGTCTACCTGCGCAACGATCCGAGGATGGGGTTTCAGCAGGCGGCGAGCATCGGCATGCCACCGCGACCCCGCGTGAGCCTGATCCGCGACCCCGTATTCGTGGCCGCGCTCGAGACGGGGGAGCCACTCCTCGAAGAGGATCTCGATCCGCGAGCGACGCTCGCGCGGCCGCGCTCCGAGCACGCCCGTCTGGAGACGCTGCGCGACGCGCTGCGGCGGCTCGACGCCCAGCTGATCCTGCCGCTCCGGACGGGCACCCAGCTGGTCGGGTTCTGGACCCTCACCGACTCGGGGTCGGCCGAGGCCTTCTCGGCCGCAGAGATCGAGCTGCTCCGAGACGTCGCGGACCGGACCGCGACCAGCATCGAGACCTCGAAGACGTTCGAGCACATCCGCACCCGGGATCGCTACGCCAGCCTGGGCGAGATGGCGGCCGGCCTCGCCCACGAGATCCGCAACCCGCTCGCCTCGATCAAGGGCGCGCTCGCCGTGCTGCCCCCGCCCGACGAAGCGTCGCTGCGCGAGCTGCACGACGTGATCCTCGAGGAGACCGCGCGGCTCGACCGGGTCGTGGGAATGTTCCTCGACTACACACAGCCCACGCTCCAGCGCTCCAAGGTCGAGGACCCCGGCGCGTTCGTCCGCGAGTGCGTCGAGGCGATCGAACGGCGCTGCCCGAAGCGCGGGATCCAGCTCCAGATCGAGGTCGAGCCCGAGCTGCCCGTGATCGCGGGAGACGCCGACCAGCTGGAGACGATCCTCGGAAACCTGCTCCGCAACGCCTACGAGGCGATCGAGGGCGTGGGATCGATTCACGTCGGCGTGATCGCGGTGGTGTCCGAGAGCGGCGAGGCCGAGGGCGTGGAGATCGTGCTCAAGGACGACGGGCCCGGCATGGAGCCTGCGACGCTGGATCGAGCGATGGTGCCCTTCTTCACCACCAAGGAGCGCGGCACCGGGCTCGGCCTGTCCCTCTGCGAGCGCCTGGTGCGCGCGCAGGGCGGCTCGATCGCCCTGCGGTCGACGCCGGGGAGAGGAACCGAGGTCGCAATCCGGCTGCCCGCGTGGGATGAGACCGATCCGGAGGTGGCATGAGCGCCGACCCTCAGGTTCTGATCGTCGACGACGAGCCGAACGTTCGCCGAGTCCTCTCCGCGCTGCTGCGCCGGGACGGATACCGGACCCTCGAGGCGGGCGACGGCGAGGAGGCGCTGCGCGAGCTCGATGCCCACCCGGTGCACGCGGTGGTCGCCGACCTGAAGATGCCGCGCATGAATGGCCTCGAGCTGCTCGACGCGGTGCAGCGGCTCCACCCCGGCGTTCCAGTCGTGCTCCTCACGGCCCACGGCACCGTCGGAAGTGCGGTCGAGGCCCTGAAGCTCGGCGCACTCGACTACCTCACGAAGCCGTACGACCCCGAGGAGGTGCGGCAGGTCGTGGCCAAGGCGGTCAAGACCTGCGCGCTCGACTCGCAGGAAACCCAGACCGACCGCGACGACGATCCCGAGAGCTTGCTGATCGGCCCCAGCCCCTCCCTCGCCGAGGTGATGCGTGTGGTCGAGCGGGTCGCTCCCACGCTCGCGACGGTGGTGATCACCGGCGAGAGCGGGACCGGAAAGGAGCTGGTCGCGCGCAGCCTGCACCGGCGGAGCGAGCGGGCCGGCGCGCCCTTCGTCAAGGTCAACTGCGCCGCGATTCCCGACGGGCTCCTGGAGAGCGAGCTGTTCGGCTACGAGAAGGGCGCGTTCACGGGCGCGGGCGCTCGCAAGCCGGGCCGCTTCGAGCTGGCGCACGAGGGCACGCTGTTCCTGGACGAGATCGGCGAGATGCCGCTCTCCGCGCAGCCGAAGCTGCTGCGCGCGATCCAGGAGGGACGCTTCTTCCGCGTGGGGGGAACGCGCACGGTCTCGGTCGACGTACGACTGATCGTCGCGACCAATCGGAACCTCAAAGAGGAGGTGCAGAAGGGGTCCTTTCGCGAAGACCTCTACTATCGCATCAACGTCGTGCCGATCCGCCTCCCGGCCCTCCGGCAGCGGCGGGACGACATTCCGGTGCTGGCGGAGCGCTTTCTGCAGCGCTTCGCTGCTCGGCAGCAGCGCCACTTCGACGGATTTACTCCCGAGGCGCTCGAGCTGCTCCGAGCGCACTCCTGGCCGGGCAACATCCGCGAGCTCGAGAATGCGGTCGAGCGGTCGGTCCTGCTCGCGGACGGCACGCTCATCGAGGCCGAAGACCTGCCGGGCGAGCTGCACCGGGATCTCGGCGCCTCTGCGGGCACCACCGAGCGGATGCCGCTGCGCGAGCGGGTCCGGCGGGAGACCCGGAGACTCGAGCGGGACGCGATCCAGGAGGCGCTGCGGGCCACGGACGGAAACGTCACCCGCGCTGCGAAGCGCCTAGGCCTGTCCCGCCGCGGCCTCCAGCTCAAGATGAAGGAGCTCAAGGTCTCGGCTTAGCTAACTGCCGGTTACCGGCCGGGCCGGGAACTCCGTGGCCAGATGAGGCGGTCTGCAGAGGGTGCGCCAGACCCCCGTGCAAGACCTGCAAGCGCCGCGGTAGCGGCGCGCGCAGCGAGGCGTAGCCGAGCGAAGCCCGGCAGGCGAGCTTCGCTCGCCGATACCCGGCAAGGTCAGGAGTTTGCGAGTCGCTCCTGGAGGCGCTTTTGGACCAGGGGGGGGACGAACTCGCTCACGTCGGCGCCGAAGCCGACCAGCTCGCGAATGCGCGAGGCGCTCACGTAGAACCAGCGCTTGCTGGCCATCAGGAACACCGACTCCATCTCGGGATACATGTGATGGTTCATCATCGCCATCTCGAACTCGTAGTCGAAGTCCGACACTGCGCGCAGGCCGCGGATCACGATCGGCGCGTTGTGCTGGCGGGCGTAGTCCACGAGCAGACAATCGATCGTGTCGACCTCGACCCCCGGCCCACCAATCACGCTCTTCACCATGTCGACGCGCTCGGCGATGCTGAAGAGAGGCTCCTTTCCGACGTTGATCGCCACGGCGACGATCAGCTTGTCGAAGAGGCCGCGCGCTCGCTCGATCAGATCGAGGTGGCCGTTGGTGATCGGATCGAAGCTGGCCGGATAGATGGCGACGCGGCTGCTGCTCATTCTGTGTGTCCCTCTCCTCGTTGGTACCGGTCGAAGCGGGTCTCGCCCCAGGTCCGGGAGTCGCGCAGCACGAGCCCGGGGCCTGGAGCGGTCTCCGGACTCCTCGCACTTCGCTCGATCACGAGCTCACCCGCGCGGGTCAGTAGCTTCTCGATGGACTCCATTCCGGGCACCACATCCCTGCCGTAGGGGGGGTCTGCAAACACGAGGTCGAACTGCGCCTCCTCCTTCAGCAGGGTCCGAACGCCCCGGCGCACATCGTACGGGAGCAGACGCACTGCGTCGACGAGTTCGAGATCGCAGAGATTCCGTCGCAGCGCCGCGCAGGCCCCGCGGGCGCTCTCCACGAAGGTGATGGACTCCGCTCCCCGCGATAGAGCTTCGATTCCCACCGAGCCGCTTCCCGCGAACAGATCCAGCACCGAGGCGTCCGCAATGCCGGCTCCGAGCCAGTCGAAGAGGCCGGCGCGCGCCCGATCCGAGGTGGGCCGCGTCGCGAGATCCGGGGTCGTGTGAAGCCTGCGGCCTCGCAGCCTACCGGCGATCACCCGCATGAGCCGCCGGCCTGGAATCGCTTCTCGAGGGCGGCTCGAACCGACGCATCCTCCCAGCACTCGGAGCACGTGACCAGCTCGTGGAGCTCCTCGACGTGAAGAATCCGCAGGGTTTCGCCCGGCTTTTTCGGGTTCTCGAAGGTCTCGGCGCGCGTCGGTCCCGTCACCGTCCGATAGTAGTCGACGCGGGCACCGGTGCGCGTGTGGACCGTCGGACGTACGTCGCGGTTGCAGTGATGGCAGCGTCTGGCTTGAAGCGTCACGTTGGTTCGCTTAGGATGCCGAATCCTCGACAGGGAACGCGGCCGAACGTTCCCCGTGCCAATTAGTCTACACAGTCGCGCGTTCGAACGACTGCGGTCCGAGCAGGGAGGATCCGCACGATGGGCAAGGTGGGGCAGCGGAAGAACCGGAAGTCCACACGAGTCACCTACACGACCGTGGAGAAGCAGAAGCGACAGATTCCCGTTCGACTCTCGCAGATCCGAGGTGACCGATCCCAGCGATCATTCGCTCGCGAGCTCGGCGTATTTCAGCAGAACGTGAACCGTTACGAGAACGGCACCACACCGCACGCCGACTTCCTGATCACCCTCGCGCTGCAGGAGAACATCTCGCTCGACTGGCTCATCCTCGGTCGCGGGCGCCCCAGGGCCCGTTAGCGAGATCCCCCGGCAGGGGTCGCGCAGCTAGCCGGCAGCGCCACCCCCGCGCGCCATACAGGCGCCCCGCGCCCTCCCCGGCACGTGGGAAGAAGAGTCCCGAAGCTGGGGAGATCACTTCCACGCTCACGTCCGATCACGGGCACCTCTCCCGACGGCAGCTTCCAGCTCAAGCTCGCGATCCGCGGGACCCGCGCGGGTCTCTCCGAACCCGTGGCACGCTTCTTGTACATCAGAAGCCACGAATGCGACCGCAGTGCAAGGAGCGCCATGCGGGTTCTGCTCGGACTCCTCATCATCGTCTTCAACGGCCTGGACAATCTGACGACGTTCATGTCGCTCAGCAGTCCCACGCCTGGCTTCGAGGTCTACGAAGCCAATCCCTTTGCTCGCTGGCTCTTCGACTCGGTGGGCCTGGTCGAGGGGCTGCTCCTGGAGGGCGTGATCACCACTGCGGCGGTCTGCTTCCTGGTATGGGCGCCTCGCATCTCGCCCCGGGTACGCCTCGCGCTGCTCGCGCTGCTCGTCGTGCTTCCGGCGTGGGCGACCGTGAACAACCTGGAGGTGATGCGCGCCGTGGGGATCGCGGTCGGATGAGCGCGCGCAGAGCCAGCGATCGCCGGGCCAGGGTCCGCTTCTGCAGCGGCGGCGCCGCGCGCGCTCTGGCGGCCCTGGTGGCCACCGTGCTGTCGTCGAGCGTGTCCTGCTCGCTATTCACGGGATCCATGAAGGAAGTTCGCGAACCGGTTGAGACGCCTGTGGTCGAGGCGCTCGCGGGACCCACCGCCGTCGACTGGGTCGAGGGCCACTTCACGCAGTACCACACGCGCCTCGCGCCCTTCGAGATCCGAGCCGTCGCCGAGACCATCGTCGCCGAGTCGCGCGAGAGGGGCATCGATCTCGAGCTGATCCTCTCGCTGATCCGCACGGAGAGCGGCTTCAACAACTTCGCCACCTCGCACGTCGGGGCCCTGGGACTGATGCAGGTCATGCCGCACACGGGCAAGGCCGTGGCCGAGAAGCTCGGCATCGAGTGGCGCGGTGCGGAGACGCTGTTCGAGCCCGTGACCAACGTCCGCATCGGCACCGCCTACCTCGACTGGCTCCACTCCCGCTACGCAGGAAGCTGGGACAAGGCGCTCGCCGCCTACAACTGGGGCCCGACGCGCATCGACTACCGCCTCGCCCGCGGGCGCGCGCTCCCCGACGTCTACTTCCAGAAGGTCCTGGCGGACCGCTCCATCTTCCTCGGCTCTTAGCCGGGTATCGGCCGGCGGGTCTTTCCGGCCTAACGGCGAGCAGAGCTCGCCTTGCCGGACGGCGCGCTGACTGCGCGCCTAGCGGCCTGCCAGCCTTCGCTCGCCTCCGGCTCGCTGCGCGCGCCGCTACTGCGGCGCTTGCGGGATCCCCTCTTCCCCTTCTTCGGGTCGGGTCGGGTCGAGGGCGGCCGGTTCGGGTGGTGGGGTCAGGGTGAGCTGGGAGAGGCGGGTGACAAAGCGGTCTAGGGCGGCGTCTACGTCCAGGGCGGGGCTTCGTGCGCCGTTGATCAGGACGGCGAACGCCAGGCGGCGGCCGTCGAGGGTCTCTACGTAG
>CAZLBF010000040.1:0-41441 GCA_964557495.1 uncultured Myxococcales bacterium | reverse complement strand
CCTCAAGTACCCCTGCACCATCTCGGGGCGGCGCTTCAGCGAGGAGACCGGCTTCCGGCCGCTGCTGAGCCTGAAGGAGACGTTCCGGGCCGTTCGACGGACGGACTGAGTCTCCCGGGGGGCGGCGGTCTGCAGAGGGTGCGACGGGCGCCCGCTGCTTCGAGGCTCGGATTCATCGCGCTGTGCACAGGAGCGCTCTGCGCGGACTAAGCGCCCGGCGCACCCTCTGCAGACCGCCTTTGGGGTGGCACGACCTGCCCGGTGTGAGGGGGGCTGAGGTAGGGATCGCGTCTACATATTGAGTGGGGTGCCGATACGGAGCCGGGAGGCTGCGTATCGGGGTGAGCGTCAATGGCCGACAGGCGGGTTCCTGCTCGCCGCATCTCCGCGGTGTAGGGCCAGCTCGGCCTCCGCTCGAGGCCAGGGAGAGCGGGGCGTGAGCCGGTTCGCCCTCGCGGTCTGCGTCGTCGCCACTGCGGGTGCCGTCGTCTTCCTGGGGGCGCTCTCGGTCGTCGAGGAGGCGGGTTCCCTTGCGAGCTCCGGGGCGGCGCCTGCGCCTCAGCTCGCCTGGGTCGAGCTCGGGGAGGTGCGAGACGCGGAGGGCGGCACGGGCCCGACGCCGCGCTGGGTCGAGGGCGCTCGCCGGACCGGGGCCGAGATCCAGGTGGTTCGGGCCGATGCCCTCGAGAGGCTGGACCTCTACCGCTACGTCGCGCTCGTCCTCCGCGACGGCGAGGAGCTCTCGAGCGCCGATCTCCAGTCCCTCACCGAGCTTCTCGGACCGGGGACCGGCGTGGTACTCCGGCGGCCCGCCCGCGCGGCAGACGGGAGCTCCGGCCAGCGGCCGCGCAGCATCCTGTCGAGGCTCGTAGCCGGCGGTCCCGAGTCGTTCGGCGCGCGCGGCGGTGGACCGGCCGGGCTGCATCGAGCTCGCTATGGACGGGGTCCGGTCGTCTGGGTTCCACACGAGCCGAGTGCGCGGCAGGTCGAGAACGCCCTGCGCTGGGTCCTGCGGCAGCCGTCGGTCGAGGTCGAGGGAGCCCCCACGCATCCCTCCGGGCTCGAGGTGCAGATGCAGTCGCAGGGTCCGGGCCGGCTCGAGGTCGAGCTCCGCAACGTCGGGGACCGGCCGGCTCGCCCGGCCGGCGCGCGCGTCTACCTGCCGGTGGGCGCTGGCCGACCGAGTGCGAGTCCGACCGGCTGGCTCGTGCCGACCGCGGTGGTGCACGTCGCACCCGACCTGAGCTGGGTCTCGCTCAGTGTCCGGGAGCTCGACCCGGGAGAGTCGGCGCGCTACGCGGTTCGCTATGGCCCGCCGCTGGACGTCGGTAGGACCAGCGCGTCGGGCTCGGTCGCCGGCAGCGAGCAGGCGCGCCCGCGACAGATGTAGGCGGTCGGCGCGCCGTCCTTCGGCTCGCGGCCCTCGATCCAGTCGCGAGCCAGCCAGCTCGGCGCGCTCCCGGGGCGGAACACGACCACCGGGTCCTCCGACCCGAGCAGCTCTCTCGCTCGGCGCGCGAGCCGCTGGGTCGCGTCGGCCTGCGGGTCGCCGAGCACCAATCCGACGCCGAGCCCCGCGTCGCGCAGCGCCGCAGCGCGCGCGAGCGTGGGAACGTGGGCGGGGGCGCGCGCGAGGATCGGTGCGTGCGTCTCGAGGACGCCGTCGACGACCGCCCTCAGCTCGTCGCTTCCCGAGAGCTCCGAGATGCGCACGAGTCCCAGCGTCGCGAGCCCGGACGCACCGGGCGTGGCGCCGTCGGAGTCCGAGCTCGGGCGCACGACCAGCGCTTCGCCGTCGATCGGCACGAAGAAGAGATCGCGCGCCTCCGCATCGAAGAATCGCGTCCGGATGGCGTGCGCGAGCTCGAGGCCGCGCTCGACGTAGCGGTCGTCTGCACCGGCCCGGTGCAGGTCGAGCAGCGCGCACAGGGTGGCCGCGTAGTCGTCGAGGAAGGCGGGGATCCGCGCGCGAGTCCCGTCCCAGATCCGCAGCAGGCCGGCGTCGGCGTCGAGCATGCGGTCGAGCAGGAAGTCGGCCGAGCGCGCCGCGCTCTCGATCCACTCGCGCCGATCGAAGACCGCCCCCGCTGTCGCGAGCCCGCCGATCGCGTAGGCGATCCACGACGTGACGTGCTTCGGGTCGGTGTCGGGGCGGATGCGCCCGGCGCGCGCCTCCAGAAGCCTCCGCCGCGCCTCCGCAAAGCGCGCGCGCTCGCCCGCCAGCGCGTGCGAGAGCACGCTCCGCCCCGTGGCCTCGAAGTTCCCCCCCGCCTCGATCCCGTAGGCGGTCGAGAACTCGGCTCCCTCCGCAGCCCCGAGCACCGCGTCGACCTCGCTCGGCGTCCACACGTAGAAGAGCCCCTCCTCCCCCTCGCTGTCCGCGTCGAGGCTCGCGAAGAAGCCGCCCTCCGTCCCGCGCATCTCCCGCTCGAGAAACTCGATCGTCTCGGCGACGGGCCACTCCAGCTCGGCGTCGCGCGGCTCGGACTGCCGATGTGCCTCCGCGTAGACGCGCAGCAGCTGACCCTGGTCGTAGAGCATCTTCTCGAAGTGCGGGACCAGCCAGTGCGCGTCGGTGCTGTAGCGGTGAAAGCCTCCACCGAGCTGATCGTAGATGCCCCCGCGAGCCATGCGGTGCAGCGTGAACACGACCTGGTCGAACGCCCCCGCCGGTGCGCAGTGGAGCGCCTGGGCCAGCAGGATCGCCTCCAGGTTCGTGGGCGTCGGGAACTTGGGCGGGCCCCCGAAGCCGCCGTAGGCGCGATCCGCCTGCTCCATGAGCTGCCGCGTCAGGCCGCGCAGCGTCTCGGCTCCCTCGGGTCGGTCTCCCAGCGCCGACGGGCGCTCGCGCAGGGCCTCGAGGATCCGGGCGGCCTGGCCCTCGACCACGTCGCGCTGCTCCGCCCAGACCTTCGCCACCGACTCGACCACGTCGCGCCAGCACGGGCGACCGTGCGCCGGGGCGGGCGGGAAGTAGGTGCCGCCGAAGAACGGGCGACCGTCCGGCGTGCAGAAGACGTTCAGCGGCCAGCCGCCGGCACCCGTGAGCCGCACGACCGTCTCCATGTAGATCTGGTCGACGTCGGGCCGCTCCTCGCGGTCCACCTTGATGCAGACGAGTCGCTCGTTCATGAGCCGCGCGGTGTCCGGATCCTCGAACGACTCCCGCTCCATGACGTGGCACCAGTGGCACGAGGAGTAGCCGATCGAGACCAGCACCGGCCGGCTCTCGCGCCGCGCGCGTTCCCAGGCCTCTTCGCCCCAGGGGTACCAGTCGACCGGGTTGTCCCTGTGCTGGAGCAGGTAGGCGCTGGACTCGCCAGCCAGGCGGTTCGCCACCGGTCCGGTCAGCTGAGGTCGGGCGGTGAGACCGCCTCGATCCAGGCCGCGTAGTCGCCGTCGTAGCCCGCTCGCGCCTGGTGCTCGCGCATGCGCGCGAGAATCTCGTCGCGCTTTCCCTCGGCCAGCGGCTCGAGCCGCTTCACCTCCTCGGCGAGCCTGAAGTACTCGGCGACCACGTGGTTTCCGACCGCCCTCGCGTGCCTGCGGGACGAGACGATGTTGCCCTTGCCGGTCACGACGTTGCCCGCGCTGAACAGCGTCGGGTAGGCGCTCATGCGACCGGTGTCCCAGTCTTCGTACGCATAGAGCTCGCCCTTCATCTCGATCCCCTCGAGCGGCTCGGGGATGCTGCCGATCGAGCTGATGAACTGCGGCGCGCGAATCTCGACGCGCTTGTCGGTCACCTCGACCTTGCCGTCCTTCACGAGGGTGCCGGCGAACACCATGCCGACCAGTCGCTCGCCCTCGACGATCTTGTCGACGGGAAGGTGGAGCGGCTCGAATCCGAAGAGGTACTTCTCCATCGCCTTCTGCAGCATGCGCTCGCGCGTCTTGACGGCCCGCTCCCGCAGCTTGTCGTTCGCGTTCTCGGGTAGCTCGACGAGCGGCATGTCCTGTGCGCGGCGCCGGTAGTAGAGCGTGCAGCCCTGAATGCCGAGCTCCTCGTAGCGCAGGCCGTGCGATGCGAGCGTCGCGGGAATGCCGTCGAGCTCCATCTCGACGAGGTCCTGCTCGATCCCGCGCTCGCTGAGCGCCCGCGCCACGTACTCGAGCTGCAGCGCCTTGGCGACGTCGATCGACGCGAGTCCGCCGCCGACGACCGCCGTTCCGTCGATGATCTCGAACTGCTCGCCGCTGTAGTCCGCCTCGTTGTAGTGGTTGAACCAGTAGATGAACGGGTTCTGGTAGACGAGTCCGCGGCCCACGTAGGCGTCGACCCCTTCGACCGCGAGGGGTCGGTCGCGCCAGGCTCCGTGCGCGAGCACGACGGCGTGAAAGCCCCAGTCGTCGGCGAGCTCGCGCAGATCCAGGTCGCGGCCCAGCTTCGTGCGCGGCACGAAGTGGATGTGCGGCAGGCTGAGCTTCTGGTCGATCGTCTCGTACTCCTTGCGGCGCAGCCGAGCGTGCCAGCGAGGCAGCCCGTCCTCGATCTTCCCGTAGGGTCGGTCGTTCTGCTCGAAGACGACCGTCAGGAAGCCCTGCGCGGAGAAGATCGACGCGGCCTCCGCGCCGGCCACGGCCCCGCCCACCACCGCCACCGCGTACTCCTCGAGCTTCGACATGCCGGAATTCTAGCGCCTCTGCTAGCCTGTGGCGCGATGCCCGATCGCGAGGTCCGAGCCGTCTTCTTCGACTTCGGCGGCACCCTCTTCACGTACGGAGACGTTCGCGGCCGCTGGTTCTATCCGCTCCTGGTCGAGGCGGTCGAGCGGCTGGGCGTCGACGTCGAGCCGAAGGTCGCGGGCCGCGCCTACACCGAGGCGAGCCAGGAGTCCTTCCGGGCATTTCACGATCGTCCCTACTATCTGCACCGGGAGCTCTTTCAGGACGCGTTCAGGCGCTTCGGCGAGGCGATCGGCGGGAAGCCCACGCAGGAGTTCCTCGACTGGTTTCACGAGCAGCAGCGGAAGCTGGTCTACGACAGGTTCCAGCTGCGGCCCGACTGCGTCGACACGCTGCGCGAGCTGCGCGGCGACGGGATCCACCTCGCGATCGTGTCGAACATAGACGACGACTACCTGCACCCGATGCTCGAGAGATGCGGACTGACCGAGCACCTGGACGCCTGGACCAGCTCGGAGGAGGCGCGCTCGTGCAAGCCGGACGCGGAGATCTTCCACTACTCCATGCGCAAGGCGGGGGTTCGGCCCGAGGAGTCGGTCTTCGTGGGCGACTCGCCCGAGCACGACGTCGTGGGGGCACGCCGGCTCGGCATGCACACGGTGCTGATCCACAGCCCGTTGGCCGAGCCGCCCGGGAGCGGAGCCGGGGAGTCCGCCGAGCCGCACCACACCATCGACCGCCTCGAAGAGCTGATTCCGATCGTCCGCTCCGTCGGAAGCTAGAGGCGGCCCGGGCCGGGCTCCGGTCCGTATCCGGGTGCCCCGGTTCAGGAATTCACTATATTTTCGGGGACCCGGAACGCGAGAGGCCAGCCGATGGAGCGCAGCCTCGAGCTCAGAGCGGAGGTCTTCGGGCAGGAGCCCGCGGTGGCGAGTGCCCGCGTCGTCGACCTCGACCGGAAGCACCGCGTGGGGCGGGCCCTGCGAATCGCGCTGCTCATGCTGGTGGGCGCGCTCGTGAGCTTGCCGATCCCGGTCTGGCACCTGATCGGGGTACCCGCCTTCCTGGTCGCCGCCGTCGTTCTCGGAGCGCGCCGCCTGCGGCAGGACCGCTTCGTCGAGTCGGTCTCCGGGCGGTGTCCGGCCTGCCACGAGCCGGTCGACTACCCGGTCCCCGACGGCGCCCGCTTCCCCGATACCTTCCCCTGTCCCCGCTGTAGCGAATTCGTGAGGCTCCAGGAAAGCTGATCCGCTACCATGCGCCCGCCACGCCCCGCCGACGTGGCGCGGCAGTGCTTCGCGCTGTCGGGGGAGGGCCTCCCGATGCCAGACTGGTCGGTTCAGCGGAGCGCCGATCTCTACGGAATCTCGCGCTGGGGCGGGGACTACTTCGACGTCGGCCCCGATGGGAGCATCCGCGTTCGGCCCCTCGGGAGCGAGGGGCCCGCGATCGATCTCTGCGCCCTCGTCGAGGACCTGCGCGGACGGGGGCACGCCACGCCGCTCCTGATCCGCTTCTCGGACCTGCTCGCCAGCCGCGTGCGCGAAATTGCGGTCTGCTTCGAGCGCGCGATCGCGGAGTACGACTACGCGGGCGCGTACCGCGGCGTCTACCCCATCAAGGTCAACCAGCAGCGCCAGGTGGTGGAGGAGCTGGTCGAGTTCGGCCGCCCGCAGCAGCTGGGCCTCGAGGCGGGGAGCAAGCCGGAGCTGCTGGTGGCGCTCGCGGTCCTCGACAACCCCGACGCGCTGATCGTCTGCAACGGATTCAAGGACCGCGCCTACCTCGAGACGGCGCTGCTCGCCCAGCGCCTCGGGCGCCACCCGGTCATCGTGCTGGATCGGCCCGACGAGCTCGACGTGCTGATCAAGGTCGCGCGCGAGCTCGGGATCAGTCCCCACATCGGAGTGCGCGCGCGCCTGTCGGCGCGCGGCGCCGGGAACTGGCAGGACGCGTCCGGGGACCGCTCGAAGTTCGGGCTCTCGGCGTCGGAGATGGTCGACGTCGTCGCGCGCCTCCGCTCGGAGGACATGCTCGAGTGCCTCGAGATGCTCCACTTCCACATCGGCTCGCAGATCACCGACATTCGCGCCCACAAGGAGGCCCTGCGCGAGGCGAGTCGAGTCTTCGTCGGGCTCGCCCGGCTCGGGGCGCCGCTCCTCCTGTTCGACGTCGGCGGCGGCCTGGGGATCGACTACGACGGCTCGCAGTCGAGCTTCTCCTCCTCGATGAACTACAGCGATCAGGAGTACGCCTACGACGTGGTCGCCGCGATTCGCGACGCCTGCAACGAGACCGGGGTCGCCCACCCCGACGTGGTGACGGAGGCGGGTCGCGCGCTCGTCGCGCACGCCTCGGTGCTCGTATTCGACGTGCTCGGCGTCGACGCGGTGGCGGGATCGCGGATTCCGAGCCCCCCCGCGGCGGGGGAGCACAAGGTGCTCGTGGATCTGTACGAGGTCTGGACCCAGATCGACGGAGAGCCGCTGCTCGAGGCCTACCACGATGCGGTCCAGCTCAAGGACGAGGGGACGAGCCTGTTCAACCTGGGCTACCTCGACCTGGCGGCACGCGCGCGGCTGGAGGAGCTGTTCTGGAGCTGCTGCCGGAAGATCGCCGCGACCGCGAGCCAGCGCGAGTTCGTACCGGAAGAGCTGGAGGGGCTCGAGCGCGCACTGGCGGACACCTACTACGGGAACTTCTCGGTATTCCAGTCGATGCCCGATGCCTGGGCGGTGAAGCAGCTGTTTCCGATCGTGCCGATCCACCGACTGGACGAGGAGCCGGTTCGAGCCGCGACGCTCGCCGACCTCACCTGCGACTCCGACGGCAAGGTCGACGAGTTCATCGGCCTGCGCGACTCGCGGCCGGTCCTGGCACTGCACCCGCCGAACGGCATGCCCTACTACCTGGGTGCGTTCCTGGTCGGTGCCTACCAGGAGACCCTGGGTGAGCTGCACAACCTCTTTGGCGACACCGCTGCGGTCCACGTCCACGTCGAGGCGGCGCCCGGGAGTCGCGAAGGAAGCTACCGCATCGAGCAGGTGATCGAAGGCGAGACGGTCGAGGACGTGCTCGGCTACGTCGACTTCGACCGGGCGACGCTCGTGGAGCGCGTGCGAAGGGCGATCGAGGGCGCGCTCCGCGCCGGCTCGATCTCACTCGAGGAATCGGCACTGCTGCGCCGCCGCTACGGACAGGCGCTGTCGGGAAACACCTATCTGAATCGGGAGGACTGAGATGGATATCCAGGGAAAGGGCGCGGTCGTCACGGGCGGAGCTTCGGGGCTCGGCCTCGCCACGACGAAGGAGATCATCGCTGCGGGTGGCCGGGTCGCGATCCTGGACCTGCCCACGTCGGCGGGCGAAACGGTCGCCAAGGACCTCGGGTCCGCGGCGATCTTCTGCCCCTGCGACGTCACCGAAGAGGAGCAGGTCGAGGCGGCGGTCGACCGCGCGGTCTCGGAGCTCGGCAGCATCTACATCGATGTGAACTGTGCCGGGATCGGCTGGGCGACGCGCACCGTCACGCGCGACGGTCCACACCCGCTCGCGCCGTTCAAAAAGGTGGTCGAGGTCAACGTGATCGGGACCTTCAACGCGATCCGCATCGCCGCGAGCCGCATGGTCAAGAACGACCCCGAGCCGATGGGCGACCGGGGCGTCATCGTCAACACGTCGTCGGTCGCCGCGTTCGACGGCCAGATCGGCCAGGTCTCCTACTCGGCCTCGAAGGGAGCCGTGGTCGGGATGACGCTCCCGGTCGCGCGCGATCTGGCGAGCCTGATGGTGCGCTGCTGCACGATCGCGCCGGGCCTGTTCGCCACGCCGCTGCTGGGACAGATGAACGAGGAGCAGCGCGGGATCCTCGCGGCGAACGTCCCGCACCCCAAGCGACTCGGGAACCCGGAGGAGTACGCGCTGCTGGCGCGCCAGATCATCGAGAACCCGATGCTGAACGGCGAGGTCATCCGCCTCGACGGCGCCCTCCGCATGCCTCCCAAGGGCTGAGGTACCCCGCATCTGAAGTACGCAAGACTCTCACTGCTGCAGGGTCGGGGCGGTCTGCAGAGGGCGCGCCGGGCGCCCGCTATCTCGGGGCTCGTACGCGTCGTGTTGCGTACGAGACCGCTCTGCGCAGACTAAGCGCCCGTCGCACCCTCTGCAGACCGCCCCACGATGCGTCGTTGGAGCGCCGGACCCTGTCGCAGTGAGGTGCAGACCGCCTGACCAAGTCGCCGTGAAAGTGGCTCGGGTTGTCAGCGTAGGAGGACGTCGCAGAGGAGGCGGATGCGGCGGACCAGGCGGCCGAAGGCGTTGGTCTGAATGTTGCGGCGGAGGCCGACCAGCAGCTTGCGCTCGAGCACGTAGCGGCTGAGCGGACGGCGCCGCGGCACCGCCGAGGGAGCCGCCTCGTGGAGCGCGTCCAGGATCTGCTGGCGCCGGTAGCCCCAGGTCTCGAGGTCGGCGTCGTCGAGCCGGTCGAGCGTGCGCAGCGCCACCTCGCGCCGCTGTGCGTCGCTCGCGAGCTCGTCTGCCCAGCTGTCGACGGAGTCCGTGACCGGGCGGGAGTGCCGCTCGACTCCCAGCGGGTCACCGAGCCCGCGCTTGTGTGCGGTCGGCTCGCCCTGCGCGCCGCCGTACTCGATTGCGGCGGGCTCGAACTCGAGATCGAGGAACCCGCAGAGGCGCTCCAGCTCCGAGCCGGGGCTCTCGACCAGCGGCTCGTAGCGGACGTGGATCAGCGGGGCGGGCGCCTCGCGCAGGAAGCGCGCGATCGCCGGGACGTAGCGTTCGAGGATCGGGTTGTGCCGGACCGAGACCTCGAAGTCCCCGTCGTAGAAGGAGTTCGCGTACGAGGAGAGCACCGCGAGCGGCGAGCGCGTCAGCACCACGTAGCGGGCCCTCGGGTAGAGTCGGGTCAGGAAGGGGAGCACCAGGGCGTAGGCGGGCGTCTTGTCGAGCAGCAGCGACTTCCCCGGTGCACTCTCGAGCCAGCGCGCGTAGAGGTGATCCGTGTAGGCCCGGCACGCCGCGAGGAAATCCTCCTCGCCGCCCGGCAGCCGCGCGATCAGCTCGCGGATTCCCCGCTGCGCGATCACGGGATCGTAGGGAGCGGAGTCGACGCGCTCGTAGTAGCCGAGGTGTGCCAGCGGCGAGATCACGTGGGGCTCCGGCCCCCCGGCGACTCTCGAGTGCGCGCCCAGCATTCGCGCCAGCAGCGTCGACCCGGATCGGGGCGCCGATACGAGGAAGACCAGCTTGTCTTCCACCTCTGCCACCGACGCCGACCCTATTCCTCTTCGAGGCGGTCGCGCAGCTCGCGCAGGCTTCGCTCCAGGTCGCTGCGCAGCGTGAACATCTGCTCCCGCATGCGGACGATGATCGCGACGCCCGGCAGATTGACGTCGAGCTCGCTGACCAGCTCGTGGGCGACGCGGACGCGCTCCAGCATCCGCTCCGAGTACTCGCCGTCCGCCTCCTCGGGCGCGTCGATCTCGATGATCTCCTCGCTCTCGAGCGAGGTGAGGAAGCCTTCATCGATCTCGAGCAGCTTCGCGATCCGCGATCGCGAGTAGAAACTCATAGCGACCTCCTGAGCTTCGCTCGCACGTCTTCGCCGGCGTAGATCGCCTCGAGCTTCTCGGCGATCTCGTCCAGCTCGGCGGCCTCGGCCTCCGGCAGCCGGGCCACCAGCGTGACCAACAGGTCGCCGCGGCCCGCGCCGCCCCGGCGCGCGGCTCCCTTCTCCCGCAGCCGGAGCTTCCGGCCGCTCTGGGAGCGAGCGGGGATCTTCATGGAAACCGGCCCGTCCGGGGTGGGAACCTCGACCGAGGCCCCCTTGATCAGCTCGGGGAGCGTGACCGGAACCTCGAGCAGCAGGTTCGCGCCGTCGCGCCTGAACACGGGATGGGACCGGACGCGCAGGCTGAGCAGCAGGTCGCCCGCCTCGCCACCCGTCGGAGAGGGCTCCCCCTGGCCGGCCAGCCGGATCCGGGTGCCGTCATCGGCGCCCGGCGGGATCCTGATGCGCAGGGCCTTCTCCGCGCCGTCGGCTCGGCGCATCTCGACGCGCACCTCCCCCCCGCGCACGGCGTCCAGGAAGTCGACGCTCACCTCGCCCTCGACGTCGCGCCCCCGTACGGGCCCGCGCGGCCTCCGCCCGCGGCCCGTTCCGAACATGCCGCCCAGCAGGTCCTCGAGGTCGGTCTGCTCGAAGGCGTGGCTGAAGGGGCTCTGCCGCGCCCCCTGCGACCAGCGCTGGTAGGTCCGGGCCTGCCCCGGGTCGAAGCCCTCGGCCAGCCCCGCCATGCCGAACTCATCGTAGCGCTTGCGTTTTTCGGGGTCCGACAGCACGTCGTTGGCGAACGAGATGCGCTTGAAGCGCTCCTCCGCCGCCGGGTCGCCCGGGTTCACGTCCGGGTGGTGCTTGCGGGCCAGCCTCCGGTAGGCCTTGCGGATCTCGTCGTCGCTGGCGCCCCTCGCAACTCCCAGATCGGCGTAGAGGTCTCGCTCTTCCACTGCCGCGCGAGCATAGCGAAACGGCCGCTCGATCGAGCCGGGGGCCACGCTACACTCCGCGCATGCCGAAGGTGATCATCCCGCCCCCCTACCAGGGTCCCACCGCTGGCGTCGGCGACGTCCTCGTGGAGGGGAGCACCGTCCGGGAGTGCCTCGCCGCCGTCGACACCAAGTTCCCGGGCTTCGAGGCTCAGCTGTTCGACGGGGACGGAAGGCTCCACAAGTTCGTGAAGGTGTTCCGGAATGGAGAGCTGGTCGGGAGGGACGCGCTCGAGAACGCCGTCGATCCCGGCGACCGGGTCGAGGTGCTCGCGGCCATCGCCGGCGGCTGACGTCGCTCGTCCCCCGTCGCGCCCGGGCTCGCAACCGGTTGCTCGCCGCTCTCCGGACCTGTGGTAGTCTGCGTGCGAGTTTTGGACCCCGACCGCTAGAGCCTCGTCTAGCCCACTGGAGGAATCCATGGCCCAGAAGCTGAACGATCAACTGATCCGGGTGGACATGACCAAGCAGAGCGTCGAGATCGCTCCGTTCCCCGCGGAGTGGAAGCTCCTCGGCGGGCGCGCCCTGTCGGCGAAGATTCTCCTCGACGAATGCGATCCCAACTGCGACGCGCTGGGACCGGACAACGTCCTCGTGATGGCGCCCGGAGTGCTCGCGGGGACCTCGGCGCCGACGTCGGGTCGCATCTCGATCGGTGGAAAGAGTCCCCTCACGCAGGGGATCAAAGAGGCCAACGCGGGTGGCAACCCGGCCCAGCACCTGATGAAGCTCGGCTATCGCGCGATCATCGTGAAGGGTCAGCCGGCCGACCGCAGCCGGCGCTACGGGCTCGAGGTCAACTCGGGCGACGTGAAGATCGTCCCCGCGGACGACTACAAGGCGCTGTGGAACTACGCGTGCTGCGAGAAGCTCGCGGAGAGCTACGACAAGAAGGCCTCGTTCATCACGATCGGTCCGGCCGGCGAGCTCGAGCTGACGGGCGCGTCGGTCGCCTGCACCGACCAGGACAACCGCGTCCCGACGCGCCACGCGGCGCGCGGCGGCCTCGGAGCCGTGATGGGGAGCAAGGGTCTCAAGTTCGTCGCGGTCGACCCGGGCCGAGCCTCGGTCCGGCAGCCGGCCCAGCGCAAGGAGTTCAACAACCTCAACAAGACCTACACCAAGGACTACCAGGAAGGCCCGCAGATGTTCAAGACGGGTACGGCCTCGGTGGTGCCGGTCGCGAACATGCTGCAGACCTTCCCGAACCGGAACCGCGTGAACGGCCAGTCGCCGCACGCGACCACGCTCGAGGGGGCGCGCATCAACGAGAGCTTCGAGACGCGCGGCGGGCGCATGCACAACTGCATGACCGGCTGCATCGTGCAGTGCTCCAACATCGTCCACGACGCGGACGGCAACTACAAGACGTCGGCGCTCGAGTTCGAGACCCTGACGCTGCTCGGCTCGAACTGCGACCTCGAGAGCTGGGAAGACGTCGCGGACATGGACCGGCTGTGTGACGAGGTCGGCCTCGACACGATCGAGACGGGCGCGGCGATCGCGATCCTGATGGACGCCGGCGAGATGGACTGGGGCGACGCCGACGGGATGCGGAAGCTGATCAGCGACATCGCCGAGGGGACCGACGTGGGCAAGGCCGTGGGCAACGGCGCCGTCGCCGTGGGCAAGCGCACCAAGCACCATCGCGTGCCGGCGGTGCGGGGCCAGGCGATTCCCGCCTGGGATCCGCGCCCCCTCAAGGCGACGGGCGTGACCTACGCGACCAGCCCGATGGGCGCCGACCACACCGCGGGCCTGATCGTGAACCCGGGCATGCCCGCCGAGCAGTTCGCCTACGCGTCCCAGCAGTCGCAGCTCGTGAACGCGGTCTGCGACTCCTCCGGCTTCTGTCAGTTCCTGCAGCCGTCGCTCGACGACATCCGCCAGTTCCTCGGCCACTTCTACGGCGAGGAGATCTCGCGCGATCAGATCTACGATCTGGGCTGGCAGTGCCTCTCGGACGAGTGGGAGTTCAACGAGAGGGCCGGCTGGAAGGACGACGACAACGACCTGCCCGCCTGCATGAAGGAAGACAAGATCGGTCCGCAGGAGGTCGTGTACGACGTCCCGGTCGCCAAGGCGAACGAGGCCAAGAAGAAGCTCCCCTACCAGGAGGAGATGTTCTCTTCCAAGGCGACCGGGTAGCCCACGCTCACGCTGCGGGGCGCCCGAGCGTTGCCCCGCCGATCGCCGGTCTGACGAGATGCGCGACGTCCGGATGCGAGGCTTTGCCCAGCGCGTGGACGTGGAAGAGGTCGAGCAGTTTCTGGCCGAGCACGTTCGCGCGCTACCTGCAGAGGCGGTAGACCTGCGCCGCTGCGCGGGCCGGGTCCTGGCCGAGGACCGGTCCTCCGACGTCGACGTTCCCGGCTTCGCCCGCGCCGCCATGGATGGCTACGCGGTGCGCGGCGAGGACACGTTCGGCGCCTCGAGCTACAACCCGCTCGCGTTGGTGCTCGTCGGCGAGGCGTATCCCGGGCGGCCCTTCGACGGCTCGGTCGGCGTGGGACAGGCGGTGCGGATCATGACCGGCGCGCCGCTTCCCGACGGCGCGGACGCCGTGGCCATGGCCGAGATCTGCGAGGAGTCGGACGGCGCCGTTCGCGTGACGGACGCCGTGTCGCCGCGCAAGCACGTGGGTGCCGTGGCGGAGGACATCCGCAGGGGGGATCGAGTGCTGCGCGCCGGTCGTCGGCTGCGCCCCCAGGACGTGGGGCTGCTCGCCTCGATCGGCGTCGCTCGGGTCGCCTGTGTGAGACGTCCGCGCGCGGCCCTGGTCATTACGGGCGACGAGCTGCTGCCCGCCGGGAGTCGGCCGGAGGGGGCCCGGATCGTCGACTCCAACTCGGTCATGCTGTGCGCGCTGGTCGAGCGGGACGGCGGCGAGGTGCTCCCCTACCAGATCCTTCCCGACCGGCCGGAGCAGGTCCGGGCCGCGCTCGAGAACGCGGAGGCGGATGTGGTGCTGGTCTCGGGCGGTAGCTCGGTCGGCCAGGAGGACCACGCGCCGCGCCTGGTTGCAGAGCTGGGGAGCCTCGACTTTCACGGCATCGCGATGCGGCCGTCGAGCCCCGCCGGCGTGGGCCGGATCGGCGATCACTTCGCGTTCCTGCTCCCGGGGAACCCGGTGAGCTGTCTCTGCGCCTACGAGTTCTTCGCAGGGCCGACGCTGCGCGCGCTGGGAGGCCGTTCGCGCGAGTGGCCGCATCGCCGCGCCCGGCTCCCGCTCGCCCGCAAGATCGCCTCGGCCGTCGGCCGCACCGACTACGTGCGCGTGGCGATCGAGGCGGGCTGTGCGGTGCCCATCTCGACCTCCGGGGCCTCGATTCTCTCCTCTACGGTGCGCGCCGCGGGCGTCGTGATCGTGCCACGGGCCCTCGAGGGCATGGCGGAGGGGGTCGAGGTCGAGGTGCTGCTGTACGACGAGGGGCTTCCGACGTGAGGCAGGAGCAGTTCCTGGAGGTGCTCGACCGCGACGAGGCGGAGCGTCGCTGGCTCGCGGCGCTCGCCCTCGAGGCGCTCCCGTCGGAGCGCGTCCCGGTCGTCGCGGCCCTCGGCCGCGTGCTCGCGCGGGACCTCCGCTCCGAGGTCGACGTCCCGTCCTTCGACCGCTCCAACCTGGACGGCTTCGCGGTCCGCGCCGAGGACAGCTTCGGCGCGACCGAAGAGGTGCCCGTGCGGCTCCGGCTCACCGGCGAGACGATCCCGACGGGAGTCGAGCCCAAGCAGGTCGTCCCACCCGGTGGTGCGAGCGTGATCGCGACCGGCGGCATGCTTCCACGCGGTGCCGACGCGGTGATCGGGGTGGAGTACACCGACCTCGAGGCGGAGGGGAGCGTCGTCGTGATCCGGCGCGCGGCGGTTCCGGGCGCCGCGGTCGCGTACGCCGGCACCGACATCGGTCGCGGGGAGACCGTCCTGTTCCAGGGAGCCCGTCTGACGTCGCGCGAGACCGGCGTGCTTGCGGCGATCGGGGTCGATGCCGTCGACGTCGTGCGGCAGCCGAGCGTCGCCGTGATCTCGACCGGCGACGAGATCATCGCGCCCGGCGAGACGATGCGCGCCGGCCTGGTCTTCGACTCTAACGGCCGCATTCTCTGCGACGCGATCCGCGAGCTGGGGGGCAGCCCGGTCTTCATGGGCGCGTTCCGCGACGATGAACGCGCGCTGCGCGAGGCGCTGGAACGCGGGCTGGACCAAGGGGATCTCGTCGTCCTTTCGGGTGGGACCTCGAAGGGGGAGGGAGACCTCTCGTACCGCGTCGTCGCCGACCTGCGACCGGGCATCGTCGTGCACGGCGTCGCGCTGAAGCCCGGCAAGCCGATCTGTCTGGCGAGTCAAGGCGGGAAGCCGGTGGTGATCCTCCCCGGCTTCCCCACCTCGGCGGTCTTCACGTTCCACGAGTTCGTCGCCCCCGTGCTGCGGCGCCTCGCCGGTCTTCCGAGCGAGCAACGGGAGACCCGGCCCGCACGGCTCGCCGTGCGCGTCGTCTCGGAGCGCGGGCGTCTCGAGTACCTGCTCGTGGGCCTCGTGCGCGGGGAGGAGGGCGACCTCGCCGCGTACCCCATGGGGAAGGGGAGCGGCAGCGTCACGTCCTTCAGCCGCGCCGATGGCTTCGTGCGCATCGACCGCAACACCGAGATCGTCGAGGCCGGCGCGCAGGTCGAGGTGACCCTGCTCGGCCGCGCGCTCGAGCCGGCCGACCTCGTGATCGTGGGCAGCCACTGCACCGGACTCGACGTGATCGCGGCGGCGCTCTCGCGCCAGGGCTACTCCGTCAAGCTGCTCGCCGTGGGGAGCCAGGGGGGGCTCGAGGCGGCGCGCCGCGGCGAGTGCGACGTCGCTCCCATTCACCTGCTCGATCCCGCCTCCGGCCGCTACAACGCTCCGTTCCTCGACGACTCGCTCGACCTCGTGTGCGGCTACCGCCGCATGCAGGGGGTCGCTACGCGCACCGATGAGACCCGAGCCGCCGACGTCCTGGTCCAGGATCCCGCACTCCGAATGGTGAACCGGAACCGGGGAAGCGGCACTCGCATTCTGATCGATCGACTGCTCGGCGAGCGTCGGCCCGACGGCCACGCCTACGAGCCGCGCTCCCACTATGCCGTCGCTGCCGCCATCGCCCAGGGCCGCGCGGATTGGGGCGTGCTGATCGAGAGCGTCGCCCGGGACGCGGGCCTCCACTTCCGTCCGCTCCAGGACGAGTGTTACGACTTCGCCGTTCCGAAGCGGAGCGCCGACCGACCCGCTGTCCGGGCATTCCGGCGTCTCCTCGAGTCCGAGAGCCCCGTCTGGCCCGAGCTCGAGCGCAGCGGCTTTCGCCCGCACGTTGCGAACGGCTCGAGGTGAGTGCCGAGTAGTAGACTCGGGGCGACCGAGCATGAGGGACCTGGACATGGCCGAAGCTGAAGGCGCGCTCGGAGCGATCCTGGAGGCGCTCCACTTCTCCGCGCAGAAGCATCGCGACCAGCGCAGGAAGGGGCCCGAGGAGTGGCCCTACATCAACCACGCGATCGAGGTCGCCGAGGTCCTCACGCGCGTGGGAAACGTTCAGAGCCTCTCGATGCTTCAGGCCGCCGTGCTTCACGACACCATCGAGGACACCGAGACGACCGCGCTGGAGCTGGAGCAGCGGTTCGGGAGGGACGTCAGGCGCATCGTCGAGGAGGTGACCGACGACAAGAGCCTGCCGAAGCAGGAGCGCAAGCGACTCCAGGTGGAGCACACGCCGAGCCTGTCTCCCGAAGCGAAGCTGATCAAGCTGGCGGACAAGATCTGCAACGTGACGGACGTGATTCACTCGGCTCCCAAAGGCTGGTCGCTCGACCGGCGACGGGAGTACCTCGAGTGGACCGAGCGCGTCGTCTCGGGCTGCCGCGGCGCCAGCCCGGAGCTGGAGCGCTACTACGACGACCTGCTGAAGACGGGCCTGCGGCTCCTCGCAGAGGCGGACTGAGGGGGTCGTGCTGGGACAGGGCTTCTCGTTCTCGCTCTCGAGGCCTCCGGATGCCGCGATTCGCGGGCGGCTCGACCGTCAGTCGAAGGAGGAGTTCTCGTACCCCGACGTGGGTGCGTCGCTCGAAGGGGCCGAGTCGCTCCGCGCTCGACTCGACGGTCGCTACGTGATCGACCACTACCGCGCGCGTCTCGGATTCGGGGCCGTGGCCTTCGAGCGCGCTCGCAACGCGCTCCGGCGCTGGGAGATGTTCAATCTCGACTGGGTCGAGCTGTGCTGGCCGACTACGCCGATCGAGGTCGGGAGCACCGTCGGAGTCCTCGTGACCGGCCCGGTCGTCTGGTCGCTGAATCCGTGCCGCATCGTTCAGTGCGTCGACGACACGGGATCCACCGAGCGGTTCGGCTTCGCATACGGCACCCTCCCGGACCACGCCGCACAGGGCGAGGAGTACTTCCGAGTCGAGTGGAGTCGCGCGGACGACGTCGTCTGGTACGAGGTCCTGGCCTTCTCGCGTCCGCAGCAGATCCTCGCCCGACTCGGCTATCCCTACCTGCGCTTCATGCAGAAGCGCTTTGCCGGTGACTCCATTCGCGCGATGCGCCGCGCGACGCGTCCCTTTGCGAGTACGGAATGAACGCCACTGCATTCAACGCGCGCGCGATCTTCTGGATGCGGCCGGACCGCCTCTACCGCGTCTACTCGACGCGCGGCGAGCTGTTCTTCATTCGGATCGGCGGACAGGGTGGGGATCTGGGAGCTGCTCTCGGAGCGCTGTTCGGGCCGCTCGGCTCCCTGATCGAGGAGCGCCTGCGGCGGCGCAGGGAGGCGAAGCTGCGCGCGCGGGTCGAGGAGGTCGACCGGATCCCGCCCGAGATCCGGGCACGCGAGCACCGGCACAGCTTTCAGCTGAGCGTGGCCCAGATCGCCGAGTCCCAGATCCTGGAGCCGAGCCGCGTCGCGGCGCACGGCCGCCACGACGGGCGCTGGACGTTCACGCTGCAGGGAGGGGAGAGCTGGCGCTTCCAGTTCGAGAACCTCGACGACATGACCCTCGCGCTCGAGCTCCTCCACCGCGAGCTCGGCGACCGCCTGGCCGTTATCCGGCAGGACATGCAAGCGCCGCAGTAGCGGCGCGCGCAGCGAGGCGAAGCCGAGCGAAGCCCGGCAGGCCGGCTTAGCCGGCCGTTATCCGGCAAGAAGAGTCGTCGACACGATCGTGGAGCGGGTCAGGGTGTGGCGGCGCAGGAAGCGCTGCCAGGCTTCCCGCTCTCGATCGGTGCGCGCGCTGCGCGACCGCTCCCAGACTGCGAGTGAGCCGTAGCGCGTGAGCAGCAGCAGCCTCGACGTGGGAGGCGTGGGATCTCGCGTCTCCCAGAGTCCGACGATGCTCGCATCGTACGAGGTCTCGAAGTCGGGCCAGGCCGCCTCGGAGAGGTCCACGAACTCGGCTCGATCCTCCGCGAGAATCTCGAACCAACGGTGGGCGTAGATTCCCGGTCCCGTCGGCGGCTCGGGATCCTCGGAGCGCGCCCGCAGGACCAGGCGCTCCGCGCTCGAGCTGACGATGCCGCCCACCGATTCGACGAGCTGCGGCGCGTGCTTCGAGTGCGCCGCCTCGTCCGGCCACACGGTCATTGCGACGGCCTCGTTCGAGCCCATGCCGATCTGGCCCGTCCAGATGCCGAACAGGCTTCCCCCCGCCTCCTCGACCGCGCGGCGCCGCGTTGTCCCGATCTGCTCGGCGACCTCCGGCCAGCCGTGAGGCCGGACCTCGATCCTTCGGTACTCGTAGAGTCGACTCAATTCAAGTCCCCAACGCCCCGGCGGGCGCTGGGGCGCGATGCTACCACGCGCAGTTTCGGCGTTGACGCCTCCCGCCCGCTGTGACTCAATCGGGCCGTGAACCTCGAGAACGTCGACTACTCGAAGGGAGGCGGTCCGCGGCGCTCCTTCATGCAGCGGCTACGAGGCGCGATGCTCCTCGACGCGACGGTCTACGAGGAGGTCGAGCACGACGTCTCGGCGCTGCCTCAGGCCGCCGTCGTCGTGGCGCTGGCGGCGCTGGCCGGGGGAATCGGGGGCTTCCCACAGGTCGGCTTCATCGGCGGGCTGATCCAGGGCTTCATCGTCTGGGGTCTCGGTGCGGCCATCGTCTGGGTGATTGGCGTTCGAGTGCTCGAGCACACCTCGGACTATCCCGAGCTGCTGCGTACGCTCGGGTTCGGGCTCGCGCCTCAGATCCTGTTCGTGCTCGGCGCGATTCCGCTCGGCCCGCTGACCGGCCTGCTCATGCTCGTGGTCGCGGTCATGGCGATCGTCGCGTGGGTGATCGCCGTCCGTCAGGCGCTCGACATCTCGACGGGCCGCGCCGTGGCGATCTGCCTACTCGCCCACGTCGTCTCCATGGTGCTCTTCGTGCTGATTCCGAGCCTCGCCTGAGGCGAGGCCTGACGCGAGAGACCGACCCGGTTGGAGATGCGAGCTAGAAGCCGAGCTCGAGGCGGGCGGCCTCGGACATCTTGTTCGGGTTCCAGGGCGGGTCCCAGACGAGCTGCACGCGTGCCTCTCGGACACCCTCGACCGATCCCACGCGGCTCTCCACCTGCTCGAGCAGCATCCCGGCGACCGGGCAGGCGGGCGTAGTGAGCGTCATCGTCACGTCGACCTTCGAAGTCTCGTCGATCTCGATGTCGTAGATCAGTCCGAGCTCGTAGATGTCGACCGGAATCTCGGGGTCGTAGCAGGTCTTGAGCGTCTCGATGATGGTCTCTTTGAGCGCTTTCCGGGCGTCGTCGTCCATGCGGATACCTACTCGGTCGTGACCGGCTCGCCCGATCCCTCGAGCGCAGCGCGAAGCGTGTGCCAGGCGAGCGTCGCGCACTTGACGCGCAGCGGATACTCCGCGACGCCTCCCATGACCGCGAGCTTGCCGAGCTTGCCGTCGTCGCGGGCGATCTCACCCGTGACCACGCCGTGAAAGCGGTCGAAGAGGCAGTTCGCCTGCTCGATCGTCTTGCCCGCGAGCGCCTCGGTCATGAGCGACGCCGACGCGGTAGAGATCGCACAGCCCGCGCCTTCGAAACGCAGCTCCCGGATCGAGTCGCCGTCGACCTTCACGGTCACCCGGATCTCGTCACCGCAGAGCGGGTTGTTCCCCTCGGCCCGATGGCTCGACCCTTCGAGCGTCCCGAAGTTACGGGGGCGCTTGGTGTGGTCGAGAATGACCTCCTGGTAGAGCTCTCTCAAGTCGGACATCAGGCGAAGATTTCGTTCACGCGGTGGAGTCCGGCAATCAGCCGATCGACCTCCTCCCGCGTGTTGTACATCGCGAACGACGCGCGCGTGGTCGCCGTGATCCCGAAGTGCTGCATTACCGGCTGAGCGCAGTGGTGCCCGGTACGCACCGCGATCCCGTCCTGGTCGAGGACCGTTCCCACGTCGTGGGGATGGACGCCTTCGAGCGTGAAGCTGAGCACCCCCGCCTTCTCGCGAGCGGTGCCGATGATCCGGGTTCCGGGCACCTCGCGCAGTCGTTCCGTCGCGTAGTCGAGTAGCGAATCCTCGTGCGCCCAGGCCGCCGCCAGGTCGATCGAGCGCAGGTAGTCGACCGTCGCGCCGAGGCCGATCGCGCCGGCGATGTTGGGCGTTCCCGCCTCGAACTTGTGGGGCACACGGTTGTAGGTGGTCCGCTCGAAGGAGACGGAGAGGATCATCTCGCCGCCCCCCTGGTAGGGACCCATCTCTTCGAGGATCTCTCCCCGCGCCCAGAGTCCGCCCACACCCATCGGGCCGTACATCTTGTGACCCGAGAAGGCGTAGAAGTCGCAGTCCAGATCGGCCACGTTCACGGTCAGGTGCGGCACGGCCTGGGCGCCGTCGAGCAGCACCGCGGCGCCCTGCTGCTTCGCCAGCTCGATCAGGCGCCGGACCGGGTTGATCGTGCCCAGCGCGTTGGAGACGTGGCCCACTGCGACCATGCGGGTCCGTGGACCGAGCAGCCGCTCGAACGCCTCGACCTCCACCTCGCCGCGGTCGTCGATCGGAGCCACGCGAAGCACGGCGCCGGTCTGCTCGCAGAGCAGCTGCCAGGGGACGATGTTCGAGTGGTGTTCCAGGTGCGTGATCAAGATCTCGTCGCCGGTCTGCAGGCGCGGTCGGAGATAGGCCTGGCTCACCAGGTTGATGCCCTCGGTCGTGCCGCGCACGAACACGAGCTCGCGAGCCTCGGGGGCGCCGATCAGCTCCGCCAGCTTCTCTCGCGCCTCTTCGTAGGCCTGGGTGGCCTCCTCCGAGAGCGCGTGCACTCCCCGGTGGATGTTGGCGTTGTAGTGCGCGTAGTAGTGGTGGACGGCCTCGATCATCGCGCGCGGCTTCTGTGCGGTGGCCGCGTTGTCCAGGTAGGCGAGCGGCTTGCCACGCGCGTCGCGACCCAGCACCGGGAAGTCCTTGCGGATCTGCTCGACGTCGAAGCGGCGCACGTTTCCGACCTCGCGCGCGGCGCTCATCGGAGCCATCCGTGCACGAACGGCTCCAGGTCCTCGCGCAGCGCCGGGATGGGGAGCTCGGCGAGGATCTCGTTCGCGAAGGCCCAGGTCAGCATCGATCGAGCGGCCGCGAGGGGGATGCCGCGCGACCGCAGGTAGAAGAGCGCGTTCTCGTCGAGCTGCCCGATCGCATTCCCGTGCGAGCACTTCACGTCGTCCGCGTAGATCTCGAGCTGGGGCTGCGCGTGGACCGACGCCTCGTCGGAGAGCATCAGGTTCCGGTTCGACTGCTCCGCGTCGATATTCTGCGCATCGGGCCGCACGTGCACGTGGCCGCAGAAGACGCCTCGCGCCCTGTGGTCCAGGATCCCCTTGTAGAGCTCGCGGCTCGTCGTGAGCGGTGCGGCGTGATCGATCCAGGTGTGATGATCGACGAGCTGGGCATCGCGGCCCAGGTAGAGTCCGACCAGCTTGCAGCTCGACTGCTCCGCCCCGAGCCGGGTGTGGATGTCGAAGCGCGACAGCCGCCCGCCGACGGAGATCGAGTAGGAGTTGAGCTGGCTTCCCGCCTCCTGATCGGCCGCGAGCGCGGCGATGTGAAACGCGTCGGTCGACTCGTTCTGGAGCTTCACGTGCTCGAGCGACGCGCCCCGATCGAGCGAGACGTCGGTCACGGCGTTCGTCAGATAGGCACCGCCGTCGAGCGCTGCATACTGCTCCACGACGCTCGCCCGGCTGTTCTCGCGAAGCCCGATCACGACGCGCGGGGACGCGAGCGTCTCGGAGCCGCTCGACAGGAACAGCGCGTGAACCGGCCGCTCCAGCTCCACCCCGGGCTCGAGGTCCAGGAACAGGCCGTCGGCAAAGAACGCCGTGTTGAGGGCGCGGAACGGGTCGGTCTTGGAGTCGCCGGAGCGGCCGAGCACCCGTTCGACGTGCTCGGGTAGGGCGTCGAGCGCCTCCGCGAGACCGCACACGCGCGCCCCCTTCGGGAGCGAGCCCGGATTCGAGAGCTCGGGCGAGAGATGCCCGTCGACGAAGACGAGCCGGTGCGCGTCGTCGAGTCCGACGAGCGTCGAGGCCGAGGAAGGGGTCGCGGAGGCGGCCTCGGCGACCGGGAACGTGCGCTCGGAGATCGGGGTCACGTTGGTGGTGCGCCAGGCCTCCCAGCGCGTCGTAGGGAAGCCGCGCTCGGCGAACGCGCCGATGGCGTCCCGCCGCAGCCCGGAGAGCCACGCAAGCTGCGCACCCGGCAGCGCTTCGGCGCGCGCCTCGAACGCTTCGCAGTAAGCTTGGACCGTGGGGCTGCTCATCGGCCGGCGCACTCCTCCTCGATCCATCCGTAGCCCTTGTCCTCGAGCTCGAGCGCGAGCTCGCGGCCTCCCGACTTCACGATCCGCCCCTCGAGCAGCACGTGGGTCCGGTCCGGTACCAGGTAGTTCAGGAGCCGCTGGTAGTGCGTCACGACGAGCACCGAGTGCTGCTCGTTCCGCAGCGTGTTCACGCCCTCGGCCACGATCCGGAGCGCGTCGATGTCGAGACCCGAGTCGGTCTCGTCGAGCACCGCGAGCTTCGGATCGAGTACGGCCATCTGCAGGACCTCGTTGCGCTTCTTCTCGCCCCCCGAGAAGCCCTCGTTGACCGAGCGGTGCAGCAGGCTCTCGTCCATCTGGACCAGCCGCGCCTTCTCCTTGACGAGCGTCAGGAAGTCGAAAGCGTCGAGCTCGTCCTCGCCGCGGGACTTGCGGATCGCGTTCAACGCGGCTTTGAGGAAGTAGGCGTTCGTCACGCCCGGGATCTCGATCGGGTACTGGAACGCCAGGAAGAGCCCCGCCTGCGCGCGCTCCTCCGGCTTCTTCTCGAGCAGGCTCGCCCCTTCGTAGAGGACGTCGCCCTGGGTGACCTCGTAGCCCTCCTTGCCGGCGACGACGTAGGCGAGCGTGCTCTTGCCGGAGCCGTTCGGGCCCATGATCGCGTGGACCTCACCGGGCCGGACGACGAGGTCGACCCCCCGGAGGATCTCCTTGCCCTCGACGTTCGCGTGCAGGTTGCGGATCTCGAGAAGTGCGTCTGCCATGACCTAGCCCACGGCTCCTTCCAGCGTGACGGACAGAAGCTTCTGCGCTTCGACCGCGAACTCCATTGGAAGCTCGCGGAACACCTCTTTGCAGAAGCCGTTCACGATCAACGAGACCGCATCCTCTTCCGAGATGCCGCGCTGGCGGCAGTAGAAGAGCTGGTCGTCGGCGATCTTGGAGGTGGTCGCCTCGTGCTCGACCACGGCCGAGGCATTCTTGACGTCGATGTAGGGAAACGTGTGGGCGCCGCAGCGGTCACCCACGAGCAGGGAGTCGCACTGCGTGTAGTTGCGCGCCCCGGTGGCCCTGCGGTGGATGTCCACCAGGCCGCGGTAGGTGTTGTCGGCGCGGCCGGCCGAGATGCCCTTCGAGATGATCGTGCTCCTCGTGTTCTTGCCGAGGTGGATCATCTTGGTGCCGGTGTCCGCCTGCTGGAGGTTGTTCGTGACCGCCACCGAGTAGAACTCCCCGACCGAGTTGTCTCCCTGCAGGATCACGCTCGGGTACTTCCAGGTGATCGCCGAGCCGGTCTCGACCTGGGTCCACGAGATCTTGGAGTTCGGACCGCGGCAGGCGCCCCGCTTGGTCACGAAGTTGAAAATCCCGCCCTTGCCCTCCTTGTCGCCCGGATACCAGTTCTGGACCGTCGAGTACTTGATCTCGGCATCCCCGAGCGCCACCAGCTCTACGACCGCGGCGTGCAGCTGGTTCTCGTCGCGCATCGGGGCGGTGCAGCCCTCGAGGTAGCTCACGTACGAGCCCGGCTCGGCGATGATCAGCGTTCGCTCGAACTGGCCGGTGTTGGCCGCGTTGATCCGGAAGTAGGTCGAGAGCTCCATCGGGCAGCGGACGCCCTCGGGCACGTACACGAACGAGCCGTCGCTGAACACGGCGGAGTTGAGCGTCGCGAAGAAGTTGTCGGAGTAGGGCACGACCGAGCCCAGGTACTTCTTCACCAGCTCCGGGTGGTTCGCGACCGCGTCGCTGAAGGAGCAGAAGATGATGCCGAGCTCGGAGAGCTTCGCCTTGAAGGTGGTCGCGACCGAGACGCTGTCGAAGACCGCGTCGACCGCCACGCCCGCGAGCGCGGCGCGTTCCTCCAGCGGAATGCCGAGCTTCTCGAAGGTGTCGAGCAGCTCCGGGTCGACCTCGTCGAGGCTCTTCGGCGCGGGCTTCTTCGGTGCCGCGTAGTAGTACAGGTCCTGGTAGTCGATCTTCGCGTACTGGACCTTCGCCCAGGTCGGCTCGCCCGCCTTCTGCATTTCGAGCCAGCGCCGGTACGCCTTGATCCGCCACTCGAAGAGCCACTCCGGCTCGTTCTTCTTGCCGGAGATCATGCGGACGATGTTCTCGTCGAGGCCCTTCGGCAGGAACTCCTGCTCGATGTCCGTGACGAAGCCCCACTCGTAGTCTCGCTCGGCGAGGCTCTCGAGTTCGGGGTTCGAGCTGCTCATTTCGATCTCCTGTCGCGCCCTGCGGTCACCTGCGAGCCCTCGGCGACCCCGGCGGCCATCTCCTACGACCCGCTCGAGCGCGCCGGATCGCTCTCCGCTTCGCCGGGTGGAGAGACCCAGACCGCCGTTGCCTGCCCCGAGCGGGCCAGCTCCGCCACCGTCACATGCTCGAGCACGCCCCGAACCGCCCCCTCGACCGATCGCCACAGCGAGCGGATCGAGCAGGCCGTCGAGTGCACGCAGTCCCGGAGCGAGCCCGGGTGGGAGTCGCAGAAGCCCTCCGGGAACAGGCTTCCGCCGAGCTCCTCGAGGACCTCCCACGCGGTGACCTCCTCGGCCGGTCGCGCGAGTCGGTAGCCTCCCGCCGCGCCGCGGGTGCTCATGACCAGCCCTCCCTGGCGCAGCGCCCGCATCAGCTTGGCGGTGTACTCCGGGGACAGGCCCTCCGCGGCCGCGATCTCGGGGATCGTGAGCGGGCTCGAGCCTCGATGCCGGGCCAGCTGGACCAGGCACCGCAGCCCGTACTCCTCCTGGGCGAGCAGGTGCATTACGGGCTCAGCATATGAAACTATACCGACAAGTCAAGATTCTTTTTTCCCCTTAGAAATCCACCGAGTTCGGGATCGATGCGCGGCGACGCGAGAGCCGGGAGGGCCCCCTATAATGGGATCTACAGGAGGTGCCATGCCCAGCCAAGAGCACGAGACCCTGGTGCAGGTGATCCAGGCGCGCCCGGCCCAGGAATCCCCCTCGATCGAGGAGCAGCGCGCCGGCTTCGAGATGCTCATGAGCCTGTTCCAGACGCCCGACGACGTGGCGTGCGAGCCGGTCGACGCGGGCGGCGTGCCCGCGGAGTGGATCGCGGCCCCGGGCGCGCAGGCGGATCGGGTGATCCTCTACCTGCACGGCGGCGGCTACGTGATCGGCTCCATCAACAGCCATCGCGAGCTCGCCTCGCGAATCTCTCGCGGGTCACAGGCGCGCGCTCTCTCCATCGACTACCGCCTCGCCCCCGAGAACCCCTTCCCCGCCGGGCTCGAGGACGCGACGGCGGCCTATCGCTGGCTGCTCTCGACGGGCGTCGAGCCGACGCGGGTCGTCGTTGCTGGCGACTCCGCGGGCGGGGGCCTCACCCTCGCCACGCTGCTCGCGCTGCGCGACGCGGGAACACCGCTCCCCGCGGCGGGCGTCTGCCTGTCCCCCTGGACCGACCTCGAGGGAACCGGTGACTCCGCGAAGCCGGGCGCCGTCGACGATCCGATGGTGCAGCTCGATGGGCTGGTGGCGATGGGCCGGCACTACCTCGGCGGCGCCGATCCTCGCGACCCGCTGGCTGCGCCGCTCTACGCCGACTACACGGGCCTCCCGCCCCTGCTGATCCAGGTCGGCACGCGCGAGATCCTGCTCGACGACGCGACGCGCGTCGCCGAGCGCGCGAAGCAGTGCGGCGTCGATGTCACGCTCGAGCCCTGGGAGGGGTTGATCCACGTCTGGCACGCATTCGGCCCGACGGTGCCAGAATCGCAGGAGGCGGTCGCACGGATCGGAGAGTTCATCCGCAAGCACGCGCCCTGAGCTCCGGTCCTCGCGCTCACGTCGTTCGGGAGCCTTCAATGCGCCGCGTATTTGCAGTCCTCGTGCTCGCCGCTCTCGCCTGTGCGACGAGCCACGGCAACCCGTGGATCACCCGGCTGTACGAGGATCACCCCCTCGTCGGTCGGATCTGGGACGTGAGCGCCGAGAGCTTCGTCGACCCGGCGACCCTCGCCGATCGCGCAGCCGAGAGGCGCTACGTGCTCCTCGGCGAGAAGCACGACAACCCCGATCACCACCAGCTGCAGGCGCGGATGATCCGAGAGCTCGTGGCTCGCGGTCGCCGCCCGGCAGTCGTGCTGGAGATGATCTCGCTGGATCGATCCGACGCGCTGGCCACGCAGCTCGCGGAGCACCCCAAGGACGTCGACGGGCTCGCGACGGCGGTCGAGTGGGAGAAGAGCGGCTGGCTGGCCTGGGAGTACTATCGTCCGATCGCCGAGGCGGCGCTCGAGAACGACCTTCCGTTCGTCGCCGCGAACCTTCCGATCGGAGCGGTGAAGGCCATGCGGAGGCGCCCCTCTGTGCCGCCCCCCGACTCTGCTCCGCCGCCCGACGGGGAGCCGCCCGACCCGGTCCAGACGGCGGCAGTCCCCGCCGACGTGCGCGAGATCCTCACCGCGGAGATCCAGGCCGGTCACTGCGGGCACGCCCCCGAGCGCATGGTTCAGCTTCTGGTCGAGATCCAGCACGCGCGGGACGCCCAGCTCGCGCGCGTGCTCGAGGTCGCGGGAGAGGAAGATGGGGCCGTGCTCATCGCCGGCAACGGCCACGTGCGCAAGTGGATCGCGGTGCCGCGCTTCCTGGAAGCCGAGCCGCCCTTCGTGCTCGCCTTCACCGAGGTGCGCGCCGACGTGATCGACCCCGCGGAGTACACTCGCGGGGGCGTCTTCGACGCGCTCTGGTTCACCCCTCGCGTCGACGACGTCGATCCCTGCGAGCACTTCCGCGAACGGCTGAAGGAGCGCTTCGAGAAGCGGGGCGGGTAGTCGGGGCCGGCGCCTCCACCCGCCAGCCCGTCCGAAACGCAGTCCCTCGAGAGGAGCCGCGCCATGCCGGACCGCGAAGAGGTCAAGCTCTACTTCGACTACAAGAGCCCCTTTGCCTATCTCGCCGCGCAGCCGGCCTTCGACCTGCCCGATCGCTACGCGGTCGAGGTGCGCTGGATCCCGTTCCAGCTTCGCATCAAGGGCAAGGGAGAGCGCAGCGTCTACTCGGAGTGGAAGGTCCGCTACTCCTACCTGGATGCGCGCCGCTGGGCGAACCGCCGCGGCGGCTTTCCGATCCGCGGGCCGCTCAAGGTGTACGACTCCACGCCCGCGCTGGTCGGGGCGCTCTACGCGCAGCGTCGGGGGCGCTTTCGCGAGTACACCGAGACGGTCTACTCGCGCTTCTTCGAGCGCACGCTCGAGATCGACCTGCCGGAGGCGATCGACGGAGTGATGGCGGAGCTAGGGTTGTCGCCCGAGGAGTACCGCAGCTTCCTCGCAGGGGAGGGCGCACGCGCGTTCGAGGCGGGCCTCGCCGAGGCCGAGGGCGATCACATCTTCGGGGTCCCCATCTTCGTGCTGCGCGGGGAGCCGTTCTGGGGGCACGACCGCATCCCGCTGCTCGAGGAGCGACTCCGCGAAATGGGTCTCGAGAGCCGCTGAGGGCTTCTCAGTCGCGCGGCGCCGGATCCGCGTCCAGGTCCAGGATCTCCATGCGCCGCCCGTCGACGCGCGTCCCGTTCGGCTGGTCCACGAGCGCCAGGAACGCGCGCACGTCCTCCTCAGTGACGATCACGCGACCCAGGGTGGCCCAGGAGTAGTTCATGGCGGCGTCGCACTCGAGGCAGTGTCCGAGGCCTAACACGTGGCCGAACTCGTGCGCGACCAGGAACGGGATCTTCTCGAGCCGCAGCCGTGTATGGAATGCGGTGTGTCCCGACGGCGTGGTCGAGATCTGCATCTCTCCACCGACCCTCAGGCGGCCCTCCCGGACCGAGTACCGCATGCCTCCCCAGCCAGAGTATTCACCCGCGAATCTCCGCTTCCAGATCACCTGTACCGCGGCCGACTCGTCCTGCTCGACGAACTCGAGCCGGAACCAGCAGAGGTGCGGCTGGATCGCGCTCTCCCAGAGCCGCATCGCGTCGATGGCCGCGATCCGGGCATCCTCCCGGCTCCCGAACTGCGGCGCGATCTTCGGGTAGCCGATCGAGACCCGCAGCGGCATGTCGTGCTCCGTCAAGTGGATGTAGGCGGGCGTCCCGTCCCGGTCCTCCACGTTCGGCCCCATGAACGTGGACGCGGGATCGATCGACTCCTCGGGCGACCTGCTCGCCTCACTGGAGGAGCAGGGCGGAGCGACCTCTCGGCGCTCGTTGACGACGTGCCGCTGCTGCTGTGTCGCGCTCGGGGCGCAGCCCAGAGCCAGCAGGATCGCGCCGAGCGCGCTGGCCCCCCTCCGCACGGCTCGCTCGCCACTGGCCTCGCACCTCGGCACGTCCGTGCGTTCCGGGGCGCTAGACGACGAAGCGCCAGCCGTCGCCGTCGCGCCGGATGTGTCCCGCGGTCGGGGCTGCGAAGTGCGTGCCGATGGCCAGGACCGGGCCGTCGGCGTAGCGCTCGAGGAACCGGCGCCGCGTCGCGCAGGCCTGGTCGCGATCCGTGTCGGCGATCGAGCACCAATCGGGGTGCGCACACTGGGAGGGGTGGTGCATCAGGTCGCCGGTGATGATCGCGTCCTCGCCGCCGGACGAGATGCGGACGCTGCAGTGGCCCGGAGTGTGGCCGGGCGTCGGCTCCAGGCGGATCTCGTCGGTCACCTTGTGGTCGGTGTCGACGAGGTCGGCGAGACGCGCGTCGAACACGGGCCGGACCGAGTCGCCGATCACGTCGCCGAACGCCTCCGACTCTTCCTGGCTCCAGAAGTCCCACTCGGGTCGCGCGATCAGGTAGCGCGCGTTCGGAAAGGTGGGGACCCACTCCCCGTTCACCAGCATCGTGTTCCAGCCCACGTGGTCCACGTGCAGGTGCGTGCAGACGACCAGATCGACCGACTCGCGCGGAAATCCCGATCGCTCGATGTCCCGGAGGAACGGCGTATTCAGGTGCCCCCATCCCGGCACCGGACGCTCCTTGTCGTTTCCGATGCAGGTGTCGACGATGATCTTCCGGCCCTTCGACTCCACCAGGAGCGCCTGCACGGTCATCAGCAGCAGTCCGTCGTCGTTGACGAAATGCGGGGCGAGCCAGTCGAGGTGGGGCTTCAGGTTCTCGGGAGTCGCATCGGGCAGGATGAAGTCCGCCGTCGTCGGCATGTCGAGCTCGATCACCGGGGTGATCGAGACGTCACCGATCTTCCAGCCGCTCATGTTGGCTCTCCTCTCGCAGTCGCTCTCCGTCCTAGATCCAGCGCCGGACGGAGCGCTTGTAGTCCAGGTACTGCTCGCCGAACTTCTCTTCCATGTAGCGCTCTTCACGCTCGATCACGCCGCGAGACATGGCGACGAGCGTCGGTGCCAGCATCAAGATCAGCCAGAGACTGTTCACGGCGAGCGCGATGCCGATGTACAGCCCTGTGAGTCCGGTGTAGGCGGGGTTCCGGCTGTAGCGGTACGGTCCGGTTCGCACGAGCGCGGTCGCGGGTCGACGCGGATCGACGTTCGTCCCCCACCTGCGCAGCTCGCGCACGCCGGACAGGGCGAACGCGAAGCCCAGCGCACCCAGCAGGACGCCCACCAGCCGGATCCCGGGCGCGTCGTGCGTGCCGAGCGGCAAGAAGAGCTGCAGCAGCAGTCCGATCGCGAGCGCTCCAGCGTAGATCAGCGGCGGGGGAGCGATGACATCCGGCCGGTCGGGCTCGCTCATCGCCTGCATGCTCCGATCATACACGCGAGTCGGGCTGCGCGGCTCGAACGCCGAGGCCCGCGCGGAAGTCGGACATCCGGACCACCTGTCCTGAGCTGCGCGCCTCCTCGGCGGCGAAGCCGATCAGGTGACTCTCGAGGGCGACCCGACCCGACGCCCGAACCTCGGCGGCCGCTCCCCGGGAGCCTGCGTCGGTGAAGTGGTCGAGCAGGCCGCCGTCGCCTCCGAAGTGACCGATCGGATCGGTGGTGAGCTCGTGGCGCTCGACGTCGAGGGAGCCGTGGCGCGTGACCTCGATTCGACCCTCGTGCAGGATGCCGCGCAGCTCGCCGAGCGTGCCGGTGGCGCGAATCGTGCGCGTCTCGTGCGTGGCGTGTCCGTGCAGCGTGAAGGTCGCAGTCAGGCCGCTCGAGAACTCGATCGCGACGACCTGGTGGTCGGGGACGTCGTTGTCGCAGCGGTAGACGCAGCGGCCGTAGCGACCCGTCTCCAGCGCTCGACGGCGCGCGCCGTGTGATGGATCGGGAGACACGTCTGCCCAGGGCCAGGAGCGGGCGATGCCGTCCTCCGGACCGGCATAGAAGCGCACGGCGTCGTGAATGCAGGTCGCCTGAGCCGGACAGCCGTCCGTACAGCGCTCGGGCGCCCCCTCCGGTGCGTGCTCGCTCCGATAGTGCTGCAGGCTTCCGAAGGACGCGACGCGCTCCGCGCCCCCTCCGGCGAACCAGGTCAGGAGGTCGAGGTCGTGACAGCACTTGGCCAGCAGGATCGGTGCGGCCAGCGCGCGGTTGCGGAACTTGCCGCGCACGAAGGAGTGGGTCATGTGCCAGTGGGCCACGTGCTCCTTCAGGTCGATCGCGACCAGATCGCCGAGTGCGCCGCTCGCGAGGATCTCGTGGACCCGGTTGTAGAACGGCGTGAAGCGGAGCACGTGACAGATCTGGAGCATGCGACCGCTCTGCTCGGCCGCCTCGACCACCCGGATGCAGTCGGCGGGGTCGGGCGCGATCGGCTTCTCGAGCAGCACGTCGTAGCCACGCTCGAGCGCGGCGAGCGTCGGCTCGACGTGCAGCGTGTCCCCCGTGGCGATGATCGCGACCGGCGCGAGCTGGGGCAGGGCGAACAGCTGTGGCCAGTCGCCGAGCGCCCGAGCTTCGGAGAGGCCGTGCTCGGAGGCCGTCGCCGCGCGTCGCTCCGGATCCGGCTCGGCCACCGCGAGAATGCGCAGTCGCTCCGGCCGGCGCCGAGCGTAGTCGCCGAATACCGAGCGGCCTCGCATGCCGCAGCCGACCAGGACCGCTTCGAGAGGTGCCATCCGCGAGATTCTATCGCCTCTATCCCGTGACGTTTGCGGCGCCCCTGCGGGCGACCAGGACGACGAGACCGCGCTGGGCCTCGTCCACCTCTCCACGCAGCGAGGGGTGGGTGACGACGTCGGAGAAGCCGCATTCGAGCAGCAGCGTGCGGTACTCCGCGTCGCGATAGGCCTGTGCGCTCTCGGCGTGGCGGCTCACCTCGCCCGTGGCCGCGTCGATCACGAAGTAGCGCTGCGTCGAGACCCGCCGCTCGGGATTCCAGAAGCTCTCCTGCAGGCAGAGGTGGGGCCGATCCGAGAAGAGGCCGCTCGGCGCCGAGTACCACGCGGGGAGCCGCTCGCCCATGCGCTGAACAGCGGAGAAGGTGTGCGGCTCGAGCAGCAGCAGGCCCCCGTCCGCGAGCGCGGCGTGGGCCTTCTCGAGTATGGCCCGAGCGTCCTCGGGACGGAACGCGTTGAGCTCGCCGAAGATGAGCATGACGAGGCCGAATCCGACACCGAAGTCCGCCGCCCGCAGGTCCCGCTCCCGGTAGCTGCAGCGAAGCCGCTCCCGCTCCGCCTGCTCCCTCGCATGGGCGATCGAGGCGGGCGAGTAGTCGATGCCGACGCACTCGTGTCCCCGCTTCGCGAATCGGCTCGCGTACAGGCCGGGCCCACAGCCGAGATCCAGGATCCGGGTCGGCTCTCCCGAGAGCAGCACCCGATGCACCCAGTCCACGTGTCGTTCGATCGTCTCGAGCCGGCGGCTCGCGGCGTCGTGGTGCTGCGACAGGTGCTCCTCCAGCATCCTGCGGCTGAACTCGGGCTCGTGCCAGGGGATCTTCTCGCCCTCGGTCCACGGATCCGGTGCGGGCTCCCGTCCGACGAGGTCCGGCAGCTTCATGCAGCCGAGCTCGATGCGGGATCGGTGTCGGCGACGTCGCGCATACGGCTCCGAGCCTCCCCGACTGCGACCTGGGCGACGGTCGAGGCGAGGAAGAGCTGACCTCCGAAGTAGAGCGGAAGCCCCCAGGCACGGTTCCAGAAGCTCGACGCGACGAAGCGCTCGCGCGCCACCGCCAGGTCCGACACGTAGAACATCAGCGCGCCGATGAAGATCGCCACACCGCCGAGCGCGGCCGCGGTCCCCGCGGCGGCGACCAGCATGAGCGAGATCACCGCCACGTAGACGTGGACCGCCACGGTCAGGTCGCGCGGAAGGTGGGGCCGGAGCCAGCGCAGGAGCGCGACCGCCACAGCCGCTGCGGCCACCGCCGCGACCGCAACGACGAGCCAGTCGAGCCCCCGCAGCGCGAAGGCCAGCGCAAAGGCGACGTGTGCCAAGAGGAAGCTCAGCACCCCGGCCTTGAAGCTGCGCGGCGCCTCGCGCGGAATCAGGAACACGTCACCGAACCACGAGAGCACCAGCGCCGTCAGCACTGCGCATCCGTAGAGCGTGTCGAGCGCTCCTAGCGCCAGCGCGGCGCCGATGTAGGCCGTGGCGGCGAGCGGCTTCGCGATCCAGATACCGAGCATCGAGTCGCGGTGCTGAGCGACGAGCAGGGCGGCCGTGGCGACGAGACAGAGCGCTGCGAAGCCGATCATCCGGTCAATCTAACAGCTGGCGCCGGCGGCCTCGAACTCAGCGTGCGCGGCCGAAGCCCGGCACGAACCTCGGGACGCGGCGAGCGTACGCCTCGTACGCCTCGCCGAAGCGTTCGCGCAGCTCTCGCTCTTCGAGCAGTACGATCGGGTAGATCGCGGCCAGCCACACCGCCAGCACCACGTAGGTGGCCAGGTAGTTTGCGACCAGGGTCCAGCCCAGCAGGGCCAGCGCGATCTGAACGTAGCGAGGGTGACGGATCCTGGCGTAGATGCCCTCGCTGAGGAGGCCGCTCTCCCGCCGATCCGGCGCGAGCTCCGGCAGCCCCGAGATGAGCCAGAGGCTCGCCTGCTCCCGAATCAGCAGGCGCAGTCTCCCGGCGGCGACGAGGCACAGCACGCCGAGAGCCGCGAGCGCGTAGCGGGTTCCGAACTCCGTGGCCAGGAGCGTTGCGCGCGCCAGGAACATCCCGAACATCGCCAGCAGGATCGGCGTCCCGACGATCGCGTAGGTCCAGGCGGGTCCGAGCCTGCGCCAGAAGTGGACGAGCGGGTGGACGACGAGCCAGAAGAGGATCGCGGGCGGAAAGCTGACCACCAGAGCCAGCGCCAGGTAGTAGCGCAGCGAGCTCATCGGACTCCCATCGGGTGGCGCGAGTATATTCGCGCGCCCCGAGAGATGGAGCTGCAGGGGGCGGCGCACCTCGGGCGCGCCGCCCCGGCTCGGAGTCCGGTCCCCGGGTCAGGCGGCGGAGATCCGTTCGACCGCGTCCAGCTCGGCGAGCTCGCGGAGCTTCTCGATCTCGATCTCGCCGATCACGAGGCCGCCGAGGATCAGGTCGACGTCGAGCCCGGCCTCCTGGAGTGCCTCGATTGCCTCCTTGGCCCCCTTGCGCAGCTGCACCCGCACGCGCACGCGGCCGTCGGTGACCTGGACGGTCGGGCCTGGCGGCGCGCCGCCCTCGACGAGCGCCCGGAGCTCGGGCGCCAGGCGCTCGCGCGCCTTGCGGCCGAGGGCGCGCGCGGCGTCTCGTTCGCGCCGCTCGTCCCCCGGGTCGCCGAGCTTCCCGACACCGCGGCGAACCGGCGCCGCGCGATCGGCCGTCTCCGGAGCGGGCAGCGAGAGGCTCAGGGAGCCCAGGAGCGATTGCATATAGCCCAGCGACTCCTGGGAACGCGAGTGCTTCATCGGACCGGCCGAGCGCAGCTCCCGGAACACGCCCTCGTACTCGACGCCCTGGGGCATCTCGACGGGAACGGTCACGGTGCGTTGCTGGCCGCCCTGGTTGATCACGCGGTCCTCGACGGCCACGAACGACGTGAACTGCGTCATGATCCGGTGCTCGAGCGCGACCTCGATGATCTCCTCGCGGAGCACGTCGGGGAACGCGCCGCCCTGGAGCGCGCCCAGGTCGCGCGCCATCAGATCGTCGACGCGGGCGCGCGCCCACATGGATGCGATGGCGTCGCCCTCGGCCTCGCGCCCGGGCAGATCGACCTCGATCTCCTGCGAGTACGCCTCTCCGGCCCGGTAGCCGCGCAGGATCACTCGCCCCTTTCCGGGGTTCCGATAGCGCGCGTGGATCACGAGCGGCCGCTCCTCCCACACGTCGGCGAGCTGGTTCGGGTAGACGTCGTAGACGTCGAGGTCCCGGAACTCGAGTCGCACGTCGGTCAACACCGGCGCGTCGATGCGGTCGTAGAACTTGCGTGCGACCTCGTCTCCGGGGGCGTCCAGGAGCACGTACTCGACCTCGCCACCGCCGTGGCGGGCCATCTCCTCGAGCAGGTAGCGGTTGACCGAGTTCCCCGTACCGAACGGGAACCAACGGGAGGTCCCGCGCAGGCTCTTGACCAGCGAGATTACCTCGAAGTCGTTCCCGACGTACCCGTCGGTCATGAACGTGACGATGCGCAGCCGGTTCCCCTCGGCCCGGCGCTCGGTGACCCGCTGGATCGCTTCTGCCATCATCGTGCCGCCGTTCGCCTCGAGGCTGCGGATGTGCGCGCGGGCTCGGCGCTTCGTCTCGTGCGTGACCGGCATCGGCCGCTCGAACAGGAAGCTCGCCGAGCTCGAGAAGTCGACGATCTGGAACGTGTCGTTCGGGTTCAGCCGCTCCAGGATCCAGAGCATGGTCTCCTTGGCCTTCAGCAGCGGCCGACCGCTCTGTGAGCCGGACCGGTCGATCACGAACACGAGCTCGCGCGGTGCCACGTCGGCGGGCCGCACCCGCTTCGGCGGCAGCAGCACGAAGCTGACGTAGCCGTCGCGCCCGTCGCGGTGCACCAGGTAGCCGCTCTCGAGCTCTTCACCCGCCACGGCGTAGCGCAGCACGAAGTCCCGGTTCGGGATCTCGCGCCGGTTCCGGAGCGCGACGACGGCGCGCGTCTTCCCGTCCCGCTCGACGTCGACGGTGTGCAGGGGCGACTCGATCCCCAGGATCGGAACTCCCGCCTCCAGCGTCACCTCGATCGAGAGGTCGTGTCCCGACCGGGTCCCCTCCGGAGTCACGGGTGGGGTGATGCGCGAGGCGTCCGGCACGCGCGAGGTGTCGGGAGACCACCCGGTCCCCTGCTGGCCGGTAGCTGCGCCCGGGATGAAGCGCGGGCCCACGACCGTGGGAAATGAGAACTCGAACTCCCCCGCCTCGTAGCGCAGCGGCTCGACGTACTCGATCACGATCTCGACGCGGGCGCCCGGCATCAGGTTTGCGATCTGCTGCGTGAAGATGTTCGGTCGCTCCTGGTCGAGCAGCGCCGCGAGCTGGCCGCGGTCCCGCGCCTGCTCGTAGATGCGTCGCGCCTCCTCGCGCCGCTTGATCTCACCGCGGATCTCGCGATCGCCGGTGCGAATCCACATGCCGTCCACCGCGCCCCGCTCGGAGAGCGGAAAGGTGTAGACCGCCTCGATCGGGTCGGGGAAGGGGTTCTCGAAGGTCTGGGTCACGCGCACGCGCGCGACGAAGCCCGCGATCTCGGCCGACACCGAGGTGTGCTCCAGGGGACAGGCGCCGAGCGGCTCTCCGTCGGGGCCGATGGCGTCGAGCATTCCGGTGCCGGGCGGCTCCAGCTCGCCCGCCGGGGCGGCGCCTCCGAGCCCGAAGACCCCCAGCACCAGTGCGAGACTCAAGAACGTATTCCTCATGACGACTCTCCGCTCTCGGCGCGGCCTCGGACCCCGCGTCCGAGCAACCGCCCGCTAGAGGGAGGGTCTGCAGCCCGTCCCAAATCGGATCACCGGTTCCAATTCCGCGAAATCGCTAAGGTTCTGGCATGGCCGACGAGGGGGGCAGGGCGCGCGACTGGATGGACGTCCAGACCCGGCTGGTGGCGGGCGACCGCCTAGCGTTCCTCGAGCTGAACCGGCTGGTCACCGGGGTGCTCCGGCAGCTGCGCGCCTACGACTTCCAGGACGAGTGGGACGACCTGCGGCAGGAGGTCGCGCTCTCGGTGATCCAGAACGCCCGCGCCGGCCGGCTGCGCGATCCCGAGGCGTTCGTCGGCTACGTCCGCATCATCACTCGCAACAAGTTCGTCGACCGCCTGAAGCGGCGGCTCCGCCACCGCGAGAAGGAGTCGCTCCCCTGGGACGACGAGAGTGAGCGCCTGATGCGCGCCCCTGCGGGGCAGGTGGACGGCGCGCTGAGCGCCGACATCGCGACGGCGCTCGGCGAGCTTGCCCCCGACGAGCGGCGGGCCGTGGAGGGGGTGTACGCGGAGGGGCGCACCTATCAGGAGGTCTCCGACCTGACCGGCATCCCCCTCGGAACGCTCAAGCGCCGCCTGCGCGACGGTCTCCGCAAGCTGCGCCAACGCCTGGAGGGTGCGCATGCGGGGGAGTGATCCGATTCCGGCCGCGGGCGGGACTATCCTCTGGGTGAGTGGAGGAGCCGATCGATGAGCTGTCGCAGAGCGTTCGAGCTCGACCTCGCGGAGTTCGTCGCCGACCCGCGCGCCTCGGAGTTCGAGGCGTTCCTCGAGCACTACCCCGCGTGTGCGGAGTGCTCGGCGGAGCTGCGCGCCTGGACCGAGCTGGAGGCGCAGCTGCGCGGGGAGGGGGCGTCGGCTCACCCCGACGAGGCGACCCTGCTCCGCTTCGAGCAGTCCCCCGGCTCGCTCGGCCCCGCCGAGCGGAGCCGGGTCGAAGGCCACCTGGCGACCTGCCACTCGTGCGCCGACGAGCTGGCAGCGCTGCGGGCCTTCGACTTCTCCGCGCTCGCGCCCGGGCCCGCCCCCGCGGTGGAGGTCTCCGGCTCGCCGCTCTCGGGGCTGCTCGGCCGCCTGCGCGGTCTGGTCCTGCACCCCGCCTTCGCCTACGCGATCGCGCTCGCGCTCCTCTACCCGACGGCGCGCTGGGTGCTCCTCGACCTCGGATCGCTCCCGGAACCATCGGCCCTCCGCACGGAGAGCGCGCTCGACGAGCCCGCTCGCCTGCAGCGCCCGGCTGCGGAGCCGTCGCGCCGCTCCGGTGCCGAGGGCGCGGCTCCGGCCGAAGCCGAGGAGCTACCGCGTCCGGGGCTGCTCGACTCACGCTACAAGCCCGCGCCCGAGGCACCCGCTCCGCAGGCGAGTGCACCGCTACGCGGGCGCGCCGACAAGGACCGGCTCGCGAAGCAGAGCCGGGCGCAGCCCGAGCCGGAGTCGAAGGTCAAGGCGATGGGGGCCATCGCCGCCGCGGAAGCGGTGGAGGGCCTGCGCGCACCGGCGGAGTCCGACCTGGCGGCCGCCGACCGGCTCGCGCCCGCAGCGGAGCCCGAGAAGCGGGAGGCGCCGCTCGAGCTGCGCGAGCCCGCGTGGGCGCTGCAGTTCGAGCCGGTGGCCCCGCCCGAGGGCGGCAAGGCGGATGTGAGTCCGACGTACCGCTACTCACTCGAGTCCGGCGGCCCGAGAGCGGCCCTGCCTCAGACGCTGCGCTTCGACGCGGCCGCCGGCTCCCTCGCCGTTCCGCTGCCCGCGGAAGTCGGTCCCCGGGACGTCGTCGAGATCCGCATCGCGAGCAGCGACGGGACGCGCGAGATCCGGCAGCGCTTCGCGGTCGACGCCGGAGCCGAGCACGTCGCCATGAAGCCCCCCGCCGAGTGGTTGACGCCGGGCATCTATCGTGTGGAGCGGCGCGTCATCGCGACGGACACGTCGATCTCGCGCACTGCCGAGTTCCTGGTCAGGATTCACTGACTCCCGAGCCGTACCGGCTCAGCTGCTCGGGTGGCGAATCGTCACGCTGACTGAGTCAGCCTTGCACATCGAGGTGTCGCGATACGCAGCCCGCTGCATTGTTTCGCGGGCACGCGTCGTGCATAATCCAAACTGGTTAGGCCATGTCCCCCTACGCCTACGATCGGCTGACCTCCCTCGATAGCTCGTTCCTCATGCTCGAGGACCCGAACAGCTATCTCCACATGGCGTCGGTCCTGATGTTCGAGGCCGAGCCCCTCCGGCTACCGGACGGTGGGATCGACTTCGATCGGCTCGTCGAGGCGACCGAGGCGGTTCTGCATCGGGTCCCGCGCTACCGCCAGAAGCTCAGCTGGATCCCGTTCGAGAATCACCCGATCTGGGTGGACGACGTGGGGTTCAACGCGCACTACCACATCCGGCACACGAGCCTGCCCAAGCCGGGCACGGTGAGGCAGCTCAAGCGGCTGTCCGCGCGCATCATGTCGCAGAACCTCGACCACTCGAAGCCGCTCTGGGAGAACTGGGTGGTCGAGGGGCTCGAGGGAGATCGCTTCGCGGTCATCAGCAAGATCCACCACTCCATGGCCGACGGCATGGCGGGCGCGGATCTCCTGTCGATCCTGCTCCGGACCACGCAAGACGACGAGATCCCCCAGATGCCTCCCTTCGCCCCGCGTCGCGCGCCCTCCGACTGGGAGCTGATCCGCCACGAGATCCGGCGGCGCGCGGCTCTCCCGTTCGAGGCCGTGCGCCAGTCGAGCGCCTTCGCGCGCGAGGCGGAGAACATCCGGGAGGGTCTCCGCACGCGCATGCGCGCCATGGCCGACACGGTCGGCAAGGTGATCCGCCCCCCCTCGGAGACGCCCCTCAACCAGCCGATCGGCTCACACCGGCGCTTCGACTGGTTCACGATGGAGCTCGACGAGGCCAAGCGGATCGCCAAGGAGCTCGGCGGCACGCTCAACGACGTGGTGCTCGCGACGGTGGCCGGCGCGGTTCGCTCGTTCATGATCCAGCGGAGCGTGGACCCCGCCAGCATCGACTTCCGCGTGCTGGCGCCGGTCAGCCTGCGGCCGGACGCCGAGCGGGGGCAGATGGGAAACCAGATCTCCGCCTGGATCGTCGACCTTCCGATCGGGGAGCCCGACGCGCGCATCCGGTTCGCGCGGATCGCCGAGCAGATCAGCGGCTTCAAGCGAACCAACCAGGCCTCGGCGGCCGATCTGGTGACGCAGCTCGGGGACTGGATCTCCCCCCGCCTGGTCTCCTTCGGGGCCCGCGCCCTCGTGCAGCGCCGGCTTCCCTTCAACATGGTGGTCACCAACGTGCCAGGGCCCCAGATCCCGCTCTTCATGCTGGGTGCGAGGCTCACGGACCTGTTCCCGAGCGTGCCGATCACGGGGCGCCTCGGACTCGGGATCGCGCTGTTCAGCTACGACGGCAAGCTGTACTGGGGGTTCAACGCGGACTGGGAGCAGCTGCCCGACCTGCACGGCTTCATCGAGCTCACCGAGTTCGCATTCGACGACCTGCGCAGCGCCGCCGGCATGGAGCGCTACTCCGTCCGTCTCGTCGAGTAGGGACGCGCTCGGCGCGCCTAGCTCTCGTCCGGCTTGACGACGAGAACCGGGCAGCTTGCCGTGCGAAGCGTCCGCTCCGCGACACTGCCTAGGAATGCATGGCTGATCCCGGTTCGCCCGTGCGACCCCATCACGATCAGGTTGGCGCCCACCTCGTCCGCCAGGCTCACGATCGCCTGCCACGGCTGCCCGTCCGCCAGGTGGATCTCGGCCGACACGCCCGCCTCCCTGGCCAGATCCACACGGGTCTCGAGAGCCCGGGCGATCTCCTCCTTCATGGCCTGACACCACTCGTCGGCGAGCGGGATCTTCTCGGGCAGGTCCGAAGCGTGAACCAGGTGGAGCCTGGCGCCGAACTGCTGCGCCAGCTCGATCGCGTCAGCCAGAGCCCGACGCGAGTGCTCCGAGAAGTCCACCGGAACGACGATGTTGTCGATCGGGAGCATCGCACCTCCTTCGGGGTTTCGACTGACCGTTCACCCGCCCGAGATGGGCGGCATGAAGTGAACCTCGCTCCCCGGCTCGACCGGCTCGAGCAGGGGGTCCTGGATGATCTCGCCGTCGATGGCTACCGCGACGGCGTTGCCGAGCTGCTCTCGAAATCCGGGGTAGCGTTCGTCGAGGCGAGTGATCAGCTCGCGGACGTCGCGCGCGTCGATCTCCACCCGGGTCTCCCCGGCGGTCAGCGCGCGGAGTCCCGACGGGATGAATACGGTCGCCAAGCGACCCCCTCAGGGCTTTGCCTGGAGCGCCTCGAGCAGGCGGGGCGGTGAGATGGGCAGGTCGCGCACGCGAACGCCGACCGCGTCTTCGATCGCGTTCGCCACCGCGGCGAGCGGCGGAACGATCGGCACCTCGCCGACGCCGCGAACGCCGTAGGGATGCCTGGGATTCGGCACCTCGACGATCACGGTCTCGATCATCGGCAGGTCCGATGCGACCGGCATTCGATAGTCGAGGAAGCCGGCGTTCTCGAGCTTTCCCTGCTCGTCGTACACGTACTCCTCGTTGAGCGCCCAGCCGATCCCCTGGGCCGCGCCCCCCTGCATCTGTCCCTCGACGTAGCTCGGGTGGATCGCACGGCCGGCGTCCTGGACCGAGGTGTACCGGATCACGTCGACGCGGCCGGTGTCGGGATCGACCTCGACATCGCAGATGTGCGTGCCGAAGCC